>JAOTUY010000064.1 GCA_029863625.1 Acidimicrobiia bacterium
CGAACGCCCGCCCTGTGATGCGGTTCCGATCTTCGCTGTTATCGACGCTGCCAACAGGCTCCATATCGGCTACTAGACACGACCACCCTCTCAGCAGAGTGTCAGTAGCCCTCCAACTCGCCACCCCAACTCGTCGAACACGACCCGGTATGCACCGATCTCGAACATCTCCAAAAAGACGCTCTGAGCAGAGGAAACAACCGAAATAGAAACAGAATGAAAGGGCTGCTGACACTCAAATAACATCGAAATAAGAGGGTCCCAACCCAAAGTCGGGGGATGAACAACCTCGAACCACTGATCTCAGCCCAACAACTCGCCGACTACCTCGAAGTCCCCCTCGCAACCCTCTACGCCTGGCGCCACCGCGGAGAAGGACGCCCCGGCTTCCGAGCCGGCCGGCACCTCCGCTACCGCAAGAGCGATATCGACCGATGGATCAAGGGCCGGCTCCTAGAAAGAGCTCGTTGACGGAAGGCCCGTCCGGTTGCGAGCACACCTAGCAACGACGCGGGCGGGACAAATGCGCTTTGATTGGAAGGGACGAGGAAAGAGGCACGAGAATGGCGCACATTCAGCGCAGACCCGAAAGACGCCGGCCGTGGCAGGTGAGATACCGAGACCCAACAGGTCGAGAACGAGCCCGGAGCTTCTTGCGGAAGACTGACGCCGAACGGTTCGCCATCACCGTAGAGGCAGACAAGCTGAGAGGTGCGTGGACAGACCCCCGCCTTTCCAAGACCTCGGTTGCCGAGTGGTCCGATCGGTGGCTTCTAACCAAGGCCCACCTAAAACCGAAAACCCTGGCCGGTTACGAGTCCAACCTGCATGCTCATGTTCTACCTACCTTCGGAGATTTCGAACTCCGACACGTCGACCGTATGGCGGTAGAGGAATGGGTAGCCGATCTCCGGGCCTCAGGCCTCGGTCACTCCGGGGTGCGACAGGCTCGGCAGGTGCTCAACAGCATGCTCCAGCTCGCCGTCGAAGCCGGCTACCTGGTCGTCAACCCTGCAACTGGGGTGAAAGTCGCCCGCCAGCCCGATCCTGAGATGCTCTTCTTGTCGGCGGAGGAGGTTGAGCGTCTTGCGCTCGAGATTCGAGAGCACTACGCCACGCTCGTGTATCTACTCGCCTATGGAGGACTCCGTTGGGGAGAGGCGGCCGCATTACGTCGCAAGCGGTGTCAGTTGCTCCGGTCACGCATCGAGGTAGCCGAGTCCTTGTCGGAAGCCCGGGGCAAGCTCCACTTCGGCCCCACCAAGACAAACCGCAGCCGTGTTGTGGTGCTTCCAAGCTTCCTCCGGGACCTCTTGGCCGAGCACCTCGCGCGACACGTAGACGAGCACCCAGACGCGCTGGTCTTCACCTCGCCCCAAGGACAGCCCCTCCGCAACTCGAACTTCCGACGCCAGGTCTGGTACAAGGCGGTCGCCGCGGCAGGGCTCCCCGACGGCCTTCGAATCCACGATTTGCGACACACGTGCGCATCCCTGCTCATTGCCCAGGGCGCGCACCCGAAAGCCATCCAGGTCCACCTCGGTCACTCGTCGATTTCTGTGACGATGGACCGCTACGGGCATCTATTCCCCTCTGACATGGACACCCTGGCGGTGGCCCTGGATGGGCTGCGGAGCCGGGCTCTCGCGGACCAAATGCGGACCAAATACGGACCAGAGGTCGTGACGCTCAGTGGGAGATAGCCGAAACCCCTGTATTCACAGGGGTTTCGGTGGCACGCCCGGAGGGACTCGAACCCCCAACCTTCTGATCCGTAGTCAGACGCTCTATCCAAATTGAGCTACGGGCGCACGACTCCCGGAAACGGGAGCTTGCCCCGTAAAGGTAGTCGACCCTGGAGCGATGCGAAACCCGACACCTTGACCACCAACTCACCCGGGGTAGGCTCTGGCAGACTCATCTCGAGCGGTGGAGGGACAGGCCCGATGAAACCGCGGCAACCGACCCTCGCGGATCAAGGTGCCAAGGCCTGATCGATGAGGCGGCGGCTTCGCTCCTCTCCGATCTATAAGAAGGAGCGAAATGACGGACTACGTCGAAGCGGCGACCAACCGGGTGGTGGTCTACGACGGCGCCATGGGCACTTCTTTGCAGCAGGCCGGCCTCACCGCCGACGATTTCGGTAGTGACAACCTCGAGGGCTGCAACGAGTTGTTGAGCGTCACTCGACCTGATGTAGTTCAGGCGGTACACGCCGCCTTCCTCGAAGTGGGCGTCGACGTCATCGAAACCAACAGCTTCGGCGGGTTTTCCGTCCCGCTTTCCGAATACGGATTGCAGAACCGGGTACACGAACTGAATGTGGCCGCCGCCCGGATCGCCAAAGAGGTAGCAGGCGACTACGCCAGCGCCGATCATCCTCGTTGGGTAGCGGGTTCGATCGGTCCTGGGACCAAGTTCCCCACCCTGGGACAGATCACCTACCGGGAACTGCGAGATGCCTACGAGGAACAGGCAGTTGGACTACTCGAGGGCGGCGTCGATTTGTTCATCATCGAGACCCAGTTCGATCTCCTCGGGCTCAAAGCAGCCATCAATGGCACTCGCCGCGCCATGGCCAGCCTCGATAGGGCCGTCCCCATCCAGGCCCAGGTCACGATCGAAGCGACGGGACGCATGCTGCCCGGCACCGAAATCGGCGCTGCTCTGGCCGCCGTTGATCCGATGCGGCCCGACGTGTTCGGGATCAACTGCGCGACTGGTCCGGCCGAAATGACGGAACACCTCCGCTATCTGGCCAGCCACGCGCGGATGCCGATCTCGGTGATCCCCAACGCCGGACTCCCCGAGGTGCGCGACGGGGCCGTCTGTTATGACCTCTCCCCAACCCAGCTGGCTCAATATCACACCCGCTTCATCACCGAACTTGGCGTGACGGTGGTCGGTGGCTGTTGCGGGACAACTCCCGAACATCTCCGCACCGTCGTACAGGCAGTGCGTGACCTGACCCCCTCACAACGAAGCCCGGACCACCAACCCGGGGCGGCCTCCACCTACAGTTTCGTGCCCTTCCGCCAAGACACATCATTTCTGATCGTGGGTGAACGGACCAACGCCAACGGGTCTAGGCAGTTCCGACAGGCCCTGTTGGCCGAAGATTGGGATACGGCCGTGCAGATGGGCCGGGACCAGATCCGCGAAGGTGCTCACCTCGTGGATCTCAGTGTCGACTACGTCGGTCGGGACGGCAGCGGGGACATGGATCAAATAGCGCAACGGTTCACCGGGCAGGTCGGGGTTCCCGTCGTGCTCGATTCCACCGAGCCGGAGGTTCTCGAGACCGGTCTGCAATGGATCGGTGGCCGGGCGGTTCTCAATTCGGCCAACCTCGAGGACGGCGAGGGAGAAACATCCCGTTTCGATCGGGTCATGTCGCTGGCCCGCGAGTACGGGGCGGCAGTGATTTGCCTGCTCATCGACGAGGAGGGCCAAGCCCGGGACCTCGAATGGAAGTTGCGGGTCGCGCACCGGATCCACCAACTGGCGGTTCAACGTTACGGCCTGGAACCCGGGGATTTGATCTTCGACCCTCTCACGTTCCCCTTGAGCACCGGTGGCGAAGATCTTCGCGGTGATGGCCTCGCCACTCTTGAGGCCCTCCGCAGAATCAAAGCTGAGTTGCCGGGCGTTCATACGATTCTCGGCGTTTCTAACGTCTCGTTCGGTTTGAATCCGGCCGCCCGTCATGTGATTAACTCGGTCTTCCTGCATGAGGGGATCGAACATGGGCTCGACGCAGCCATCGTGCATGCGGCTCGAATCCAGCCGCTACATCGCATCCCGGCCGAGCAGAAGCAAGCGGCGCTCGATCTGATCTATGACCGACGCACAGAAACGTACGACCCGCTCGCCCGGATCCTGGAGCTGTTCGCGAACGTTCAGGCAGCCGCGATCAAACCGGAAGACCGGAGCGACTGGACCCTGGAGCGACGCCTCGAGCATCGGATCGTAGAGGGCGACCGGGACGGGCTGACCGGCGACCTGGATGAAGCCCTCGCCGGCGGCATGCCCGCTCTCACCATCATCAACGAGATCCTCCTGACCGGCATGAGAACCGTTGGCGACCTGTTCGCGTCGGGTGACATGCAACTCCCCTTCGTCCTGCAGTCGGCCGAAACGATGAAGGTGGCCGTCTCGTATCTCGAACCGCACATGGAGCGAGCCGACGTTGCCGGCCGTGGATCGATCGTCCTGGCGACGGTCAAAGGAGACGTCCACGACATCGGCAAGAACCTGGTGGACATCATCCTCACCAACAACGGTTATAAGGTCCACAACCTCGGCATCAAGGTCGGCATCGGGGCGATGATCGAGAAGGCCCTGGAGACCAACGCAGATGCCATTGGAATGAGCGGGTTGCTGGTCAAATCCACCCTGATTATGCGTGACAATCTGGTCGAATTGATCGATCGTGGGTTATCGCACCTGCCGATCATTCTGGGCGGGGCGGCGCTCACCCGCTCGTACGTAGAACGACACCTGCGAGAGGTCTATCCCGGTCCGTTGTTCTACGGAAAGGATGCCTTTGCAGGACTGGCCGTAATGGAACAGATCGCCACCAACGCCCATCTCGATGATCCGGAATTTGGTCGCAAGGAAGGTGGCCGTGCCCTCCCTCCTCGCCGTGAGCGGCCTGCGCCCACCACCACGCACACAGGTCGCTCTCTGGAGGTCGAAGCCGACAACAAGATCCACCAACCACCGTTTCTCGATTCCAGCCTCGTTAAGGGCGTCGCCGTCGACGACATCGCCGCCTATCTGAACGAAACGGCATTATTCCGCAACCAGTGGCACTTTCGCCCGACGAACGACGAGGACGACCAGGCGTTCAAAGCCCGAATCCGGCCCCTACTGCGTGAACAGCTGAGCCGCGCCAAGGAAGATCACCTCCTCGTGCCCCAAGTGGTCTACGGGTACTTCCCGGTCAATTCCGACGGGAACGACCTCATCATCTGGGAGGACGAAACCAGATCACGGGAAAAAACCCGCTTCGCCTTCCCCCGCCAAGCCTCGACTCCCAACCTCTGCATCGCGGACTTTCATCGACCACTCGGAGGCGATGTCGATTACGCCGCTTTCCACATCGTCACGATGGGCGAACGAGCGTCGGAACGGGCGGCGGAACTGTTCGCCGGCCATCACTACCGCGAATACCTGTTTCTGCACGGCCTGGCGGTCGAAATGGCCGAAGCCCTGGCCGAGTTCTGGCACCACCGGATCCGCGCCGAATGGGGTTTTGTCGACGAGGACGGCCCGTCGCTGCAAGGCTTATTCCGCCAGCAGTACCGCGGCGGCAGATACTCGTGGGGTTACCCGGCCTGTCCCGACCTCGAAGACAACGCCCGGGTGGCCGACCTCCTCGACGCCGGACGGATCGGCATAACCGTGAGTGAGGAGACCGGTTGGCAATACCAGCCCGAGCAAACTACCTCAGCCATCATCTGCCACCACCCGCGGGCCAAGTATTTCATCGCCAGATAGCCAGTCAGGTGCCCAGTACGCCACGACCTGCCGGATGATCACCGTTGGCGAACGAAATGGTCACCGTGGATGCGCTGGCGGTACTGAGTGCTGCCGGAAGGTCCAGGTTCCGGGTCGTAACTTGGCCCCAAAACAAAACCTCAAGCGTGGTTCCCGAAACCTGCCACCTATCACCTGAAACCTGTAACCAGCCATTGAGTCCTGGTTACATGGGCGGAGAGGGAGGGATTTGAACCCTCGAGGGAGCTCTAAACCCCCTACTCGCTTAGCAGGCGAGCGCCTTCGACCGCTCGGCCACCTCTCCGAGCCCCCGGTCACAGACCGGTGGCATTCACAAGTTACAAGTTCCCGGTTCCAAGCTCCAACCCTTGACTCCGACCAGACCCCCATGATATGCTCTGTCTTGCAGAGTACTCTGTATTGCACAGATAATGGAGGTGCAGCGATGACCGGGCTCACCGATCTCAAGACACTCGAGAAGCGGGCCTTCCGCAGGTTCTACGAGGACGGGATCTTCGACGTGTTCCTGGGCCTGATGCTGGGAACAATGGCCGTCGGAGCTCTGGTTCAAGATTGGATAGCGAGCGAGACGGCCGGTGTCTTGTCCATGTTCGGAATGTCTGTCGTACTGGTTGTGGTGCTGATGACTGTGCGCCGCCGCTTGCTGCGGTCACGGCTTGGCGAGTTCAAGCCTGGGCCGAGACGGAAACGCCGGATCATCAACGTGCGTCTCGCTCTCTTGGGTTCTGTGGTAGTCGGTTTGATTCTCTTCGGGCTTGTCGCGGCGGGAGGTGTCTCGCTCGTCAGCCTCGAGGTTCTCATGCCGCTGGTGTGGTTCATCAATGCCGTGGTGGTGTTTGGGGCAATGGCGTACTTGCTGGACGTACCGCGTTTCTACCTCCACGGGTTCCTCTTCGGGTTGGCCATGCCGCTGATGGTCTTGCCCGATGTCCTTTGGAACTATCGTGTCCCGCCGTGGATCGCCTTAGGAGGCCCGGCTGCCGTCATCGTGATGATCGGCCTGTTCAAGCTGACCCGCTTCCTGAGGGAATATCCGGTCCGGTCAATCACCGAAGCTACCAATGCCTCGCCCTGAGCCTCCGGTGGCCGTCGACCGTTTGATCCATGAACCGGCTCGCCTCGCCATCATGACCAATCTTTTCGTCGTCGAGAGCGCCAATGCCACCTACCTGCTTCAGCAAACCGGCCTCACCTGGGGAAACCTTGGCTCTCACCTCTCGAAGCTCGAAGAAGCAAGGTACGTGGACGTGGTCAAGGGATACAACGGGAAACAACCGCAAACCACCATCTCCCTCACCCCCCAGGGTCGCAACGCCCTTGAGGCCTACCGGGAACATCTGTTGGCCGCTCTCGCCCCGCTTTCCGAGTAGAGCGCCGGGATTCGGAGTCGCGCTTGCGGGCTACCGGATCTCGTCAACGGCCACGACGCCTGGTTGGGTGGTCGTCGGGCTCGGCAACGGTCGTGTTGTTCTCACCAACACCGGCACGACAGTCAAGAGAATCAGTGCGATCACCACCGCGAGAGCAAGCAAGCGAACCGCTCTGCCGAATCGAGGAGCAAGCTCCAGAGAATCTTCATCAGGCCGGTGTGAATCCACGCCGACACGGTACCGGCAATCCGATTCTGCCTGGTCCGGTCTTGCTCTGGCCCGGGCGGACCGACAAGTTCCCGACCAGGTATCACCACGCCGCCCAACCTGAAGCGTTTGGCGGAGGCGTAGCCTTCTGCAACCTCAGATCTGGGTGGCTCGCTGACGATATTGGTGCACCCGACAGGTTTGCCCGCGCTGTGAACCACCCACGGCAGGGCGCGCGTCGGATACACACACCGAACCGCCGCAAGGCATGGTCGCACAATGAAATCGCGGGGTCTCGCGCGCTCCGTGGGACATTGACCGTTCGGCAGCGGTGAGCGGTGTCATAGGACTTTGCGGAGGGAGTGGGATTCGAACCCACGGTGGGGCGTGCACCCCACAGCAGTTTTCAAGACGGACGTCCCGAGATCCGCTTATTGCCGTTCAGACCCGTCCATGGCCGTTCATTCCGGGCCATATTGGCGATTTCGGTAATCGAGTTCCGTCTAGTTCCGTGTAGTTCCGTTGGCTGACGGACGCCATGGCACCGGGAATGGCACCGAGTCCGGACAAGATTGAAGGAAGCTCCGGTCGGTCAAGCAGTCGCTCGTTCCCGCGCAATGCGATTTCCTACTTCTGCCCCTAGCCCCGGGTGGCAACTTCGAAGACGATTGGGTGGAGAGTATTCCCTACTGCCGGACATGTAGGGGTGTTCGGCGGGTAGTCAGGCGGGGAACGAGTGGATCAAGAAGCAAGATTCAGGTCGTTGTACGAGCCTCAGTATCCCGATCTGCTCGCCTACTTCCTGCGGCGGCTGAAACACGAGGACGCTGTGGAGGCCGCCGCCGACGTGTTCCTGGCGGCCTGGCGTCGAATCGATCATGCGCCGGACGGCCAAGAAGCTCGTCTCTGGCTGTTCGGTATTGCCCGCAATGTTCTGCGTAACCGCCAAAGAACCAACCGGCGCGTCCGACGGCTCCTGGTGCGGATGGCCACGGTGCCGGTCAATCCCCCGCAGAATCCTGAGGTGCTGGTGGTCAAACGGGCGCAGAACTGTGAGGTGGTCGCCGCGCTGGATCGGCTCCGATCGATCGATCGTGAGGTGATTCAGTTGCGTCTTTGGGAGGAAGCGAGCTACGACGACATCGCTGTGCTACTGGGGTGTTCCCGTCACGCCGCCGAGCAACGCTACGCCAAAGCGTTGAGAAGACTCCGCAGCGTTTACCACCAAGCCGGACATGAATGGACGAGCGGAACCCAACAGACACTGCAAACACAGGAGTGGACCCGTGAGGCGTGAAGATCTCAGTCGACTCGAATTTGCAGTCCGGGAGGCCAATCCGGTGCCGCAGCCTCACACACTCGTTGACTCGGACGAAGCTGCCGCCGTGGCGGTTCTGATCCAACAGGGGCGACAAACCGGCACCCCCATACCCCAAACGGCGCCCCCGGTCGCACCGGCCCGAAGAGTCCAGCACTGGCGGATGAAACCGGCGGTGGTGTTCACCGCCGCTTGTCTACTGGTCCTCGGTGTCATCGGCTTGGTCGTGCTATTGAACAATGGTCAACCAGAATTCATGGAAGAGCCTGCCCCCACAACAACCACCGCCCCGCTGCCGGCGGGCTCGGCTGCCTAAGACGTGAGGGGGTTTGCCGTGGCTCCCGACGGGAGCTTGTGGGCGGCGACGGACGCTGGCATCGCCCATTGGAACCTCGCAACCGGAACACCGACGTTGTATTCGACCGAGGATGGGCTGCCCACTGACGATGTCTGGGTTGTCGCCGTCGGATCGGATGGGACCGTGTGGACAAGGGGATCTGGGTGGATCGCCCGGTTCGACGGCTCCTGGACCACCTTCTCGGCGCCCCTCTCCGAAGGACCGATGGCGGTCGGCCCGGACGGGGCGGTCTGGACCGCGTTTGGGGAGCGCGACCTGGCGCGGTTCGACGGTTCGGAGTGGCAGACGTTCGAGGCGCCACTCTCGCTCGACCAGGGCGTCTCCGTGCCGTGGACCGGCTTTCTTGATGTGGCTGCGGATGGAACCGTATGGGCGGGAACCCACGGATTGGAGGGCGTCTTTGCGTTCGATGGTGCCAACTGGACCCACTACCCGAGCGTAGACGGTCTTCCCGCTCCGTTGAGCGACAACGTGGCTGCTGCCCCCGATGGAACCGTGTGGGTAGGTTCGGTGAGCGGTGACGGTTCCCCGGGCGCCGGCGCGGCCCGGCTCGACGGGTCGACGTGGACCGTCTACACCACCGCTGATGGGTTGCTCGACGATGCCCCCGACGTGGCGGTCGGGGCCGACGGGACGGTCTGGGCGGTCCATCAGAATGGTGTTTCCCGATTCGACGGCGATACCTGGACGGCTTTCCCCGGCGTCACTGGGATCGGCATGTTCGCCGCGGTGGACGCCTCCGGGACGTTGTGGATGCCGTCCCGGGACGGTGGTGTGATCGGCTTCGACGGTATCGACATCACCCGCCTCGAAATGCCCGTCAAAGAGACACCTTCCCCGCCCACCACCGTGACCGCTCGGGCAGGGACCTGGCATCCCATCCTGGCCACCACCCGAGCAAAACCCGCCCCACCCGCCGCCACCTGTCCCCCCGGCACCGATCCAAACGCTCCCGGTCCGGCCGAACAAGACCGTCCCGAGGCCCGCTGGACATCCCTCCTGGCCGCCGCATTCGACCGGCACACAGGCCGCATCGTCTATGTCGACACCCTCGGCGAAACCTGGACCTTCGACGTCTGTACCAACACCTGGCATCGCACGAACCCAACCGGGGCGATGATCGGAAACCTCAACGCCGGACTGGTCTACGACGTCGACTCCGACCGCACCGTCGCCCTTGGCTACGAACACATCTCGGTCTACGACGCCAACACCAACACCTGGACCCAGCCACGCAACGACACCATCGGCTATGGCCTCATCATCCCCATGGGTGCTGTCTACGATCCGATCTCGGGTCTGATCATCACGACCGACCTCACAGACAGCTACCTGGAAACCTGGGCCTACGACGTGGACACGAACACGTGGACACTGATCGGCCGTCTCTGGGAACAACAGGGACAGGACTACACCCGTTTCGAACTCCTCGGCTACTCGCAAGAATCCGACCGCCTGATCTTCACCTCCGTCGACGACATCACCGCCTTGGTCGATCCCCGCACCGGCGACCAGACCCTCATCACGACCGCCACCCCGGCTATCTCCTTCGGGTACCCACATGCGCAGTACGGTCCAGCGGCAGACACGGTCTACGTCGCAGAGGGTGTTTGGGGGGATGGCGGGATTGTCGGCCCGCGATTCCCCGACCAGATCTGCGGCTTTGACCCCGGCACCTCGGCATGGACCTCATGCTTCGCGATTCCTCCGAACAACTCCCGGTATGCCGCGTTCGGTGCCATGGTCGGCGACCCGATCAACCACCGCCTCGTACTCATCCATGGCGTGTACGGGAGCTTCTGGGTCAACGCCGATGGCAATGTGTGGGCTATCGACCTCAACGCGGGCGAATGGACAGAACTCCTCGCCATGCCACGCAAGTAACCACATCGCAGCCAGCACAATGCATCAACCGGCGTGTTCTAAGACATAAGTCTGGCCGCTTTGAGGAGAGCTACTCAGATACCTCGAACAACCCAGTAGAGAAGGATCTCTTCAGCGGAGGGAGTGGGATTCGAACCCACGGTGGGGCGTGAACCCCACAGCAGTTTTCAAGACTGCCACCTTCGTCCGCTCGGTCATCCCTCCAAGGCGATGGCTCCGCCACCGCAGTACGAAGTACAAGGTACAAAGTACAAAGTACAAAGTACAAAAGTACAAAAGTACGACGCCGGGCGAAGCCCGGCGTCCTTGAGCGGAGGGAGAGGGATTTGAACCCTCGAGGGAGCGTGAACCCCCTACACGCTTTCCAGGCGTGCGCACTAGGCCAGACTATGCGATCCCTCCAATAGCGTCATAGTGTAAAGCCCCATGGAATACGCCCAACTCGAATCCGCCATGCGGGCCGCCCTCACCGAAGCCGCCCGGGCCCCCGCCCATGGCGATGTGCCGGTCGGTGCCGTCCTGCTCGACCCGAACGGCGAGGTGATCGCTTCGGACCACAATCGCCGCGAAGAACTCCAGGATCCAACTGCCCATGCCGAGGTTCTGGTCCTCTCAGCAGCCGCCCGAGCGCGAGGGGATTGGCGTTTGACGGGCCACACCCTGGTCGTGACCCTCGAGCCTTGCGCCATGTGTGCCGGGGCCGCCGTGCTGGCGCGCCTCGAACGAATCATATTTGGCGCCCCCGATCTGAAAGCCGGCGCCGCCTGGAGCCTCTACAACATCCCGCAAGATCAGCGTCTGAACCACCACATCCAATTAGAGGGCGAGATCCTCGCCGACGAATGCGCAGCCCAGCTGAGCGAGTTCTTCGAACAGCGACGTTAACTCGGGAGCGGATCTCTTCGCACGGGACAGGTCATACACCTCGGGCCGCCTCTCCCCCGCGGTAACTCATACGAAGGGATTCGATGCACGGTAATGCCCGCATCTTCGAGGACCTCGTTGGTGGCAACGTTCCGTTCGTACGCCACCACCTCGCCGGGAGCCAGCGCAAAGGTGTTATTGGCGTCGTTCCACTGCTCACGCTCGGCCTGGATGCTGTGGATCGGCGGTTCGATAGTCCGGACCTCGCCCAGCCCGGTTGCCCAGGCCAGTCCGGCAACGAGGTCTTCTACTTCGTCCACTTTCAGATGACCCTTTGCCCCAGAAGTCACCTGCAAAACCCGTACCTGATGTCTGATCTTCGTGTACAGAACAAACGCGTCGACGTCGACCATGGTCACCACGGTGTCGAGATGCATCGTGCTGCGCGCTTTTGGGAGCTCAACCGCCAGAATCCGATCGATCACGTTTTGCTCGAACAACTGGGCGGCCAGGGCCGCCGCGCCAGACGGGGTCGTCCTTTCGGAAATACCGATCGCCAGTCCTCGGTCGCCGACAACCAGCACGTCCCCGCCTTCCACGGACGCCGGGTAATGCTCGCCGGGCTGGTCGCCGAACCAGATCGGCGATCCGGCAAAGAGTGGATGCAGTCCGTAGACCAAGCGAAGGAGGTTTGTTTCGCGTTGTCGGACCGGCCGGTTCATGGGATTGAGGATTGCGCCACTACCCACCCAAACAGACGAATCCCTCATGAAGACCGCATTGGGGAGCGGAGTCAGTATGAAATCGTCGGGTCCGTGCAGTGCAGCAACCAGCCCTTCCGTCTCGCCCACCTCTTCCAGGGTGACCCCTCCGATAAGATGGCGCACCAGATCTGGAACCGTCAACTCGAGCAGGAAGCGGCGCACCCGCTCGGCCAGACGTCGCCCGCACAGATCTTCGGTGACGTGAGCCTCGACGAATTCGAACGCCAACTCGCGGTCGGTGAGCACCTCCTCCAGAAGCGTCGACAGATGCAGGACCTGTGCCCCGGAATCGGCAATGGTTGCGCTGAACGCATCGTGCTCCTCGCGCGCTTTTTCGACCCACACCAGTTCATCGAATAGCAACTCGTCCTTGTTACCCGGGGTCAAACGATGCAGCTCCAGATCAGGTCGGTGGACGATCACTGCCCGCAAACGGCCTACCTCAGAACGAATCTCGCTTCCCATAACCTGCTCCTCGTCTCCAGTGCCATTCTGTCACCGGGTTCACTTCTTTCGGGGGACGGAGCCACGGTACAATCCTCGCCACCGGAGGGATCGCATAGTCCGGCCTAGTGCGCGGCACTCGAAATGCCGTAGGGCGTTTACCCGCCCTCGAGGGTTCGAATCCCTCTCCCTCCGCTCAAGAGGAGCCGGGCGATGCCCGGCTCCGTATTTCGTACTTTGTACTTTGTATCCAGTACCTCCGGGCGGACGGCAGGTAGCCGATCGTAGACGGCTACCATTTCCCTGATCGTGCTAGGCGGGGCGCTAGGGGTGCCCTGTACCCGAAACCCTCTACAAGCGGGGCCGAATCCCTGCCCGAGGGTGACCGCCACTTGGGTCAGCACCCAGCACGTGGCGTTGAAGGCCGGGTCCTGCGCGGCGGGACTTCGTGAATTGGGTCAGGTCCGGAAGGAAGCAGCCCTAAGCGCTCAGCCCCGGGTGCCGCAGGAGCGCCTGGCTGGAGCCGGCGACTGGGGAAGCGCCGGGTAGCGGCATTCGACGGCAGGGTGCACGGTCATAACGGGCCGCCTGGGGGCGGCCGTACTTCGTATTGCGTACTTCGTACCGCGACCCCGGGACACGAGAGCCTGGCGGGGCGGTGTCGGTCGCTGTTACCGCTTGACGAGCAAGGCGCCGTAGACGAAACCGAGCGGACCCATTCGCCATATGTCCTCGACCTGCAGGGGGCCACCACCGAAGAGCTCCTCCGGAGGTGGCAGTTTGTCCAGCGAATGATGTAGATAGGTGTATTCACGGCGGGCTCCGACGGCGGCCCCTGCGAGCGGAAGCACCAATGCCGTGCCCGCTCGGTGAACTGATGCAGCCAACGATCCCCGGGGACGCCCCAACCCGATCACGGTTGCCTTGCCGCCGGGCCGCAACACACGCCCGATTTCCCGCAACGTATCGGGAATAGAGGTGAGGTTGCGAAATACGTAGGCAGAGAACACGCTGTCGAAGGAGCCGTCGGCGAATGGCAGCTCCTCGCCGACCGCTACCACCCGGACGGAGGCGGGGTTGAGGGCCAGCATTTCGGGCACCGGATCCAGGGCGACGACCCGCCGGTCACCGAAAGCCGCCAGGGCCGCTCCGGTTCCGGCTCCTAAGTCCAAGAGCTTGCCCGGTGGGAGTCGGTCGATGCCGCTCCGTCGCCAGGCTTGCTCCCGACCAAACGACAGGATCCGGTTCAGGGTGTCGTAACGTCGAGCGATACCCGAGAAGACTTCTTGACCCGGCACCCGCCCGTTCACGGCGCAATGACGTCGAAACCAACGTACGGTTGGAGTGCCCCGGGGATCTTCACCGACCCGTCGCCTTGCTGGTGGTTCTCGATGATGGCCAGCATGGTGCGCGAACTGGTCACGACAGTTCCATTGAGTGTGTGTAACAAGCGGTTGCCGGTTCCGTCACGGAACCTAGCGCGGAGACGGCGCGCTTGATAATCCGTGGTATTGGAACATGAGGTGATCTCCCGAAAGGTCTCCTGCGATGGAATCCAGACCTCGATGTCGTACTTCTTGGCGGCCGGGGCACCCAAATCACCGACCGCCACGTTCACCACCCGGTACGGAAGCTCGAGCTCCTGGCAAACCTGCTCTTCGATCGACAGCATGTACTCATGTTCCTCCCACGATTGTTCGGGATGACAGAAAGAGAACATTTCGACCTTGTTGAACTGATGCATCCTGAAGATGCCCCTGGTGTCCTTGCCGTAGGTGCCGGCTTCGCGGCGGAAACAGCTGGAAGACCCGGCATAGCGAATCGGGAGTTCGTCCGCCTCGAGGATCTCATCGAGGTGGAGTGCAGCCAGAGATACCTCGGAGGTGCCAACCAGAAAGAGTTCATCGCTTTCGATGGCATAGACCTGTTCACGTTCCGTTGGAAAGAAACCGGTGCCGAACAGCGCCTCTTCGCGAACCAGCACAGGAGGGATTACGGGTGTGAAGCCCCTGGCTGTGAGCCGATCCAGGGCAAAACGCACCAACCCGAGCTCGAGTAGAGCGGCTTTGCCCTTCAAATAGGCAAACCGGGATCCCGACAGTCGGACGGCCCGCTCGATATCGATAATCCCAAGCGATTCGCCGAGATCCTGATGATCTCGGACTTCAAAACCGAATTCGGCGGGTGTTCCCCACCGCCGAATCTCGACGGCGTCTCCTTCGGTGGTGCCGTCTGGTGCCGAAGGGTGCGCCATGTTGGGCACGTTGATCCACAGCTTTTGAAACTTCTCGTCGAGTTCATCGGCCTCAGCGAGGAGCCGTTTGTAGGTATCGGCCAATTGCCCGGCGTCGGCAATGGCCTTCCGGCGGGCGTCACCCTCGAGACCGGAGATCTCCTTGCCGGCCAGTTTCTGTTCGGCTCGGGCCCGCTCGGCTTCACTTCTCACTGTTCGGCGACGCTCGTCCAGATCGGTCAGTTCATCCACGTCGATTACGTTATGCCTGCGACGCAAGGCATCGCGCAGGGCCTCCGGGGAATCTCTCAGGACGGCCAAATCGATCATGGTGCTCCGGATCCTACTGTTGGAGGGCCCGCTGGATGGCGTGCTGCTCCTCCGGCGACAAAGGCTCCTCAGGGGTCCCGGCTGTGATCTTCTTGAGGTAGAACGACGTATCGGTCCGAGAGACGAGCACGCTCACGACCAGCCCACTCCCTTCGGCGTCCAACAAGGCTATGGAACGCGAGCGGGCGCCACCCACGTTGTCGAAAGCGTCATAGCTGATCACGCCGGTCCGCCGAAGAGAGGTCACGGAAAGCTGCTCGAGATGAAGCAGGCGCTGCTGGAGGTCGGTGATGGCCGCATCATGGAAGCCCAGCTCATTGTCGATCCGGCGCACGAGGTCGTACAGCTCATCGTCACCGAGCGGCACCCCGGATACGGCCTGTTTCAGGTTCACCACTTCCCACGCCAACCACGCGGCCGCCAGCGCAAGCACCA
>JAOTUY010000065.1 GCA_029863625.1 Acidimicrobiia bacterium
CACGAGGCACTCGACCACGACTTGCTGCTCCACGAAGCTCCCGACCAGGAAGCTCCCGACCAGGAAGCGCTCGACCAGGAAGCACCACTCCACGAAGCGCTACTCCAGGACGCACCAGTCCAGGTAGAACCGTTCCAGTCGCCCCCCGACCACGAGGCACCTGCCGCGGCCAGGGTCGACCAAGAAGCACCATCCCAGGCCGTCCCGAAGATGTCCTGCTCACCGGTCAGGGCAACACCCTCGTCGTAAATATGGCTATTTCCCCGAGCCGCCTCCAGGCTGCCGGTGCCGGTTGACCACTCAAATCCCTGCTTCTTGTTAGGAGCTTTCTTCCAGAGTGCCGAATAGAGGTCGACCTCGCCCTCACCGCCGCAAATTGGATCCAGCCTCCTGGTTCCTTCCGCGGTGTTCATCAGCAGGCCCTTGACCTCGTCGGGCGTCAGCTCCGGTCTCTGCTCGAGCAGCAATGCCACTACTCCTGAGGTGACCGCGGCAGCCTGGGAGGTCCCGCTGCCCAGGAACAACCGGTCGACCACCGTCGCCTGGGGGTAGTTCGTGTCGGCGTAGGAGCCCGGGTTGCGCAAACCGACGATCGACTTACCCGGAGCGAGGACGTCCACATGTCGTTCCGCGGTCCCACAGCTCGAGAAGTCCGCCACCGGCTTCTGGGACTTCATGTTCTGGCCTTCGCTGGCGCCGACTGCGATCACGAAGGGATCGGTAGCCGGGTTGCGAAGCAACGAACCTTCACCATCGTTGCCGGCCGCCACCACCACCACGATTCCGGCTTTCCAGGCCTGCTCAACGGCGAAGGCCAGTGGATCAATGAGGTAATCCTGAGTGCCGTCGGTCCCGTACGAAAGGTTGACGACCCGGATGTTCATGCCGTTGTCATTGCGGTGCTGCACCACCCAGTCGATCGCGGCGATGACCTGCGAGACATCGGTAGCTCCCCGGGAGTCGGCCACCTTGACGTTGACAATCCGGGCGTCGGGGGCGACCCCGATGAAGTGATCGTAGGCATTCGCCAGGGTCGGCTCGCTCACCGCATCGTCACGACCGGCCATGATGCCGGCCAGGTGGGTGCCGTGACCGTACGTGTCGAGATATCTGAGGTTTTCGGCTTGTGACTCGAAGGAAAGGTCCGGCCCGTTGATCACCTTGCCGGGAGCGGTCAGGCCGTCAACGGGAACCACTCCAGAATCGATGAGAGCGATGTCGATACCCTGTCCGGTATAGCCCTGCGTCCACGCGTAGTGGGCACCGACCCGCTGGACGACCCGGTACATCGAACCCTCGTACTGCATCGGGTTGTAGTCGCTGAGGAAGGAGGCGTCGTCCCATCCGGCTGCTTGCAGGCCCGGGTCGTTGCCCTGAACCAACGGCGCGGAGGGCGGAATCGCCAGGGCCAGAGCGGTCAAACAGGCCAGCAACGGGACAAAGGTCCGAGCCGACAGGAAGGGTGATGTGGGAGGGGTCTTGGGTCTCGTGCTCATGATCAGAATCGCCTCCTGATGGTCCATCGACCGTTTCGCCGGAAAATTGGGAATCAATCGGGGTGGACCCAAGAGGACTAGTCATCCCGGGCGGTTGCTCCGTCGCGTACGATGCCGGAATAGACACCACCACCCCACCACCGCTGACGATTCTCAAAGCGCGGCTCCGCCACCGACCGGATCTCGTGGACATCGAGATCGCCGATGGGCGGATCCACTCCGTCGAGCCGGTCGGAACCAGGCCCCCTCAGGGTCAATCGCTCGAAGCCAACGAGAACCTGGTTACGGAATCGTTTGTCAACACCCATCTGCACCTCGACAAGGTCTTCACCCTCAGCAGCCTGGGCGATGCCGCGCTCGCCGACTACCAGACGGGTGGAATGGGTCAGGCCATGGGCGCCATCGAAAAGGCAACGGCGGTCAAACTCGGCCAGGACCGGGACGCTATGTTGACGGCCGGGAGGCGAGCCCTGGCGATGGCCGCCTACTACGGCAACACCCATATTCGTGCCCTGGCCGACGTCGATTCCAAGGCCGGGACGCGAGGCGTTGAGGTGCTCCTCGCCCTCCAAGAGGAATTCGTAGGCATCGTTGACCTCCAGGTGGTCGCCTTCGCCCAGGACGGCATCATCCGTGAACCGGGGACCGCGGAGTTGCTCCGGCAATGCATGGAGTTGGGCGCAAATGTCGTGGGAGGGATCCCCTGGATCGAATTTACCGAGGCCGACATGGCCGAGCATGTTCGGATCTGTTTCGACATCGCCGTTGAGTACGATGCCGACGTCTCGATGCTGCTCGACGATGCCGGAGATCCGGGGCTGCGTACCCTGGAGATGATGGCGGTCGAGGCACTGCGAAGGAACTGGCATGGTCGGGCGCTCGCCCACCACGCCCGGGCGATGCAGCTCTACCCGGAACCCTATTTCGCCCGGCTCGTCTCGCTGCTGGCCGCCGCCGGTGTTGCCGTGGTGTCCGACCCGCACACCGGGCCCTTGCACGCCCGAGTGAAGGAACTGCTGGCGGCCGGTATCACTGTCAGCCTGGGGCAGGACGATATCTCTGACGGCTACTACGCATTCGGCCGCAACAACATGCTCGAAGTTGCCTTCCTCGGCGCCCACCTTCTGTGGATGATGGCCGGACCAGAACTCGAGGTGCTTTACGACTCCGTCACGACTTCGGCGGGCCGGTCGATCGGGCTGAAGAATCACCGGTTGGAGATTGGCGCCCCGGCCAATCTGGTTGTTCTCCAGAGCGGGACCGTTGCCGAGGCCCTGCGGTTCCATGCGGCTCCGCGGGCGGTGGTGAGCCACGGTCGACTTGTCGATCAGACGGCTATGCGGGAGTTATCCGCGGTGCCCGAGTAGGGCTCTTCGCCTTGGAATGGAAGTCCGCCACCTACGATATGGCTATCGGGCCTACCGGTCCGAGTACTTCCCAGCCGGCGTCGCCAACCCCGAGGGCATACGTCAACCAGATCCCACACAGGCCGCCGCACCACATCTCCATATCGATGGTCGCTTCGTTCCCGTCGATGGTGACCGGCCCCAGCGTGATGATGGCCGCCCCTTCGATGGTGGGACGCAGGTCGTCGGTTATGTAGTCATCCCGATCAGCAACGAATTCGACATCGCCGAGCAAGGCAATCGCTTGGGTGAGGGCGGTTATCTGGCCGGCAGTGAGGGGCGTGCCGTCTTTCATTCGATCCACCACCAACACTTTCGGGAATACGTGTCCGTCCCCGAACGTGGTGTCGTTGCGAAGCAGATGCATCGTTGCCTGCACCAGGATCTCCGTGACGGCGGAGTTGCCCTGAACGGTGGTTGAGGTTGGGACCGTCGTGGCCGGACCGGGGTCACCCGAGGCCAAATTCGGAGCACAGGCGGCGATCAAGAAAGCAAGGACAATGGCGAAGATCACATTCCGTTTCATGCAACTCTGACGGTTCCGATGTCCGCGAGGTTCCCGGCCTAGCATCTCGACATGGAGTGCAATGTCACCTACGACCATCAGACTGCCTTGATCGTGGTCGACGTCCAGAACGACTTTGCCGATGTTGCGGGGAGCTTGTACGTCAAGGGCGGAGAGCACATTGTGCCGCTCATCAACGCTGAGGTCGTCAACGCCAAAGCGGCCGGGGGCTTCGTGGTCTATACCCGAGATTGGCATCCGGACAACACTCCTCATTTCGCCAAAGACGGTGGCGTCTGGCCCGTTCACTGCGTAATGAACACCTGGGGAGCGAAGTTCCATCCTGATCTGCTCGTCGACGGACCCGAGGTGAAGAAAGGATCGAACGGCGAAGACGGCTATTCGGGCTTCTCGATGCGAGATCCGGAAACGGATGAGGTGATCGCGACCGGACTGGAGAGCATGCTTCGAGAGCGTGGCATTATCCGGCTGGTGATCGCCGGACTGGCCACCGACTACTGCGTCAAGGCAACCGCCCTAGACGGGCTGGCCCGCCAATTCGAGGCACAGCTCCTGACCCGCGCCATCAGACCCGTCGATCTCAACCCTGGGGACGGACTGCGAGCCATCGACGAGGTGATCGCCGCCGGAGGATCTGCGCGCTAGTGGCATCAGTGCGAGCCGTTCGGGAACTCGAGGAGCTGGCGATGAACGCACTACCTGCCCTCGAATCGGAACGTTTTGACGGCTGGGTCCTGCGCGCCGCAGGCGGGTACACAGGTCGGGCCAACTCGGCTGCTCCCCTGTACCCCGGGCAGTTGGAAGCTGTCCACAAGCTCGCTCACACCGAAACCTGGTACCGGTCACGCCGACTCACGCCCATGATCCGGTTGACCCCTGCCGCTCAACCCTCAAACCTGGAATCGTTGTTGGAGGAACGTGGCTACACGCTGAGGGATGAAGGCGTCAGCGTCCAGGTTTGTTCGCTCAACGGCATCGACCCTCCCATCAACACCGTTGCAGTCGAGGTCGGGCCCGTGCCGGATCACTGGTTGGCCACGCTGGCGGGATTCCAACCAGCCGTTGCACAACACCTCGGAGAGGTACGCCGGCTGTTCTCAAGGCTGCCCACCTTCAGCGCCTTCGCCGTGATCCGACACGAGGCGGCCGCAGCTGCAATCGGACGGGCCGTCCTCGAGGGCGGAAACGTCGGTCTGTTCGACGTGTTCACCCGTCCCGATCTGCGGCGACGCGGACTGGCAACCGACATCACCCTGGCGTTGTTGGGTTGGAGTGCCCGGAACGGAGCCACGGACGCCTACTTGCAGGTGGTCCCTTCCAACCACGCCGCCTGCCGCCTTTACCGCCGGCTCGGTTTCAACGACGCCTACCGGTACCGGTACCGGGTCGCGCCACAGTGAGGTGGGAAGTGGAAGGTGGTAGGTGGAAGGTGGGACCGGCCGGTGCGCCCGGTGCTCCCCTACATCGCCGCGGTGTTCTGGAGCGGGCAGCTGCGCCCTATCCCCCTGGGAATAGTCCCCCTAAAAGTGATCTCCGCCGGTCCGGGGCCGACGGTTCTAGACGGCCTCCCCAACCGAAGCGAAGGTGGGGGAGGTGGCTCGGCAAGGAAGAGCCGAGCCGGAGGGGATATCAGGCTCCAGGAGACGGGCCCGGGTGCCCCTCAGTCCTCGCTTCGCTCGGACAGCTCCCCGCTTCAGAGCGGGGGAGCCCACGTTAGGAACACCGGAGAGTGTCGGCCCAATCGCGCAACCCGATACCCTCCGGAGGGAATAGCCCAGACACAGCCCTGCTGGCGCCCTCAGCCCTAGGGAACTACCCGGACGATGCGTTCCAGCATTGCATACGCCCGCTCACCAATGTGGCGATCCTCCGCCTCCAACAGGTTGGACATTACTTTCAGAACCCATTCCATCAGGGGCCGGGACCGGAGACCCACGTGGGCCAGGGTCCACATCACCTGTGGGTAGCCGATCGCCTTTACGAAGATTCGGGCCATGCGGTAGTACAACCCATAGGTGTCCTCGAGATCTTGGGAATACCGCCGGAGCAGGCTGAGGTCATCCGAAGCCAGCGCTTGGTGGATATGATCGGCGGCCATCCTTCCCGTCTCATACGCGTAGGCGATGCCTTCGCCGTTCCACGGGTTGATGGCTCCGACCGCGTCGCCGACCAGGACCCAGTTCGACCCTGCGTAGGGCCCAACCGAAAGGGCCATGGAGAGTTTTCCGCCCCGCGGCTCAGAGAGAGCCGTAGCGTGTGACAGACCCCAGTAACCCGGGGCGCTGTCTACGTAGGCGGCCATCATGTCGGAGGTGTTGACCGACTTCCACTGCCGGAAGGTCGAAAGTAATCCCACCCCAACGTTGACGGTCCCGTCGCCAAGCGGAAAGACCCATCCGTAGCCCGGCATCGAGTTGCCATTGGAGTCCCGGATGTCCAGTTGGCTCTCCATGAAACCGTCGTCGGAACGCGGGCTCGAGAAATAGCCTCGGGCGGCCAGGCCCATCGGGTAGTCGCGACGTCGATGGGTGCCCATCGCCCGCCCGAAGCGGGTCATCGATCCGTCCGCGATCACCACCGCTTTGGGAGTCAGCGTCTCTCGATCGCCGTTGCTGGAGAGATTGACCCCGGCCAGGTGGCCGGCTTCGATCAACGGAGACGCCTCCGTCCGCTGCCGCACCACGGCTCCCTGTTTCTCGGCGAGGGTTGCCACCCGTCCGTCGAGGTCCATCCGACGGATGACACCGCCCCAGTTCGGGTATTTGGAATGCTCCGGCCAGGCCAGTTCGATCATCAGATCATCGCCGGCGTACGAGCGAAGCCCGGTGACCTTGTGAAATCCACCAACGTCGAAGTCAAACCCCATCTCGCTCAACTGGTAGATGGAGCGGGGAGTGAGCCCGTCCCCGCAGGTCTTCTCACGCGGGAATCCCTTCTTCTCAATGACGGTGACGGAGTGCCCGTACCGGGCCAGCCAGTACGCCGCCGCCGATCCGGCCGGACCGGCACCGACAACAACGACATCGGGAGAAGAGGGCATGACTCAGGAGGATAATGGGAAGCGGGAGGTGGGAAGCCCCTAGTACCAGGTACCCAGGACCAAATACGAAGTACGAAGTACCCGGTACGGTCCGGCGAAACCCGGCCTACGGAACGACCGGATACCCATCGTTGTACCAACCGCTGATGCCGGTTGCGACATTGTCAACTTCGACAAACCCGAGCTCCTCGAAGACCGGCAGGGACTGGCCGCTTCGGTTCCCACTGTTGCAGTAAACGACGTAGTGGGTGCCCCGGTCCAACGTGTCGAGTTGCTGACGGAAGTCGGGAGCGTAGAAGTCGATATTGATCGCCCCGGCTATCTTCCCCGCGTTGTATTCCTCAGGCGTGCGGATGTCGAGTACAACGAAGTCGGCGTTGCCGGAGTTCTGGTCGATGATGCCGGCCGCTTCGGCCGGAGACACACTGGTGATCTGCTGATCGATGGTTGCGTTCGATGTGCAGCCGCTCAACATGACCAGCAGCGTCATGGCCACGGCCGAGATGGTCGAGATACGCTTCATTGCTGATTTCCCCTTTTTGCGGTCCCGCCATGATACCCCCGGGGGTATATAACCCAATTCAGCGGACCCCCTCGTTTTTGGCATGGCGCTCGAGTCGTATAACGTGCCGCTTGTGAAAATGGCGCGTATCCCCCGGGCAACGGTCAACCGGTTGCCGCTTTACTTGCGGGTTCTTGAACGGTATCCCGTCGAGGAGACGACGGTTTCTTCACAAGAGCTGGCGGACCTCATCAAGGAGAACTCCGCCAAGGTCCGCAAGGACCTGTCGTTCCTCGGTTCCTACGGAGTGCGAGGGGTCG
The DNA here is from genome assembly GCA_029863625.1 of Acidimicrobiia bacterium. Lineage (GTDB taxonomy): Bacteria > Actinomycetota > Acidimicrobiia > Spongiisociales > UBA4744 > UBA4744. The sequence continues at coordinate 7,291 of JAOTUY010000065.1, forward strand.
GCTACAACGTTGAGCACTTGCGGTTTCAGATCCGTCGTGAACTAGGGCTGACAAAGATCTGGCCGGTGATCATCGTCGGGGCCGGGAACCTCGGATCGGCCCTTGGCAAGTACGGGGGTTTCGATGCCAACGGGTTTTCCATTGTCGGCATCTATGACAGCGACCCCGACAAGATCGGCACCACTATCGGAGATCTCACCGTGGGCGCCATGGAGGACATCGAGGGCGACGCCAAGGAACTGAACGCCGAAATCGCCATCATCGCGACTCCGGTGCCCGCCGCCCAGGAGGTAGCCGAACGGCTCGCCGGGGCCGGGTTCAAGTCGATACTCAACTTTGCACCGATGGTGCTCCGGGTAGAGGGGGACATTGAGATCCGCCGGGTTGATCTGTCGACGGAACTGCAGATCCTCGGGTACTACGTCCAACAGTCGCTCGCCGAGAGCTAGTTCTCCCGCCGGCCAGTAGTCTCCACCAGTCTGATTGCTAGACGCTTTCGCGCTCTTGCTCTTCCTCAAAACGATTGAGCGCAGTCAAGAACATCGCGAACAGAATCAGCGACGCCAGCATGAACGTCAACGGGATGATCCGAATCTCGAAAGCATTGAGACCCTCGAAGTCGGCCGGGCGCGGCCCCCGCGGGGCATACAGCACGAAGAGCAGGCTGTTGATCGATGTCCAGCCAAAGGTGGCGGCACCGACGACCAGGAAACCCAGTTTCTTGCCGAGGTTGGTCCAGTTCAAGAGGTAGATCGTTCCGAAGAAGACGGCGATCGCCGCGAGGGTCAACAAGACACCGGTTACGGCCAGGTTCGCCGACAGAATCTCTCTGAGTAGTTCTCGCATCTCAGTCCCCCGTCAGCGTGTCGCCACGCAGATACTGCACGATCAGCTCCAGGTCTTCCAGCGACAACCCCGGCCCGAATCCGGGCATCCGGCCCGAACCCACCCCGTTGACCCCGTACGGCACCCCGTTCTCTGAGCCCTTGGTAATGAAGGTCACCATGTCCGCCGCGTTGAGGAACTGTACCTTGGGGCGCCCGTTCCAAAGCGCCGGCCCCAGGGCTCCCGATCCCACCGATTGAGTCAGCGGGATACCGGCCGAATAGCCGGCGGTATGACAGCGGGCACAGTTGGCGTTGAAAAGCCCCAGCGCCCGGCCGGCCGTTTCGACATCTCCCCCGAAGGTGACATCTGCCACGGCCGTTATGTCGACCTCCCACTTCTTCTCCTGCTGCGCCTGTTCGAGGAACGCCAAACCGCCGAGAGCCTGGGAGAGGAGCTTTTCCTGGTTGTCGGCGGTGACCCTTAGCCCGGTGGCCACCGATTCGAGGGCTGCCACCGCCCGGCGGGCCAGATCGAGGTCGTCTTCGCCGGCTCCCGTTTGGGCTGCTTCAGGATTGAGGGTGACGACGAGGGCCGGATCGCCGAGGGAGTCACCGGCTTCGGCGAAGATGTCCGTCAACTCTTGTTCGATCCGGTCGGGAAGGCCATCTCCGTCGACGTCGATCCCGTCGCCGGCATCATTCAACATGGCCACGGCCCGTCCGGCCAGAGCCTCGGCCATCCCGACCAGGGCAGGTGCCGCTTGAACCGATTCGACGAGGACGCCTTGCGCAGCAATGGCATCGGTCATGACCGTGTCGGCCGTTTCCAGGCGCGAGAGAGCCTGGTCGATTGAAGGCTGGATGAGCAGGAGAGCGTCATCTTGAGGGAGTATGAAATCCGCGGACTGGAGGTATTCCATCAACTCGTCGATCTGTTGGTCGTTCAGGGGACCGCCACCGTCGAGACCCCAGGCCGGCATCGGCGAGTTGGCGCGGCCGTAAACGAGCCAGTACCGGACCTCCTCGGGCGTGTATCGATAGAACACCGTGTTGATGGCCGGTGCCGACCAGGCAACGCTGATCCCGCTCCGCTTCTCCACATAGGCGGCGGCGCCTCCTCCGCCATCGACGCCATGGCAGTTGCCGCACTGAAACTCCTCGAAGAGATGGGCGCCCCGCTCGAGGGCCACCTGGTCGAACTCTTCGACGAATCCGTCCTGGCGGCTCTGCTCACCAACGAAGTAGATGGGCAGCGACAACGCCAGGATCCCCGACAGCACGACCGCCGAAGCCAGCGTCTTGTCCAATCGCTTGGACTCGAGCGTGTCGTCGGTGATTCCCGGCGCCAGGTTGGGGGCCACCTCTTCCTTCCCGCGGCCGCGCATGCTGTTGGCCACCAGGAAGGCCAGCCAGGCGATGGCGGCCAGCGCCGCGACGGTGATGACGATGGTGCTGATCTCCACCTATCCCCCGATCGCGACGCAGTTGGGACCTTGCGGATACGGAACGGTTTTGACCGTCGCCCGAGCGGTTTGAATAACCGAGCCGGTGTCGATGATGAAGCGCCCGTCCTCCGTGACCTCGACCACGAACCGATCGAGGTTGCGGGGCGCCGGACCGGCTTGATATTCGCCGACCGCGTTGTATTTTGAGCCATGGCAGGGGCATTCGAATCCCTGCGAGCTGGAGCACCATGGCACCCGGCAGCCCAGGTGAACGCACTTCTGCCACAGGGCCGTCAAGCCTCCGGCTACCACGCCCTTCCCTTCAAACTGCGGGCCGGCAGCCTCGTCGAACGGCATGATGTAGGCACGCGCATCGGGAATGAAAAGCGGTTGTACGGATCCGTCCGGCAGGAACACCTGAGCGCGGATGTCCTCGACCGCCCCGGCATCGACCTTACTGCCGAATCCGCCGGATATTTTCGGCCAGGCGAAGGCGAGCATCGACAGCCCCATCAAACCGAGGTATCCACCCCAGGTGGAAAGCAACGCCCGGTTGAAGAACTGGCGGCGGGTTACGCCTGCTTCCTCGGGTGAGACCTCGACCACCCGCTGAACCTCGGCCACGGACACGGCCGCGGGATGCTCGGCTTCGGGGGGAGCCTCCTCGAGCGGTTCAGCTTGCTCTTCGATCGGTTCGGATTCGGGTTGGGTAGGTGGGGCCAGAAGGGGGGCAGTGGTCTCCGACACGTCGGCCGCCAACGTTTCCTTGGAGAGAGCCGCCCGCCAGTCGGTTGTCTTTTCCCCGCCTCGGCGGTAGGCAATGGCAAAGGCGGCAAAAGCGGCCAGCAGGCAAACAGCGCCGATGGAAACGATGAGAATTTGAATTGTGCTCATTCGAAGGAAATCCAGTCCTTGAGATCGTCGAACCAGATGCCATCCGACCACGGATAGCTGAAGTTGAAGCCGGGTCCTCGGAACAAAACCCCGATAATGGTCAGGGTCGCCGACGCGACCAGAAAGAAGGTGAAGAACATGATGGCGAATTTGCGATCGGAGGGTTTGGTCGACGGGTTGCGATCGACGTACGGAATCGTCATCAACCCGAGCAGGCCGATGATCCCGGGGACGGTGACTCCCCCAATCTGCGGATCGAAATACGACAGCAATTCCTGCAACCCGAGGAAGTACCAGGGCGCCTTGGAAGGGTTGGGGGTCAGGTTGAAGTTGGCCAGATCCAGCAGCGGCGCCTGCAGAATCACGCTCAGGACGGTGAGAAAGGCAGTGACAGCGAGCAAGGCAACGAACTCAATCAGCAGCAGGTGGGGCCAGACGCTCACCTTGTCGGTTGGTTCAGCCTTGACTTGCTGAATCGCCCTGGCTCGCACCACCGTCAGGAGGCGCTGCGGGCGAACTCCTTCCGGTGTTCCCACGGGTGGCACGATGGGTGGGGCAGTGACCGTCGTGGTACGGCCCGCGGTCGAATCCGGCGCTCGGGCAGCGGGTTGTTCCCCGGTCGGCGGGGTTGCAGCTGCCGCCGCCGGAGCCGGTTCTGCCACCGCAGGAACGGGTAGCTCGGTCACCGGGGCCGGTTCCTCGGCCACCGGTACACCACCCGTCATCTCCGCCAACACCTCTTCAACGGGGCGACCGGTTGCCTTCGCCTTCGCCTCCGCGGAACGCCGCAACAACGCCTCCGGGATCTTCGACCCCGACGCAGCTGTCGCCGCAGGAACCGCCGCCGCGGCTGGTGCCGCCGCCGGGGCCGGTTCCTCCGGTTCAACAACGGGCGCCGGCACTTCGACAACCGGGACGGGCTCAGCGGGCGCACCGGCCGGAGTGGGCTTTGCGGCCGGGGTGGCCGCCGCCTTCGCTACGAAGTCGCCAACGGCGGATTGGCGGGCGGCGGCTTCCCGGGCCTGGAGGTCCTCAGGAATGGAGGTATCCGGGTTGGCCGGCTGCACCGCCGAGGTGATCTCCTCGATGAGCTCAGCAGGCGTCTCCCCTTCGGCCGCCAACCCCATCTCGGCCAGCACCTGCTCGCGGGGAACACCGAGTGCCTTGGCGCGCGCTTCGGCTGACCTCCGGCGAAGATGCTCTGGGATTTCGGGCATGTAGCGCTCCTTAGAGGGGTCCCGAGATGCCGCCATCCTTGCGGACCCGCCAGAAGTGAACGGCCATGAAGATCACGATGATGAACGGCAGGAAGAGGACATGGGCTACATAGAAGCGGAGCAGAGTTGCACCGGTCACTTCCACACCACCCAGGAGAACGAATTTGACCTGGTCCCCGAAGACCGGAACGAATCCTCCCATGTTGGTCCCGACCGTGACCGCCCACAGGGCAAGCTGGTCCCAGGGGAGCAAGTACCCGGTGAAGGAGAGCAACAACGTCAGGAGGAGGAGAACGACCCCGACCACCCAGTTGAACTCCCGGGGTGGCTTGTAGGCGCCGTGATAGAACACTCTCGACATGTGCAGAAACACGGTGAGCACCATCAGGTGGGCACCCCAACGGTGCATGTTCCTCACCAGCGACCCGAACGCAACGCTGGTGGAAAGAGCCTCGATGTCGACGTAGGCGGCCGGCGCCGTCGGCCGGTAGTAGAACATCAAGAATATGCCGGTAATGGTCAGCAGAATGAAGAGAAAGAAGCTCAGGCCGCCCAGGCAGAGTGTGTAGGACAGACGCACCCCGTGACGCTTCACCTTGACCGGGTGCAGGTGATACAGCACGTTGTTCATGATCACATATGACCGGTTGCGGGGGCTGTCGGTGTAACCCTTCTTGAACGGGGAGCCGGGCCGAAAGATGCTCTCCCAGGCCTGGCTGGCGCGAACCCGTTCTCCAACCTCACCCACCCGATCGGCGAGGCTCGTTTTGTCTCCGTTGGCCAACGTTGTGTCCTTCCCTTACCAGCGAACGCCGTAGGCGTAGCCGTTTTTGAAATCGCGCTGTCCTGAGTCCACCGTCCACGGCGCTTCGTAGAGACCGGCCTCGATGGCTTCGTCGGCGACCGACCCGGCGAATTTGCCCAGGGTGATCACCCCGGTCGGACACCGGTCGATGCACAGCTGGCAGCGGGTGCACTCTGACTCGTCCACGACGAAGAACCCGAAGGCTTCTTGGTCATCGGCCGGGTTGGCGACCCCGTGCGCCTCGGAAATGGCCTCCGTCGAGAGGTAGAAGATGCATTTCCAGGGACAGATATCGACGCAGCCTTCACAGAGGATGCATTCGGATTGATCGATGTGGAGGAATTGCTTGGGCCGCAAGCCCTGCTGGACGTACTCGGTATCGACCAGGGCCAGTTGATAGTCATCGCGAAATGGCGGGGTTTCGAACCAGACGTCGGTGCGTGCCATGTCAGTCGCCCTTTACCAGGGGCCGTCCGTACACAGACTGTTTCTGTTCGGCGGCATCGGGTTTGGATTTGCCCCAGTCCTGGATCTTGTAGGCGAACACAATCGCCGCGCCCAGCATGATCGTGTTGTACCCACCCGAAACCGCATCCTTGACGGCCGACAGGCTCACGTCGACCTGGTTGCCGAGCACCAGCCACTTCGGGATCGTGAAGGCAACCCGCTGGGAGGTGAACTCGAGCGGACCCTGGGTCAGGTTGAGCCACTCTGACGGCACCACCCCGAAGTAGAGGACCAGTTGGATCCAGGCGATGAACGCGCCAAACGTGGCGCGGGCCCAGGTGAGCTTGCGACCCATGAACCATAGGAACAAGGCACCGATCACCATGAGTTGTGAGCCGCCAAACGCGATGATCTGCCCGAGGGTCACCCACGGCCAGCCGCGGGGAATCCATCCCAGGTAGTCGACCTGAACAGGTACATCGACTCCGTCGATCAACTCGGTCGCCGGAAAAGCCGCGTAGTGAGCGATGATGACCCCGACCGCCAGCATCAACGTCCCAATGAGCAGGGCTGCGGCGCCCAGCCGCGTTCGTTGTTTCTCGTCCAGCTCAGCCAACCGGTTCATTGCCAGCTCTCAGATTCCTCGCCACCAAAGACGTCGTACTCTACCGCGCCGATAACGATCGGCAACGGCGACCGATTGATACCACACGGTGTCGACGATCCGTTGCCGGGGCCGGATCGACTGCGGGGAGGCCCCTGGTCGAGGGTGCTGCCTACCAGTATTCCTCGTAATGAATATTGCCGGGAGCACGCCTGCGATCGAGTGTGAAGCCGCGTTTGGTGAGTAACTCGACGGCGCCCACCGGGTCGGGGAATCGCTCGACACCGTCATATTCCTCGGGGAGCCCGATCATTTTGGGGTTGCCACAGAGAAACACCTGGGTGGTAGCCGGGTCGAGATCGATGCCGAGTTGGGAGGCTAGAACCTGCTCGGTGATGAGGTCTTGGATGTAGCGCTTCGGCACGTCGGGTTCACGGGTTGGGACCGGCAGGTACCGGTAGTTGTGATACCGAGCTTCGAGCTGCCGCTGTTTGTCGATATACGCCAGGTCGGCCCACCGGCGGACGCTCACTGCCGAAACGATCGGGCCGAAGTGACCCTTGCGCAGCAGCTCGACGGCCATTGCATTGTGAGGCGCCTCGCCCCGTGCCCGTCGCCATAAACACCACCGTCGATCCGGGGTCGGTCACCGAAGTGAGCGTGTAGCGGCCCGTGACCGTCGCCCCCACGTAGATTCGGTCGCCCCGGTGCTTCAGTGCCAGCCGCGGAGTGAGCGCCGGGGTTTTGTCGTCCGACGGTGGCGTGAGGACGATGTAGAACTCGAGTTCTTCACTGCCCTCGTGTGCCGCCAAGTACCCGTGCTCGTCGAAGATCGGATTCGAGATCGAGTACGACCGACGGATGAGCTTCCGCCACCGCTCGTCCAAGTCGGGGTCGGTCGCGTTGTCGACCCGATCCTCCCAGAATCCCAACCCGAGGGTTGTGTACTGCCCCGGTACATGTGAAGTGTCGCCGTGATCCGGGTTCACCCTGAGCACCCAGAGGTTGGAATGGGTTCGTTCGAACTGCGTGATCGTGGCGTTGTAGTGCCTATCGCGAAGCTCTTTGATCACCCCGGCGTGCCGCGCTCTGCGCTGCACCGATGACCTGGGCGGCTCCACAGGAAGATCCGGGAAACACGCCTCGGCAATCCGGGAGCCCTTGCCATCCCGGCGCGGTTGGAGCTGGATCGTCCGGAGAAGGCGATTTCGCTCGACGGCTCGATGATCCGTACCCGCTCCAACCCCGACTGACGAGACGAGATCGCAACCGACAACCCGCCGGCCCGCCCTCCGATGATGACGAGGTCGTAACGGTCGGCCGTCTCGTTCTTCCGGACCCGGGAAGTCATGGCGCGTTGACTAACCCAGCAGTCCAGATTGGTGGGGACTGGACGGCGAACCGCCGGGTTCTGAGCCGTCCCCAGCAGGGCGCTGCGCATCGGGATCATGACGACAAGTTACCGAATATGTGCAGGTCGTGCCCGGGCCGGGACCGCGAGTTTGTTACGGCGCGACATGAAGGAATTGGCCGGGTGGGTTGCGCCGGGCCCGAGTTCTGAGTTTCAGCGCTTCCTGCTGGGGGGGTGGTCCATTCTCATGTAAACGCCACCCTGATCCAACTCGTCCAGCATCTGCTCGATCCGCGTGCGGCGGGTCTCGACCTGCGCGGCCCGGCCAATCCAAGCGAGATAATCGTTCCGCTGATAGAACGGACGCTCCTCGTAGAGGTCCATCAGACCCCGCTCTTGGAGTTCCTCCCGGACATCGTCCGGCATCGGTTGCTCGGGCCGTCTCGCCACAGCCCAATCCTACGAGTCGAACCCTGAGAGTAGGGGCAATCCATCTCGGTCGACTTGGAGACCGGGCCGGACACCTCAACGCACAAGAGCAGTGGGGTAGGACGCCGCCCTGTTGGCCGTGCTCGGCCTGAACTAGCAAGGCAGTTCACCCGATCGCGCGCCATGAAGACCCCAAGAGGAAACCTTTCGCGATTGATGCCTCGAGGAGCGAGACTCGAGCCGCCCGATGCCACTCCGCACCGCCTCACCAAGATATCCATCGGTACCTGGTTGTACTTGGGGCTAGTTTGTGTCACTCGGTTGTGTTATCATCGAACGTATGTTCGACACGATGACGACTGGCCTGGACGACCCCCGGGTGGAGGTGTTGGATGCGCTGGTGGTCGGTGA
>JAOTUY010000124.1 GCA_029863625.1 Acidimicrobiia bacterium
GGTTCTTCGAGCTTTGATCGACTACCGCCCGTGACGTCAGCCGATGCCTGCAACTTGGCGGGCGTGAAACTCACCGACACCGTCCGGTGGATGGGCCCGGGACGTTTATCCCCCGATGTAGCTCATCTCCACTTTGGGGAGGTCCACGGTCTCCGACGAGCGGATCTCCGAGTAGCGGTCGGACCGTGCGGCCCAGATGCCGGTCAGCGTGTCGACGATCTCCCCATCGGTGGCGCTGCTGCGCAACAGGGCCCGCAGGTCGACGCCCTTGGTGGCGAACAGGCAGGTGTAGAGGGCCCCGTCGGCCGAGATACGCGCTCGCGTGCAGTCGCCGCAGAACGGCTGGGTGACTGAGGCGATCACGCCGACCTCTCCGCTCCCGTCCTTGAACCGATAACGCCTCGCTACCTCGCCCGGGTAGTTGGGATCCACGGGCTCGAGGGGCATCTCGGCATTGATCATCGCCACGATGTCGGCGGCGGGCACCACGTCGTCGAGGCGCCAGCCGTTGGTGTGCCCGACGTCCATGAACTCGATGAACCGGATGATGTGCCCCGTTCCCTTGAAGTGCCGGGCCATCTCGACGATCGTGTGGTCGTTGACGCCCCGCTTGACGACGGCGTTCACTTTGACCGGCCCCAGCCCCACCTCGTGGGCGACGTTGATGCCCTCCAGCACTTTGGCGACCGGGAAGTCGACGTCGTTCATGGCCCGGAACACGGTGTCGTCCAACGAGTCGAGGCTCACCGAAATCCGGTCCAGTCCGGCGTCTTTGAGAGCCTGGGCCTTGCGGGCCAGCAGCGCCCCGTTGGTAGTCATGGTCAGTTCGAGATCGCCCAGGGCTCTCAGCGATGCGATGAGGTGCTCGAGGTCCCGCCGCAGCAGAGGTTCGCCGCCGGTGAGCCGCACCTTGTGGACCCCCAACCCTTTGAAGAGCCGGGCCAGACGCTCAATCTCCTCGAAGGTGAGTAGGAGGTCACGGCCCAGGAACTCGTAGTCGCGGGTGAAGATCTCTTTCGGCATGCAATAGGTGCACCGGAAGTTGCACCGGTCGGTGACCGAGATTCGAAGATCCCGAAGGGGGCGAGTCAACGTGTCGAGTGTCATGAACCCACGATGGTACCCGGAGTCGCAGGATCCGTACCGTGCGGGCAGATCTCAGCGACTGGTCGCCCGCCACAATGAGGCGGGACCGTCCAGTTCGCTGACCACCATCACAGCGAAGTCGTCGCCGACCGCCACCGAGCCGATCCAACTCGCCACTCCTGCAAGTTCCGCCATCGGCTGCTCGGACCACACTCGCCCGTCCGCCGAGTAGGTGACGAACATCTCCGGGCCGAGACCGGCCGGACCCTGGGCAAGCTCGTACGCGTCCTGCATCTCCCGGTAAGTGACGGTCATCAACAGGTCGCCGCTGTCCGGGTCCACCACCGTGAAGACGGCGCGATCGTGGTCGGCCGCAATGAATGACGGTAGAGCTAGACCCTCCGGCCCGGCGCCGGCGCCGATGAGGTCGGCGGTGAGCACCGACCTACCGCTTGAATTAACGACCGTCAGACCGTCCTTTCCTGCCCGGGCCGTCAGGGTGAGGCCGCCGGACTCAACCACCGTGGGCGGCCAGTTCGTTGGGTTCCACCAGTCGGACTCGTACTCGCCCCAGGCGACCAAACCGAAATCTCCCACCCGTACGTCCCCGGCCCCGCCAGGCAGCCCGGCCCAGGCCGTCCAGGTGCTGCCCCCGTCGTCCGACTCCCAGAGGGTGGCTTCCGGGTCGCCGAGCATGAGCAGCCGTCCATCGTGGGTGCCGAACCAGCCAATGGACCCGTGGCCGGCCGGCAACTCCGTCTCCGCCCAGACCACTCCGTCGGCAGATTCGAAAGGTCCGCCGCCGTCGCCCCAGAACCAGGTGTCGGCCAGGTAACCATCGGCCGTGGCGGTCATCGCCGTGATCAGTTGGTTGCCGCCCGGCCAGTCGTCGACCTGCAGCCAGGTCCGGTAATCGTCGGTCACAAAGAGGATCGCGTCCTGCCCTCCTCCGTTCATCGATCGCTCGTAGGCATCGAAGAGGTCCCGGTTGACGTCGAGGTTGTCGATTTCGTCGGAGAACACCTCGAAGGGGCCGACCGACACGCTGATCCGCCATGGGTCGATCATGACCCCGTTGCCGGCCGCATAAGGTCGCAGACCTTCCGGTAGGGCGGCCGCCACGTTGGGCTCCAGCTCGTCGTGGTCGAAACCCTCCCATACCGAGGCGGCGATGACCGCCCTCGAAGACCCGGCGGCGACTTCCCAGAACCGCAGTTCGGTCACTTCGAAGGGCCGCTCCGGCGTGGGGGGCGTGTACCCGAGCGGCGACACGTTCCACTCTTCGCCATCCGCCGACGTCCACGCCACCGCCTGCCGGGTGTCACCGGAGGGGAGGAACCCGACCGCCACCAGTCCGGGACCGCCTTCCGTTACCTCGCTCACTATTGCTCCTTCACCGAGCAGGGCCGCGGTGTCGAGTTCGGTCCAGGCCGCTCCGTCGGTCGAATGCCACAGCTCGCTCGGCTGATTCCGTTCCCCGGCGATCGCCCAGATCCCGGAACCGGCGGCCAGCATTATGGTGAATCCCTCGCCGCCGAATTCGAGCACCTGCTCCCATTCGGGAGCCGGGCCGCCCATCACCACCTCGGGCGCCTCTCCCCCGGCCCCAACGGTGGGGGCGGCTTCGCCCGCCACGGGGATGCCCACCCAGATCGACTGATTTCCGTACGGGTCGGGGTAGCCGCTCCCCACCACCGCCACCACCCGATCGGTGCCGACGACGGATGCCCCCAGCATCGTTTCCGGACCGAACGCCTCGTCGAGCGGGGCCACGGTCCAGTGCTCGGCGTCGGGTGAGAACAGCAGCACCTCACCCCCGTAGGAGATCATCGAGCCTTCGAACCAGTCGAGGTCGGCGAAGGTGAGCGTGAACAGCGTCTCGCCGGTGGACGGGTCTTGTACCGCGGCGGTTTCGTCCTCGAAGTCGAAGACCAGCTCCTCGGGGGCGGTGTATCCCCACCCCCACATCGGGTCGTCCATCTCCAGGGCGACCGATATCACCAGAGAACCCGTCGAGTCGGCCACGGTGAACTGCTCATTGGCCGAGTCGAACGTCACGGTGTACCCGTCCCGTTCGATCACTGTGGGCTCGGGGGTGGCCCCCCATCCGAACTCGCCTTCGGTGCCGGTGGCCAGGATCCCGGCCGGCCCGGCGGCGGTGATCCACGAGCCGCTCAGGTCGGGGCCGGCCACCTCCTCCCAGGTGCGTCCGGCGTCGTCGGAAACCAGCGTGACCCGCTGCGAGCCCCGCCAGCCGTCGGTTAGGAGACGGTCGCCCATGACGAACAGCCCGCCCAGTCCTTCCATGAGGTCGCCGGCCGGCTCCCACGTCTGCCCGTCGGACGACACATGAACCTGCGCCTTCCCGGACGGGTCGGAGGCGGCGGACACGTACTCGTCGCCCACCGGGGCGATGGTCAGCACCCACTCGGCGTCCATCGGGTGGCCGTCGATCACCGTCCAGTTCTCGAGGTCGGCGGTGAGGAAGGTCATCGGTTCCTCGATGCCGGCGGCGGCCGGTGAGTTGGTGATCCTC
>JAOTUY010000126.1 GCA_029863625.1 Acidimicrobiia bacterium
TCCACGTCCACGCTGTCCACGTCGTCCACGTCCACGTTCACGTTGTCCACGCCTTCGTCGAACGGAGAAGCGAAGGAATCGTTCGCATCATCCAGTTTGACCGCTCCAAGGTCAAAGGCGGCGGGTAAAGCAACCTCGGTGATAGCGACTTCGTCCTTCAGTTGGATGTCCTCCGGAGCGGAACTCTCCGCGGCGACGGCGGCGCCCACCCCGAGGGCCATGGCGACGGACACCGTTCCACTCACTAGCTTGAATCTGCGGGATAGTTCCATACCGGCTCCTTTTTACTCAGACCTAAGCAAGGTTCCTGCGCCCACACGATCTCGCCTCTTCGGTTAAGCCCGTGCTAAGCGGAAGACAACTGTGCCACAAAGAGTGAGGTCTCTCTCACTACGAGTGACAAAGCTCTCACCAGAAGGTCGACCGTCAGCACCGGAGTATCGGGTGGCCATCCCAAGCTATTGCCGGTAATACCGATGGTGACTACGTCAGGCATGAGCCGGGCCTCCGGACGCGTGGCGGGCCGTCGAATTCACGCGGTCCGGTTGCTCTTCTGCCAAGATGGTCGGCGTGGTTGACCCAGAAAGACTGGCGCTCCTAGCCGACCCGAAAGTCCCTGCGCTGGCCGTAATGCTCGGTTCTGACGTGCTTGAGCTGCTCAACGCGGCGCTGGATCCCGTGGGCGGACGGTGTGAATCCGCTCACACCAGCCAGGTCCGCTACGTCCCGTCCAAGGCGGTGACGGCACAATACGAGGCCCGAGTGAAGTGGGACGACGGGGCGACCACCACAGAAACGTTTGTGACCACCTCCGGAGTGCCGGTGCCTGAGAGCACCCCGGTGCTGGAAGCCGACGATGTCTCGATCGCGATCTGGCGGTTCCCCAACGACCCTTTCTTGCCGGGTTTGGCTGCAGCAACGGACCCTGAGCGTGTCCGGCGTCTGCTGGCGCGGCTCGGAGCGCCGGCGGACAAAGCCCGGCTGCGGCGGCGAGCCTACCGACCCGGCCGACGAGCCGTGATCGAGGCTGTGACTCCCCGGGCGCGGATCTTTGTCAAGGTCGTGCGCCCCGACCGGGTTGCGGCTCTCCAGGAGACCCACTCGTCGATGTCCGGCCACGTCCCGGTACCGCACAGCTACGGCTGGTCCGAGGACCTGGGGCTGGTAGCCCTACAGGCAATGCCCGGCAAAACCCTCCGCAAGGCCTTGGAAGGGGGGACCCGCCGACTCCCGACCGGGCCGCAGTTCATCAACCTGCTCGCCTCGCTGCCCGAACCTGGCACCCTTGCCTCCCGCATACCGGGCCCCATCGACCAGGCACCAACACACGCGAAACTGCTGAAAGCAGTCACGCCGGAGCTCGCCGATCGCATAGACGGCGTCATCGAGGCACTGAGTTCGGTCGCCGAAGAACCACCGGTCCCGGTCCATGGGGATTTCCACTCGTCGCAAGTCATGGTGAAAGGATCCGACATCATTGGACTACTCGATGTGGACACCACCGGTGTTGGAGAGCGGGCTAACGACCTGGCCGGCCTGATCGGTCACCTCTCTACGCTGTCGCTCACCTCGCCCGTGCGGCGCATGATCGGCCGTTACGGGGCAGATCTCATCGCCGAATTCGATCGAGACACAGACCCAATGAGCCTGCGCTTGAGGACCGCGGCCGTTGCTTTAGGTCTGGCGACGGGGCCCTTCCGGGTTCAGGAACCGAATTGGCCGGCTGAAACCGAGCGCCGAATAGCGCTGGCAGAGCAGTGGATTGAGTCGGCAAGCGCCATAGCCGGCTAGAAAACTGCCTCGGCCGGTCGTGCCAGAACATGAGCCCCGACGTCGTCATCCGTTTGGACAAGCGACACCGGCCTCGGAATCCACCACGCGGGTCTCGATACAGCACGCATACCTGCCGCGTCGAGTATCACATTCACGTTCCGATGGACGGACGAGAATCGTTGGGAAGGCTTCGACTTCAGCGTGGAGGTCGTTGCGCCGGGAACTCGCCAGGATGGTATAACGCGGACCGACTAGGAGAGGAAGGCCGAATGGAACGAGCGGACTGTCTGGTGCTCTTCGGCGCCACCGGCAACCTGGCGGCCAAGAAACTCTTCCCCGCTCTCTACCACCTCGAAGCCCGGCACTTACTGGAGATGCCGGTGGTCGGTGTAGCTATCAACGGATGGACGGACGCCGATCTGATCAACTTCATGAGCGAGACCGTTCATGAAGCGGTAGACGACGTCAACGAGGGTGATCTTGCTCGACTGGCCCACCGTCTGCGCTATGTGGCGGGCGATTATCAGGACCCTTCCACCTTTCAAAAGCTCGCCGGAGTAGTAGGGACCGGATGCCGCCCGGTTCACTACCTGGCCATACCTCCCGACATGTTCGAGACCCTGGTCGAAGGTCTACAAGCCGCTGGGCTGGCCGAGCGCGCCCGGCTGGTTATCGAGAAGCCGTTCGGCCGCGATCTGGCCAGCGCCCGCCACCTCAACGCGGTACTTCATCGGGTATTCCCCGAGGAGTCTGTTTTCCGAATCGACCATTTCCTGGGGAAGGAATCCGTGCAGAACCTGCTCGTGTTCCGCTTCGCAAATCTCCTGTTAGAACCCGTGTGGAGCCGCCACTACGTCTCCAGCGTGCAAATCACCATGGCAGAGTCCTTCGGCGTCGACGGTCGCGGGAGACTCTATGAAGAACTGGGGACCGTCCGAGACGTGGTGCAGAACCACTTGCTACAGGTGGTCGCCCTCCTGGCAATGGAAGCTCCCGGAGACCCAAGCACCACCGCCGAGCAGAACGAGAAAGCGAAGGTGCTCAAGGCCATCCAAACGGTCGATCCGAGTAACGTCGTGAGAGGCCAGTACGACGGGTACACGAGTGAGCCCGGCGTCGATCCGGACTCACAGGTTGAGACGTATGTGGCTCTGCGACTCAATATCGAATCGCTGCGCTGGGCAGGCGTGCCGTTCTTCATCAGAGCCGGCAAGCGACTCCCGGTTACCGCCACAGAGGCCATCGTCGAGCTTCGGCGTCAACCTTCGCTTCCCTTCGACGACACGACCAGAGCACCCGGCGCGAACCACATTCGCTTTCGACTGGGACCAGACGACGGGGTCAACCTCGAGATGCAGACCAAACGACCGGGCGACAGAATCGTCACCGAGTCGACCGTCCTCAGTGTGGATTATGAAGACGTATTCGGGCGTCGGTCCGACGCAGGATCATGGGGGCCTGAGCAGGCCGATCGCATTCCTGCCGGGGTCGCCGGGTGGCACAATCCGGTCGGGAGCTAGGGCGCCAACCCCCAAGCCGAACACTGCGAGAGTGATGGGATTGACTGCCTTTACTCGAGTTCAGACGGACGACGTAACGCCCGATCAGGCCTCTGAGACCCCGGGGTACCGTGGTCGCACACGCAGAAGAGTGAGTCCACCAAACGCCGGCTGAGCGTCGGAACGGGTTCCTCATCCTCGCGCCCACCGTCACGCGGCGACCATCCCCAGGGTCTCTCCCGCACGACGCCACTTTTCCACAGTCAAGGGCGGTATCGTACGCCCTGTGTTCACTCTAGGTGTCCCCTGGTGGGAGATCATGACCACGCTCAT
>JAOTUY010000125.1 GCA_029863625.1 Acidimicrobiia bacterium
CGCTTAGTGAGAACTCTATGACAAAATCGCCGGGCCATGTTGTTGTTTTCTTTCGCGACCGCCGAACGACCGCACAGCCAAATATGGGCGATAACACCCAAACAACCGACCGCACTAGATCGGCACGAATGTGCGCAATGCTGGACCACTCAGCGTGACCATAGCGCTCGCGGAACCACCGATTGGCGGTTCCTGGATGATTTCTGGCGTTCGCCCATGAAGGTGTTGGGCGGCCTGTTGTCAGGACTCTGCGGGGCCGATCGCCGTATCGGCGTTGTTGACCACTGCGATCTCTCCGTAAGTGTTGTCTACGCACTTTGCGGCGAGTGCGGACGCCTGCGATCCGGCGATCCGTTCAACATCTTCGACGTAGAGATAGCCGCCACCTCCGTAGATTTCGTCACCGATCGCCATCGATTCACCCCGGGACGTGACCACTGCCTGGTTGTCGGCGTCCCATCGGGTACCGGCCGGCCACACGACGGGGTAGCGTTCACCGACTTCGTCGAGCGCCACATAGAGACACTCACCATCGAGCTCGAGAACACCGCGCACCTCCGCAGCCGTCCCCTCTTGACTGCTGGATGGCTCGGGATATCGCATCACTGGCCCATCGACTCCGGGACTATTGGACGATCCACACCCAGCTAAGACCATGCCAGACACCATGCAACCAAAGACGGTCAATCGGCGGGCGACTCGGAGACCGCGTTCGTTGGAAAGGGAATTGGGGGCAGGAGTATCCATGAGCTTGAGACGCTCAGCGTACCCGCCCGGTTCCAAACCAATGAGCCGGATTCGGTCTCATCCGGCTCGCAATGCGGTCCTGACCGTCCGCACGAACAGTGGTCGTCGTTGCGATGATCGGAATGCGCCCTTTCTATCACAGACCGGCATTACGCTGGAATAGTTGTGCGAATGGAGCCGAGGTGAGTCACTCCGACGATGACATGATGGTGCCAGATAAGCGGGCAGGCGAGATAGCAGGGATCAGTCCACAGCGGCTCCGCTACTGGGAGAAGACCGATCTCATCAAACCCGATATCGAACGGGAGATCAGTTCGCGCAACGTTGTTCGCCTTTATTCCCTTTCGCGTCTTGTTGAACTGGTTGTCGCGTCGGAGTTGAGGCACCAGGGAGTGTCGCTGCAGCATATTCGACGGATCATCAGCCACCTGCGGCGACAGGGCTATGAGTCCCCTCTGCGAGAAGTGCGTTTCGCTCTGTCAGGGGACCAGGTGCTATTCCAACACGGGGACGGAACGTGGGAGGACTCGCGTCGCCCATTCCAGGGAGTGATGTGGCAGGTGATCGACCTCCAAGCGATCCGGTCCCGAGTTCAGGGACGACTGCAGCGAAGCAGCGCGCACGTTGGTGTTGTCGAGAAGCGCCGCAAGGTTCAGGCATCCAAGCCGGTCTTCCGCGGAACGCGGGTGCCTGTTGAGGCAGTAAGGCGCTACCTGGAGGCTGGGAAGACAACCAAGGAGATCCTGGACGCCTTTCCAAGCTTGACTGACGAGGACGTCAAAGCGGCAGGGGCGAGTTCGTCATCGGTCGCGTAGATGCGCTTCGTGCTGGATGAGGACGTTGACGCCCAGGCGGTCGGTTCGTTCCTTCGGCAGCGTGGACATGAATGCTGGAGCGTGGTCGAAGCGGGCCTTGGCGGGGCAGACGACGATGCGGTCGCCACCTACGCCGACAATCGCAAGGCCGTTCTGATAACCCACGATGCGGAAGCGACACGCCGGCGTCGCAGGTTCACGTTCGGCCGACATGTGTTCCTCAGATGCCATCAGCTTGAAGCCGTCGAATTGCTCGAGGTTCACATCGATGAGCTGGTCAGGGGATTACTACGTCACGAGATCGGTGTCTTCGACGTGAGGCGCGCCGGCGTTGCGTATCACCCACCTCGCTATGAAGCCGATTGAGTTCAGGCCGCAGCCGAGCGGCCGACGGGCAGTCCGGTTTGGTCCGCATTTGGTCCGCGAGAGGATCAGAAACGCTGCAAATCAACCATAGAGGTTGAACAGTAAAACCCCACGTCAGAAGACATTTCTGACCATTCGCCCTGGCAGCCGAACCCCCCTGATTCTGACTACGGAACAGGAGGTTGGGGGTTCGAGTCCCTCCGGGCGTGCTAGTGAAGCCCCTGTGATGGCGGGGGTTTCGTGTCTTGTCTGGCGTGGAAGAAGATGTCGCGGCGCCTATCGGGCGCCTATCGACTCTCGATGAGGGCGACCAGGCGCTCGACTGCTTCCCGTTGCATGGTCGGCAGTACCGAGCTGTAGATGTCCAGTGTGACGCCGATACTGGCGTGGCCGAGGCGCTCCTGGACGATCTTGGGGTGGACTCCGGCGCGGAGCAGAGCGGTGGCGTGGGAGTGGCGGAGCTGGCGCATGGTGATGGACGGCAGATCGAGGTCGGCGATCAGTGGTGGAGTTGCATCCGGGTGCGGTGCATAAGGCCCGAGGGGAGATGGGACAACGCCGACTCAAGTCGGATCTTCGGGACCTGGCCGCCATGGTCGAGTTGATGGCCCGCGGGACCGATCGGGCGTCGCGGTGGGAGGACGGTCCGATAGCGATCCAGGCGGTGTGGTCGGCGCATCGCCGCCGCAAGGTGCGGGCTCGGGTGACGGTGGGCATGCAGCTCCAAAGCCAGTTGGATCTGGTGTTCCCCGGACTGGGGGACTGTTTCAAAGATGTGATCCGCGCCAAAGGCGGCCACACCATCTTGCGGTACTGTCCCGATCCGGTTCGGATCCAAAGGATGGGTCCGGAAGGACTGCGAGCCTATGTGGGGCATCGGGGAGTGCGGATGGCCCGCTCCAAAGCCGCCCTCATCGTCGCGACCGCCCAGCGGGCCCTGCTGCTACCCGAGGCCGAACGCCGAGCCCGGAGGAGAGTTCTTATCGCTGACCTGGCGGTATACGACAAGATATGCGCTGAGATCGACCGGGCCGAAACCGAACTCGCCGCGGTGATCGACGACACCCCCGCCCGGGTACTCACTTCCCTTCCCGGAGTGGGGATCCCCCGCGCGTCCGCCTACGGAGCGGGGTTGGGTGACCCGTGGCGGTTCGCTTCGGCCGCCACCGCGTGGCGGTACTCAGGGTTGGTCCCAGTCGAATACCAATCCGCCGGCCGGCAACGCCCGGGCATGCGGATCAGCCGGGAAGGCTCCGTCCCACTACGGGAAGCCATCTTGGAGCTCGGCAAGGGTCTCTCTGATCATCATCGCGAATTCCGCGCCTACAAACGACAGAAGATCGCGGCGGGTAAGAAGAAGACCGTGGCCGCGGTGGCGGTGGCGCATCGGGCCCACCGCCTGGCGTTCGCCATGATCCGCACCCAAACCCTCTTCAACGACGACCAGTGGGTCCAGTCGACGGTGGGCGGGTCCGTCACAGCCACCGGAGGTGACCGAAACGACGTAACCCACCCACCACCGATAACCATGCCCGCTGCCGGCTGAGAAAACAAGACCGTGCGCCTCTGCGGTAGGCGCCACCAGATGGGGGACCGGACCCGGACCGACGTCGCGGGCGTTACGAGACCCACCAGCAACGGTGTGGATCTCGCCGATAACAAGACGCCGGGTCCGGC
>JAOTUY010000066.1 GCA_029863625.1 Acidimicrobiia bacterium
CTCCATATACAGGCGGGTGAACATGGCCGCGTGGGCCGGCAACGTCACTCCATAGATGTACTCGGCCAGTGGATGAGTGAGCGTGGCAATGAAGTCGGTCGCCTCGAGGTTGTTGACTTCTCGCATGCGCTCGGCACCGCTCACCAGCACCACGTCGTGCATACCCGATGCCACCGCCGCGAATCCGGCCTTGATCGCCGAGGCTCCGGAGGCAGGGCCGTTCTCGACGACGGCCGCTCCGGCCGGAGTGAGGCTCAGGCTGTCGACTACCGCACTGGCCAGCGCCGTCTGGTGGTTGACCCGGGCACTGCCCATGTTGGCCACATAGAGGTGATCCACATCGGAGATACCGGCGTCCTTCAGGGCCATCATCGACGGGTAGGCAGCGATTTCGGAGAGCGGATACTCGAGCCGCGTGAAGGTAGTGATACCGATCCCGACTACATAGACGTTACGCATGGTCGGTCTCCCCTCCCAACGCATTGCGCTGCGCAATGAGGGCGGTGGCGGTCGGGTCGTACATCGACCGGGTCGCCGCCAACAGATCCGCCGGAGGCGTTGGGGGATCAGACGGCGGCAGGATCTTGGCCTCGGCTTTGGCGAGAATCTCCGGCGGGACCGGGCGGCGGCCGACGACCAGGGTCGAGCGGGCTCGATCGAAGAGGTCCTTGGTCAGGGCCCACGACGGCACGCCGCCCAACTCGTGGGCCGTCTCGAACCGTTTCTCGAGCTGGTATTCGATCATCCACCGGCGGAAACCGATCGGCGATTCGGCAACGATCAACACCTCCTGGTGACCGAGGATGTCGATGTGGTATTCCATTTTGGCGGCAAAGGCGTGGGCGCCCACCCGGAGGCCGCGCCGCAGAGCGATGGTATGCAGTGACATGCCCAGATCCGGAGACACCTGTCGTCCGTTGACGACCGCCGCCAGTTCCCCGTCGATCTGCACGGCCAGCACGTACTCGTCCTGAGCCCGGCAGCGGTAGTGAGCCAGCAACTCGGAGTAGATCCGAGCACACACGACGTCGTAATAATCCCGCTCGACGTGCAGCAGCGGCTCGAGATACGGCAGGATGTCGGGGATCTCGTCCCGGTCGATCTGCCGGATCACCATGTGCTCGCCGCTGGCCAGGGTCATGTACTTCGCTTCGAAGGGTTTCAGCGGGTGGTCAACGGGTCTGAGGATCTTCTCCAGGTCAACAGCCATTACGTCTCGTCTCCCTCGCTCGCCTGTTCTTTCATTACCGATAGCGCCACCTTCTCGGCGGTGATCGGCATCGATGTGATGCGGATACCCAGGGCATCCTTGATAGCGTTGCCGATGATCGGTGCCGCCGGGATCATGGTGTGCTCTCCCACTCCTCGTGCCCCGAAGGGGCCGTCCGGCTGTCCGACCTCGATGATGATCGGGATCGTCTCGTCCGGAATGTCATGGGCCGTCGGGATTTTGTAGTCCGTGAAGTTGGCGTTCATCAACTTCCCTTTCTCACTGAACCGCATGTCCTCGTAGAGGACGGTTGCCAGGCCCTGAACGATCCCGCCCGTGATCTGCCCTTCGATGAGACTGGGATTGATGGCCTTTCCGACGTCGACGGCCAGTGCCACCTTCTTGACTTTCATCCGGCCCGTTTCCCGGTCGACCTCGAGCACTACTCCGGCTGCCCCCACGGTGTAGTGCACGTTGGGATGACCGCCCTGACTGGTCTCGGGGTCGCTGCTAGTGGATGTGAACTCGGGCATGAATGTGCCGGAGCCCACGATGGGTCCGCCCTTGAACGTGCCGTCCGGGGCTTCGAGCCCCTCGATCACGAAATCCCGAAGCGGCAGCTTGAAGTCGGGATCGGTGCTTGACCGGACACTCTCATCTTCGAGATACAGCGACTCCTCTTCGTAGCCATGTACGCGATGCACGACGTCGAAGATCTTCTCGCGAGCCTCGACCGCGGCCGCATGCACCGCATTACCGCAGCTCCAGGTCACGTGCGAGGCGACGGTCTGCCACTCGTAGGGGTTGCGGTCGGTGTCGGGGGTCTCGACCCGGATCTTGGAAGGTGGCACGGACAGAACCTCTCCGGCGATCTGGGCCATGGCGGTCAGATACCCCTGTCCGAGCTCCATGCCCGAGACGGTGATATTCATGCTGCCGTCCTCGTTGAACTTGAGGAATGACGCCGACGAGGCGTTGGGTGGCATAGCCGGCGCCTTCCAGAACACGGCGAAACCCTTGCCGATGGCCTTGTTTGGGTCGTCCGAGGTCTCTTTCTTCCCCCACTCGATGGCGGCGGCGGTTCGATCGATGGCCTCGATCAAACCGGACGGGTTCATCTCCGCTCCGTAGGCGAGAATGTCTCCCTCTCGAATGGCGTTCTTACGCCGGAACTCCACCGGGTCCATCCCGATCGCTTCTGCGACCCGGTCGACGTGTGATTCGAGTCCGAACATGAACTCCGAGTACCCGAATCCCCGATAGGGACCACCGGGCGGAAGGTTGGTGTAGATGCATTTGGAGTCGATCCACACGTTGGGAACCCGATACGGACCGGTGGCCGACAACCCGGCGGCATTGACCACATTGGCACCGTATTCCACATAAGCGCCGGCGTCCCAGTTCATGATGTGCTCGATAGCGGTAATCGTGCCGTCGTTCTTCACACCCATCTTGATATGGGCCACCAAACCCTGCCGCTGGTAGGTGTTGTAGAACTCCTGTTCTCTGGTAAACCGGATCTTGACGGGATGCCCCTTCACCGCGGTGGCGATGGCGGCTCCCATGATTTCCATCGAGACGCCGGCTTTCCCCCCGAACCCACCTCCGACGTACGGCGTGATGACCCGGACGTCCTTGTGGGTCAGGCCGAGGGGGGCGAGGGCTTCCGCGAAAAGATGCCGCTGCGTGTAAGGCGACTGTGACGCCGACCACATAGTCAAGCGGCCGGACTGGTCGTAGAGTCCGACGATCACGTGCGGTTCGATGGCACAGTGCGCATACCTCGGCACCGTGTACTCGTCTTCCAACACCACATCGGCTTCGGCGAAGCCCTGTTCGATGTCGCCTTTGCGAGTCTTGCGCCAGTGGGCGACGTTTGTGTCTTCGTGCGGATAGAACCACGGAACGTGCGTGTAGCTCCCGAGATCGGGATGGATCAACTCGGCATCAGGCTTGAGGGCTTCGATCGGGTCGAAGATCGGGAGCAGCTCTTCATAGGAAACGTCGATCAACTTGGCGGCCCGTTTGGCCACTTTGGGGTCGCGGGCAATGACCGCCGCCACCTGTTCACCGACGAAGCGGACCCGATCCTGGGCAAAGACGTACCGGTCCTTCATGTACAGCCCGAACTTGAACGGGAAATCCGCCCCGGTGACGACCTTGGTGACGCCGGGAACGGCTTCCGCCGCCGAGGTATCGATGGCCTTGATGAGAGCGTTGGCGTGCGGGCTCTCCACGATCTCCGCATGCAGAAGGTCGGGGCCGAAGTCGAGGTCGTCCACGTAGCGGGCCGCACCCGAGACCTTCTCCAATCCGTCGACTCGCACGGTCCGCTGGCCGACGTAGTCGAACTCGCGAGTGCTCTCTTTCTCGAATGGTCTGAGTGTGGTCATTGAGTCGCCCTCCCTCCGGCATCGGCGGCCGCCAGAACCGCATCGATAATCGGATCGTATCCGGTGCACCGACAGAGGTTGCCGCCGATAGCTTCCTGGACCTCTTCTCGGGATGGCCGGGAATTCTCCTCGAGAAGTTCCGCGGCAGCAAGCACTATCCCCGGGGCGCAGAAGCCACATTGGAACGAGTTCATGTCAACAAAGAACTGCTGGAGCTCGGTGAGCCCCTCATCGTCAAGACCCTCGAGGGTCACGACCTCATGACCGTCGACTTCCACGGAGAGCACCAGACAACTGCGTACCGTGTGGCCATCGAGCAACACCGTGCAGGTTCCGCAGTCACCGCGCTCACATCCGATCTTGGGGCTCTTCACACCGACCTTGGACCGGAGCGTTTCGAGGAGCACGTCGTTGGACTCGACCGCCAGCAACCATGGTTCGCCGTTGATCGTAACCGAGACATCCGTTCGCATCGATCCCCCCTACATCAAGTTGGTTCCGTAGGAAGGCCCGTTGCCTTCCAGCCGTTCGACGGCTGCCTTCAGGCCGCGCTGCAGCATCACTTCCGACATTCGCAGCCTGAACTCCTTTGATGCCCGAATGTCGGAGATGGGTGAGATCTCTTCGGATACGAGGGCTATCGCCTCCGCAACCAGGGTCGGGTCGAGTGCTTTACCTTCCAGCAGCGACTCGATGCGCCGGGCGCGCATGGGTGTAGCTGCCACCGCCCCGAAGGCAACCCGAAACCGGTGATCAGCAGGCGCCACTATGGCAACGCTGGCTTGAGCAAGATCCTCGCCTTCGTAGCGACTGAGCCGGACAAAGGCGGCGCCGTGCCCGCCGGGCGGTACCGGGATGACCACCTTGGTCACGATCTCGCCAGGAGCGAGCGCCGTTTCGCGCGGACCGAGGAACCAATCATCAATCGGAATCTGCCGGGCGCCGGCCCTCCCAAACGTGTGGACTATCGCTCCATGGACGAGGAGCGGTGGTCCGGCATCGCAGGAAGGGACGGCCGAACAGATGTTTCCGACCAGCGTGGCCCGATTGCGGATTCCGACGGATGCGACCGTCGCCGACATCTCGGAGACCAAAGGCAATCGGGCTGCGACGAGTCCCGAATTGATGACATCGGTGAAAGTGACGAGCGAACCGATTGAAACGGCATCTCCCTCATCGGAGATCTCGCCAAGACCCTCTATCTGCTTGATATCGACGAGCAGGTCGGGGGCGACTGCTTCATCCCGCAGCCAGGCCACCAGGTCCGTCCCACCGGCCAGTACCCGAACGTCACCGCCATGCTCGGCGAGCATTTGGACCGCTTGTTCTAACGACTCCGGCCGTTGGTAATCGAACACCTGGGCGATCGTCATACCACCCTCCCTGTTTATCGTTTTGGCAAAACTACGCGTTTTGGGAGAGACCGCGCGGCACTCGGCTCGTTTTCTCTCGTCAAATGCCGGCTACTCCCCCGGCCAGAGCGTTCACGGCGTCGACGAAGCACCTCATCGGAGCTTCCACCAGACCGGCTCCGACCATCCCAACGCCGGCAACCTTGCCGGCCACACCGGTATTGATCTGGGGGCGAACCCCGGTTCGTGCCACCAAGATGGCATCAATCCCCGTCGGTGTGCCCCGGAACTCCAGAATGGGTATCTGGTACGAGGGGTGTTCGGCCATCGTGATCTCGTACATGGCCAGGGTTCGCTGGACGGCGGCGCTGGCCGTACCACCAACGAATCCGACGATGGCCGGTGAGGCGGCCATCGCAAACCCACCCAAGCCGATCGTTTCCGTGATGGCCGAGTCTCCGATGTCTGGGTTGGCGTCGGCGGCGGTGAACGACCCGAGGAAGAGGCCATCCACTAAAGGCGCCGGAGCCGTGAACCACCGATCACCGGTCCCGGAGAGCCGGATCCCAAACTCTGTTCCGTTGCGGGCCATCGTGGTGACCAGGCTCGAGTGCTCGACTCCGGAGGCCGCATCCACGATCAGCTTTCCGGCCGCCATCACCAGGTTGAGCATGAAATGGTCGTTCGAGTCGATAAACGAGTAGACCACGGAACGGTCGGCTACCGGTGCGATGTCGCTCTCCACCAAAGCCGCCCCGATGGTCCGGAGCAGTAGCGAGGTACCGGCCCGATTGCGGTTGTGCCCATCGTCTCCCATCTGCAGAGCCTGGGCGATGAGCGATCGCACATCGACCGGGCCGCGTCGTCTGAGGACGTCTCCCACTATCGGCCCAAGCACGCGTTCCATCCACCGGAGCCGCTCGATGACCTCCGGGGCATACGCCCCGTACCGGAGGACCTTGCCGAGCCCCTCGTTGAGAGTGGAGTATGCGACTCCCCCGGTATCGGGATCTTGCACGACCAGGACGGGCATCGAAGGGCTGATGACCCCGGCCATCGGTCCGGCCGACTGATGATGATGGCAGGGAGCGAGTTCGACCTCACCGGCTTCGAGCTTGGACACCGCGTCTTCGGGAGAATCAGCCCAGCCTTCGTAGAGCATGGCACCCATGAGCGCGCCCCGCATGGGTCCGCTGGCATCCGCCCAGGCGAGCGGCGGCCCAGCATGCAGGAAGGTGCGCTCGGTCAAGGCCGGGATTACTCGAGCTGCCGGGACCACATCTACGAGATGAGGACGGACCTCGAGCAGGCGGGCAATTGCCACCTCGTTAGCCTCCGCCACTTCCGGGCTTGCCGCGAGTAAGGCAAGGGCTGCTTCGGTCCCGGCGGCCGGGGGGCTCCATTCCGTCCTGCGCACTTCGACGCTTTGCGCTTCGAGTGCGCCGGCCAGCACTTCGACTCCGGCCGTGACGACCACAGGCTCGGTTTCGAGGAGGCGTTCGAGCCCACTCATCGTCCACCTTCTTTGATGAGAGAGATCGCATGACCGGCTGCCGCGGCATTGGAGAGCCAGACGGATGCACCGGCCTCGTTGAGGAGAAGAGCCTGTCGATCTCGATCTTGAGGATCGCCCATCGTTCCGCACAACGACACCACAACTGCTGCCCCTGCTGCCGTGGCACGGGAGATCACCGGAGCCAGCTCAGAAGCCGGATCGGGATGGGCCCCGTACCCGAGCACAACGTCGAGGAGCATGACACCGACCTGCGGATCGCGACCTGCCGCTTCCAGACGCTGCAACCTGAGCCGCTGATCGATCATCGGATGGGCCCGGCCACGGGTGTATTCGTCATCCCCGTAGTCAACGATCGTGTGGCCCGAAGCCTTTTCATCCCGGCCGACCTCCCCCGGGGCGGCCGCGGCCAGGCGAGCCGCCTCACTACTCAGGCTGCCGCCCGAGAACAAGCCCCTGAGCGACCCCGGGCGATGATCGTCGGAGGGGGCGGGCCACGAGGCGTAGATTGGTGGCGGCTTGCCGAGCAGCTCGAGGGCTTGGCTCACCGCTCCCTCCAGCGTGACTCCTGCCTCGCCCAGATAGACAACTACAGTCGGTGTCCGGCATTCTTCGGCGGCCGCTCTCACCTTGGTGGCGACCTCGAGCGCGGGTGGCTTCGAGACCACAATCAACACCTTGGTGCTGGGATCTCCATCCAGGGCGGCCAACCCGCGCAGCGTGGACGAACCGCCCACTTCAATCGACAGATCGTGGCTACCCGTGCCAAGCGCGTTGCGAACCCCGACCCCAGCCTCATCGAGCAGACAACAGATTTGCTGGATGCCGGTGCCCGCCGCCCCGACGACGCCCACCGGGCCCGAATCTACGACGTTGGCGAAGCCGAGGCCGACCCCGTTGACGATGGCCGTGCCGCAGTCGGGTCCCATGACGAGCAAGCCCAACCGGGCGGCGGCCTGCTTGAGGAACACCTCCTGAGCAATCGGGACGTTGTCACTGAACACCATCACATCAAGACCGTGCTCCAGAGCGTCCATTGCCTCGACGAATGCATACTCACCGGGAACCGAGATCAACGCCAGAGTGGCCCCTGGGGCAGCCGACCCGACCACATGAGAGGGTGGGGCGGACAGCATTCCGGAGTCGGTGCCGACCTTCGCCACCAGCGCAGTCTCAAGCGTCTCGCGAGCATGGGCAACCGCTTGCTCGTCGGCGGCCCGCACCGCGACGATGAGATCATTGGGTCCGGCCTCGCCGATCACCGTGACGTCGAATCCCATCCCGGCCAGCAACTCGCGATTGAGGTCGGTCGCCATTGCCACCAACGCCTCTTCCACACCTTGAGCTTGCTGCAGGGCCCGGCTCGCCTGCATCAGCCGCACGGAGTCGTGGTAGGTGCCGCGCCGAACCTCAACGCTATCCATTATTGATCCCTCCGACCAGGTATTCCGCAGCCAGCAGAACGCCTCGAGCGGTTGCCACCCCTGAGGTGTTGCCCATAGTGAGCAGACCGGAGACAGCTTCCTCCTGATCGCCTCTTCCGGTCAATGCCTGGAGGAGCGCTGCCACGGGATCGGCCACTTCCCCCGCTACCGCATGACGCAATAGGGCCGCTGATAGCGCTGTCGTGCGGAAAGGTGCTTCCGTGAGAACGATCGGTGCAACCTCGGCCTGCATTCCACCCGCCCCCGGGTTACCTACCGCCGGCCCGACGAGCCGCAAACCGGCCAGTAGGCCGACCAGCACATCGTCTCCTTCAGGAGTCAGCCCTTCGCCCTTCCCGAGCAACCCACACATGGCGTGGCGAACGGCGGCGGGATCGTTACTGATCAATGCCTTCCCCAGGCCCCCCTCATCGATGCTCACGAACCGTGGCCGGGCCTCTGCACATCTGGCCGCCACTACTTTCGGAGACACCGTTTCCAAAGAGGGTCGCGGATCCCACCAGCGGACGACGGTGGCCTTCATGTTTCCTACCTCCAACCTCCCGTCACCGACCATGCAGAGGTCTCCCGAGGACGATCGGACGGCATCCACCGGCTCGGCAACGGTTACACCGTTGGGGAGGCGTACGGCATCGCGGCCCGCCAGCACCAGCACGTGTCCGCCGGCCTGCAACCAGGCCGCATGGGACGAGGCGCCCAGTAGCACTCCGGGCTGGCGGGGACCTTCCAGCAGATGCCGTACCCCGCGACTGGCCGCCGCCGGCAAAGATGCGGGCGGGGCCTTCCTGCCGACCTGGTGTTGGCGAACCGGCACTCGCCTGACCTCAGCCGAGGTCGACGATGGCTGCCACCGGACCGCCACCGGAGGGCCCTTGATGGATGGCTGCCACCGAGACGAACACCGCCGCATCGTCGACTGCCGCCGCTACCACTCCGCCGACGGCCGCTTTGATATGGCGATGGTGGTGCACATCAGAATCGTCGAGGGCCACCTGTCGACGGCCGCGCAGCCTGGCGGTCGGATCCGCCTCACACTTCACGAACACGTTGACCAACCGACCCCCGATGTCCGAAGGTCTGGCTCGTTCGGGAAGGTCGAGGCCCGCCGAACGGATCGCCTCGTAGACGCCTTCGAAATCCAGGGCGTCCTTCATGACGCTGTGACCTATCCGATAGCGACCCCCGGCGCCGCGCACGTTGCCGACTACCACCGTCTGCGCCTGGTTCAGTTCAACTCCCGATGAGCAGGAGGCCACCGACGAGTAGAGCGACAGGTCGTGACCGATCTGCTCCTCGGCCGGAACGCCGGCGATCTCGCCCAATGCGTAGGCGATGCCCAGCCCGGACGTCCCGTTGGAGATGTTCATCGAGTCGAGCGGGTCCTCGGTAACGACGGTGTGCCCGCGCGACTTTGCGTCGTTGATGGTGTCCATCGTCAGCAAAGGAGTCTTCGTTTGTACGTAGTGCACATCGGCCGGATCGTCGATACCGGCTTCTTTCATTGCCTGCTTGACTCCCTCGGCGACCTTCTGGACCATCGCCGGCCGGCCGATGTCTTCGGGAAAGATGATCTCACTCATGGCGTAACCAACCGCCAGTCGCGGCTCGTCTGAGTGGTTGGGTTCCCCGGCCACGCGTGCGAACACTGTTGCGTGCGGGGTGAGGATGCCGTCGGTTCCGCCCGACCAGACCATAGGGATCTCTTTGACTTCCGCTACCGGACGGGTACCGAGTTCCATCAGCACATCGCGGAAGGCCCGGTCGGCCAGGATCCTGGTGAAGTCATTCACCCCACCGTTCCCTTCGGTTTTCCCAACGACAGCAATGACCTCGTCGGCGGAAAAAACGCCTTGTTCGATCAGCGACTTCAACCCGGACGCGTCGGCGACGCTCTCCAGGACAACCTTGCGCGCTTCAATAGCCATCACCGCTCTCCCCCGTGTTTGCCAGACGGCCACTATCCGGCGACCGTCGGTACGGATGTCATACGTACCAATACTCGGGCATTGATTGTTCCGACACTAGGGACCAACGGCCCCTGGATGCTGCGGTTGGACCGGAGTGTGTGCCAAGCTGGGGAAATGGACACCTACCTACAAGCAGCCATCGATGAGGCGAGGACCGGACTGGCAGAGGGAGGCATCCCGATCGGATCGGTGTTGGTGGTCGACGGGGAGATAGTGGGACGGGGTCATAACCGCCGGGTTCAGCGCGGCAGTGCCATCCTCCACGCCGAGATGGACTGCTTGGAGAACGCCGGCCGATTGAAGGCTGCGGACTATCGGCGGGCGGTGCTGTACTCCACACTGTCCCCGTGCGACATGTGTAGCGGCGCAATCCTCCTCTACCGGATCCCGCGGGTCGTCGCCGGAGAGAACCAAACGTTCCAGGGTCCGGAAGAAAACCTTCGCTCCCGGGGAGTTGAGATAGAAGTCGCAAATGACCCGACCTGCGTGCAACTGATGGAGGACTTCATCGCCGCCCGACCCGAGTTGTGGGACGAGGACATCGGCGAATAGTGCTGTGTCTGGCAGACTGCCAAACGGTGGGGAACGGCTACCATGCCGCTCTCATGTCCGGTACCCCTTTCCGCAATGTGGCGTTGATCGCGCACGTCGACCACGGCAAAACGACCCTGGTCGATGCCATGCTGTCCGCAGCCGGAGTCTTCTCCTCGCACGAGGCACGGATCGACCGGGTTATGGACTCAAACGACCAGGAGCGCGAACGGGGAATCACCATCCTCGCCAAGGCAGCCTCGATCGATTGGAAAGGCACCAAGATCAACCTGGTCGACACGCCGGGACACGCCGACTTTGGCGGCGAGGTCGAGCGGGCGTTGGCGATGGTGGACGGGGTGCTCCTTCTCATCGATGCTGCAGAAGGGCCAATGCCACAGACCCGGTACGTCCTCTCCAAGGCACTCGACCTCCATTTGCCGGCAGTCGTGGTGATCAACAAGGTCGATCGGCCCGACGCTCGGTTGGCAGCGGTGGTTGATGAGGTCTATGAGCTTTTCTTCGATCTCGGGGCGACCGACGCCCACATCGAGTTCCCCATCATCTCTTCGATCGCCCGTCACGGAAGGGCAATCAGCGGAGTGGGCATTCCTGGGGACAGCGATGATCTGTCTCCTCTGCTTGATGCGATCGTCACCGCGATTCCGGCCGCGGCGGGTGACCCGCAGGCTCCGCTGCAGGCATTGGTGACCAACCTCGACGCATCGGACTATCTCGGCCGACTCGCCATTGGCCGGGTGGTCAATGGCACCCTCGTGGCGGGCACCCAGATAGCCCTCTGCCACGCCAACGAAGAAGAGCCGCCCCTCAAACGAAAACTGGGCCAGTTGATGGGATTCGAAGGGTTGGGTCGCATCGACGTCGAACAGCGGATCGCCGGCGACCTATTCGTCGTGGCGGGCTTCCCCGAAGTAGAAATCGGCGACACATTGGCCGACCCGGACGACCCTCAACCTCTTCCCCGTCTCATTGTCGATGAGCCGGTTTTGCGCATGACGTTCGGCGTCAACACGTCACCACTCGCCGGGCGCGATGGATCGCTCCTCACTTCGCGTCAGATTCGCGAACGCCTGGAGCGAGAAGTGCTCGGCAACGTCTCGATCCGGATCGGACCGACGGCCTCGCCTGAGATCATCGAGGTAGCCGGACGGGGGGAGCTGCAACTGGCCGTGCTGATCGAGTCGATGCGCCGGGAAGGTTTTGAACTGCAGGTCAGTCGACCGGAAGTCATCATCCGCGAGATTGAGGGCAAACCACACGAGCCGGTTGAACGGGCAGTGGTGGACGTCCCCGACGAACATGTCGGGACCGTCACCCAGGCGATTGCACCGCGCAAAGGACAGGTCACCGATCTGCGGCCGGGCGAACGGGGACGAACCATCGTCACCGTCACTGCACCTGCCCGGGGACTCCTGGGGTTCCGATCGTTGCTCATGACGACGACCAGGGGAACGGCACTGGTCCACCAGCACCACGCCGGATGGATGCCGTGGGCGGGTGAGCTCCCCCACCGCCAGGGTGGGCCATTGGTATGCGACCGACGTGGGACCACGACCGGCTACGCGCTCGACAATCTGCAGAAACGAGGAGAGCTCTTCCTCGGATCAGGAGAAGAGGTCTACGAAGGCATGATCTTCGGAGAGAACTCCCGGCCAGATGAGATGCCTGCCAACCCGACCAAGCCGAAACAACTCACCAACATTCGGACCCATGCCGCCGACGAGGCCATCAAGCTGAAGCCTCCCCGGCGTTTGACCCTCGAGATGGCCATCGAGTGGATCGCAGACGACGAACTCGTCGAAGTCACCCCCACTGCTGTCCGGGTTCGCAAACGTTATCTCACGGAGAGCGAGCGCAAGCTGGCCAAGAAACGGAACTGATCTCCTCCTCACTGAAGGGACCAGGCAAGAACCCCGAGCCCAATCGGATAGATCGAACTCAAAGGACGGTCACGGGACAAACGCGATCTTGAGAACCCCCGGCTCCCGAGCGGCACAACGTCGGTACATCTCGGCTCCATGTACCAAGGGAACCGTGGGATGCGTCAGGACGACCTCAACTGGAACGGCCACCTCCCCTGCCACCACCCGGCCAACGAGATGATCGAGGATCGACCGCACCGGTGCCCGCCCTGTTCGAATCGTGAGGTTACGGTCGTATGCCTCGACCGCAGTGATCTGCAAACGGTCGGCGGTGGGCACCGAGATGATCGAAAAGGTGCCGCCGGGCCGGAGCAGCCGCACTGCCAGGCGCTGCGCAGCCGGTGTCCCAGCCGCTTCAATGACCGCCCCCACGGGGAGGATCGTTTCTTCATCGCCGGGCGGCATGGCCTGGGCGCCCAACCTTTCAGCCCGATCTCGTCGATCCTCCAGCGGATCGACGGCCATCACCGGAGTCGCCCCCATCGACATCGCGGCGGCCACTGCGCACAAGCCAACCGAACCCAATCCGATGACCGCCGCAGGTTCACCAGCGACGATGCCGGCCCGTTCGGCTGCGTACCAGCCCGTGGGAAAGTTGTCCGCCAGGAGAACGGCTTGCTCATCAGAGATCTCATCGGAGAGACGCACCAGGGTTGAACCAGCGAGCGGGACTCTGACCAAATCAGCTTGACCGCCCGGCAAGACAGGAGCAGAGAGCAGATCGGGATCTCCAAAGCCGAACAATTCTCCGGACTCACATCGAGCGCTCAAACCGGCGCGACACGGCCGGCACATGCCGCAACTCGATGTGAACGGGACAAGTACCCGATCCCCCGGCATGAAGTCGCCCACATCATGTCCGACGGCGACTACCTCCCCGACCACCTCGTGGCCGGGGATCACGCCAAACCGAACGCGTTCCCGCCCTTCATAGGGATGAAGATCCGACCCGCACAGGCCCGCCCGCCTAACCGCAACTACCGCATCAGTAGAACGCTCCACTACCGGTTCGGGAAGGTCGGTGCGGTAGGTGATCACGCCCACCCCGTCCAGGGTCAATCCACGCATGACCCGAAAGGCTACCGGTCGGAACCGAGTCTTCAGCCCAGCCTGAGTTCCGGCGGGAGATGATCGAGGCGGAGCACCTTGTCCG
This sequence comes from Acidimicrobiia bacterium, assembly GCA_029863625.1. GTDB lineage: Bacteria > Actinomycetota > Acidimicrobiia > Spongiisociales > UBA4744 > UBA4744. The sequence goes on from JAOTUY010000066.1 coordinate 13,508, forward strand.
GCGCGATGTTGATGAGCACCGTGCTATCGGGCAGCCGGGATGACAACTCGCTCGATACGTTCTCGATCCGGTACGTGGCCCTGCCTGCCGACGCAGCTTTCCAGAGCAATTCCCGGGCGGCCGGTTCAGTCAAGCCGTAGTCATCTGCCACGACGGAAGGTAAGGGATCGACTCCGAGCAAACCGGCCAGCTGAGCACTCATCTCTTCGTCGAGCGGCGCACTCCAATGGACGTCTGCTACCTCAACCAGGTGACGCACGAGGGCGGGCATGTGCGGCGGAATCTCGAGGACATCGTCCTCGTCCCCGGTTGGTATGACGGAATCCTCGCCGTCACCAACCTCCGGTTGGGCAGATCCGCTCACGACGCCCATGACGTCCATGAGGACAAGCGGACGATCGGTCTGGGGCTCGTTACGACCCTCGGCTACCCATTCGTCGATCTCTTCTCGCATCCGGGCGCGGACCAGCGATTGCCAGGAAGTACCTTCGGGTGATGTCACGTTCTCTCCCTCTCCCAAGCCCATCCCTGGGGTTAACTCCCTTCTTTTCGGCTTTCCGGAGCGATTCCTTGATCCCCTAAATGGCATTGATGTCTACCCGTCGGTAGCGTTGGCTATGCCGCACGCTCGGAGGCGAGATGATGAGCACCGGCCCACGGTTGGGTCTTGCCACGGCCGTAGTTCTGATGGGGCTCCTGACCGCCTGCTCATCGACAAAGGCGGACCGATCACCGACGACCCTGCCGGCCACTGCAACAACTGAGCAGCCCACCGCCTCCACCGTGACGCCAACGGGCGGCCCATCAACGCCCCCTCGAGCCCCGAGACGCTCAACCGATTAGCCGGCCTTCCATTCGAGGACTTTCTCCAACAGTCGTACGCCGCGCTGTTGATACGCCAGCCGCAATTCCTCACCTCGCTCGGAGTGGCAGCCGAGTACGGATTGCGGAACGACCTGCTCGACGATCTCTCTACGGGTTACCTCACCTAAACCCAAACGCTCGAAAAGGGAATCCTCGAGCTTCTCCAGGGCTTCGATCGCGACGCGCTCGCTCCTCTATCGCGCACCTCCTTCGACGTGTACGAATGGTGGTTGGACCTCCAGGTCGACGCCCATCGATTCGCCTACCACGACTATCCCGTCCACCACTTCGTAAACAGCTACAACGACAATCTGCTCCTATTCCTCACAGAGGAACACCCGCTGACCACCGTCGACGATGCTGCCGATTACCTCTCCCGCCTGTCCCAGATCGACGAGCAAGTTGCCCAACTCATCGAAAGCCTGGAAAGGCGCGAGGAGATGGGCAATATCCCTCCTGATTTCATCGTCTCCATGACCATCAGCCGGCTCACGGGCGACTTGAACGGTGCCAAGACCGTCGCAAGTGCTCGTCCGGCCACCTTGCCTCTCTATACAACCTTTCGCGATCGCCTCGAGTTGGTTGACGATCTAAGCGACGCCGACCGTCAGGGTCTGCTCGATGAGGCCCTCCGTCGGGTGACCGAGTCATTTGTCCCCGCCTGGATGGACCTCATCGAACACATGCAAAGCGTTCAACCGATCGCCGGATCTGATCCCGGATTGTGGCGCCTGCCGGACGGTGACGCCTACTACCAACACCTGCTCCGCGAGATGACCTCAACCGACCTCACCGCCGATGAGATCCACCAGATCGGACTCGACCAGGTCGATCGGCTGCAAACCGAGCTACGCGAGGTGTTTGACGCCCTCGGGTATCCCCGGGATGCCGCGACACCCACCCTGCTCGGTCGGGCCGCTTCTGACGCTGGATTCTTGAGCGGTTCGACCGCCGCCGGCAAACAGGACATAGTGGCCGCTTGGCAACAGCTGATCGACGACATCGACGGCCGTTTGGACCCCTACTTCAATCGCCGTCCCGCGGCCGGCGTCATCATCATCCCTGAGGATTTCGGGGCAGGCGGCTATTACGTCGCCGCCTCGGTGGACGGCTCCCGACCGGGCTCATTCCACGCCGGGGTTGGCGGCTCGTCGATCCCCACCTACGTCATGCCGA
>JAOTUY010000127.1 GCA_029863625.1 Acidimicrobiia bacterium
CGCTCACACGCGTCCCGAGACACCCGCATCGAACGAAAACGCCTCTTGACAGGAACCCCGCTCTTCAGGCATGCCGTTCTGCGCGGTTTTCCGGATGTGTGCGTTACCGCTCGGTATCGCTGATATGGGCGGCGCCCGTAGGCTCGATTCGACATGAGCGAAATTCCAACCCAAGGCGTCTTCGACTTCGTCTTACCGGGCGAGGACATAGTTCTTCATCGGGGCGACGGGGTGGTCGACGGCGCCGCCGGAAGCGCGATATGTGCGGGGCTGGTGTCGCCCGTTTGTCCGTCTGGTTCGTCTGTTCTCATGTATGAGTAGCGAGATCGAGGGCGAACTTGAAAGAGGAGACCTGAAACATGACTACCGATCGTTCGGATGAACTTGACCTGATTGGGTGGTTGCTGGGGCTGGCGGGATTGGTATTGATGTTCGTGGGGTTCTTCATTATCGACCATGGCGGTTGGTTGGGGCCTGACAGTCCGGTCAGTGAGCTGGCGGCTGAGATCACTGACAACAGGACGAGAATCGTCGCTGGAAGCACGGTCGGCATAGTCGGAGCGTTCGCCCTGGTCGGGTTTGTTGCCTCGCTGCGGATGCGCCTCGCCCGGGAAGGCTCCAAAGGTGAACTGTTGGCTCTTGTGGCCTATGCATTCGGGATTGTCATGACGATCGGCGCTTTCGTTCATGCGTCATATCGCATGGCGATTAGCGCACCGATCGTTCCGAACATGCTCGCCGACGCGGTGCTTCCGTTATCGATCCTGAAAGAACACATCATTGCCCTGTTCATGCTTGGTGCTCTGGGTGTCGCCGCCACTATGAGCATCAGCTCGTTGGTCGTGGGATTGCTCCCCAAGCCGTTTGCCTGGGTGGGCGTCGTACTCGTCGCGGCCACTGTGGCGCTCATCCCGACTGGGCTTCCCCCGAAACCGTGGAGGGTTGCTGATAGCTGATGGGGCCTCTCATTCGCCGGCACCTTGATACCACTGGAGTGGTTTGAGGGCCGCAGAAGCGATCTGGAGGGGCCGGTTTTCATGCGGCCCGCTCCTTTCGGGCCCGTTCGGCGGCTCGTTCGTCGAGGACCTGTTCGTAGGCGACGGGGGGCATCATCTCACAGGAGCTGTGGCGGCGCCGGTGGTTGTAGTTGTCGATGTAGGCGGCGACCTCCCGGCGGGCTTGGTCCTTGGTGGCGAAGTGCCGGCGCGAGAGCAGCTCGTGCTCGAGGGTCGAGTTGAAGCTCTCCGAGGCGGCGTTGTCGAGCGCCGAGCCGACACGGCCCATCGACTGGATGGTCCCGAGCCCGGCGCAGGCGTCGGCGAACACGTTGCCGGTGTACTCGCCGCCCTTGTCACTGTGGAACACGACACCGCCGACCTGCCCGCCGCGTACCGCAGCCGCCATGCACAGCGCGGCCCGGGCCAGCGGGGCGTCGTGGCGCTCACCGAGGGCGAAGCCGGGCAGACGCCGCGACGCCAAGTCCAACACGGTGGCCAGGTACAGCTTGCCCTCGTCGGTGGGGATCTCGGTCAGGTCCCCGCACCACCGCTGGTCCACAGCCTCCGCCGTGAAGTCCCGTCTCACCAGGTCCGGGATGGGGGCTGCTGCTTTGTCGGGGCGGGTCAGGGAACGTCGCTTGCGTTTGGGGCTGCGCCCCTGGAGGCCCTGACGGGCCATCGAGGCCGCCACCGTGTTCACAGACACCTTCCAACCGGCCTCGATCAGGTCCTCGAACACCCGAGGCGACCCGTAGGTGCCCGGCGTGCCACCCGAGTCGTCAAAGGACGCCTTGACCGCCGCGTCGAGCTCGACCCGTCGCTCTTGGCGGGGCGTCGGTGGCCGGTCGCGCCACTTGTAGAACCAGGACTGGCTCACTCCCAGCCACCGGCAGCACTTGGCGTGGGGTACTCGATGATCGGCCCTCTGGGCGGCGATAAACGATGCCACGATCATCGCGTCGCCTCCTTGACCCACAGGACCACGGATCGCTTGAGTACATCACGCTCCATCCGCAACTCAGCGACGTCCTTGCGCAACTGGTTCAACTCGGCGCGCTCGTCGACGGTGAGGCCTTCCTTCTCGCCCCGCTCCATCCGGTCGCGGTCCATCCAGTTACCCAAGGTGCCCGGGTTGATCCCGAGATCCCTGGCCACCACAGCGATCGGCCTACCGGTCTCACGCACGATCCGGACCGCCCCCTCACGAAACTCCGGGTCATACTTCCTTCGGATCTCTGACATGACATCTCCTCATAGTGGAAGTCTCCACACTTTGAGGGGATACCCAAGTATCGCAGGTGGGGTTGAGGGCTGCCATCGAGGTTTCGGACAGGTAGCGGCGGTCTGAGACGGTCCATTCGTCGTGGAGGTCGGAGAGGATGGCTCCGACCAGCCGGTAGACGGCCGGCTCGTTGGGGAAGATCCCGACGACGTTGGTACGTCGTTTGATCTCTTTGTTGACTCGCTCGAGCGGGTTGGTCGACCAGATCTTCTGCCAGTGAGCCTTGGGGAAGGCGGCGAAGGCGAGCACTTCGGGTTTGGCATGGTCCATCAGCGTCGCGGTTTTGGGATGGGCGCCGGCGAGGCTGTCACGGACGGCGTCCCATTGTTCGGAGATGTCGTGTGTGCTGGCTTGGACGAAGATGGTCCGGAAGGCGGCGGCCACGATGTCTTTTCGTTCCTTGGGAACAGTGGCTAACAGGTTGCGGGCGAAATGGACTTTGCATCGCTGGTGGGCTGCCCCCTGGAACACCCGACCGATGGCGGCGACGAGACCGGTGTGCTGGTCAGAGATCACCAGCCGGACCCCACCCAGGCCTCGGGCTTTGAGGCTGCGACCGAACTCGGTCCAGAACCCCTCGGACTCCGAGTCCCCGACCGCACAGCCCAACACTTCTCGGGAGCCGTCTCGGGCGACGCCGGTGGCGATCACGACCGCTTTCGACGTCACCTGATGATGCTCGCGGCAATGAACGTAGGTGGCGTCGACGAACACGTACGGGAACTCGATGTGACCCAGCGGCCGGTTCCTGAACGCCTCCACCGACTCGTCGAGCCCGGCACAGATCCGCGACACCTCCGACTTGGAAATGCCAGAGCTGATCCCCAACGCTTCGACCAGGTCATCCACCGACCGGGTCGACACCCCCGCCACGTAGGCTTCCATCACCACCGCATACAGCGCCTGGTCGATCCGCCGGCGCGGGGCCAGGATCTCGGGGAAGAACGACCCCTTGCGGAGCTTGGGGATCTTCAACTCAATATCGCCCGCCTGGGTCGACAACAGCCGGGGCCGGTGACCGTTGCGTTCGTTCACCCGCTCATCGGTGCGTTCATAACGGCGAGCGCCGATCGCCGTCGCCGCCTCGGTCTCGATCAGTTCCTGCATCACCATGCGGACCGACTCGCGTACAAGATCAACACCGTCAGCCGAACGAAACGCTTCCAACAGCTCGGCCACGGCAGAATGGTCCAGGGTCATCGGTGCTACCTCCTGTGAGCACTTGGTCGTACTCACCGAGAATCGCACCGGTGACCCACCTCACAGCGGATCCTCCAAAACCCACCACCCCAAGGGACT
>JAOTUY010000013.1 GCA_029863625.1 Acidimicrobiia bacterium
TCGGACCGTTTCGATGAGAGATGTTCCGGTCGCGTGGCTCAACTCGAGGAGGCGAGCGTGGGTGTCGCTGTCGACGCGAATGGTTGTCGTACCCATGCCGATAGTCTACATCATGCATGCGCGACGGTCTACCTACCCGTACAGGTCGCCCCAATCGCAAGCCATTTCGAACATCAGCGAGTGTCTTCCCGAGGTGGGTCATAGACGATACGCTATGACCATGAGAGGTTTTGGAGAACAAGTCGCCGGGTCGCTGCTGCAGTCCGCACGACTACGGCTCGGAATGTCCCAAACGGCTTTCGCCGACCTGCTGGGGATCGCTCAACCGACGTTGTCGGCGTATGAGTCGGGTCGTCGTCAACCGACCGTACCCACTCTGTCGAGAATGTTGGCAAGCGCAGGAATGGAGCTTCGTTTGGAGCTCGCCTACCGGGATAACCATGACGCGGTGCTGGCCGGGTGGGAACGTACTCTGGACGCTGCAACCAAACAAAGGCTGCGGTCACAGGGCCATCGGCTGGCCGACGATGCTGCCTGAGTTCAACGACGAGCAGGTGGCCGCCGTCCGTCAGGTCCTCATCGATCATGGTATCTAGTTCGTGACCATTGGTGGCATGGCGGCTTATCGCCACGATGCCTCCTAGGCGACGATCGACGTCAATATGAGCCGATCCACGAGGCCAAGCCTCACCGTTGCTCCGCTTGAACTCGGTCCGCGGCTTCCCGTTGAACGAGATCCCGACGGGACGCGTCGAAGGGATCGACGCGAGAATGGTGGCGGTGTTCAGTCTGCGCGCAACGAAGAAGCTGCTCGACAGGGTGAAGCAGCCGATCATGCCTCCTGTGTCGGAGCCGACGACGGTGCTCGGGAACTGGTATGGCACCGTGCGTTTCTGGAAACCGCAGGTGGCTCTGCTGGTTAACGAGCGGACGCTGTTTCCGGTCTTGATGCCGCTTGCACCGGCCGCCACGCTCATGGAGCGGTTCCCCGACGGCTTGCGACAAACGCTGGAGGCACGCGGGATCGCGGCGGACCTCATTGAGTCTGAGGTGGCCGCGATGGTCGAAGGCCAGTACGCGAAGACGGCGAACCGGAGTGTGCTCGGGATCATGAACGAGTTCGGCTATCTGGCCGACTGGTTTCGAGATCACCGGAGCTCTACGGATCTGGTGACTCTCGCGCTCCGACTGTCGGAGACGCCGTGCGGCCCCTCTACCAACGCCACGGCAGCCCGGACCGAGAACTCGACGCTGCGGTCGCTGTGTGGCTGGATGCCAAGACGGAGTAAACGATCGCCGTCCACATGGCGTAGATTCCGACCCATGGCCCAGAGGCCCCCGACCGAAGACGATCGTCTCGAAGCAATCCGCCGTTTGTTGTCTGGACTTGCGGGCGGTGCCGACGTTCACGAACTGACTGCGTCTATCGCCGACCTCCACCCGAAGAACAACACCTTTCCGGGCGAGGTGTTCATGGGTCTCGCCGCCGATGCATTCGAGGTCGCCGGTGTGACACGGGATAGACCGATCGCGTACGAGGGCCTCCGTGAGACCCATCTACCCGAATGCGAGTTCCGCGGCCGCGAGAACCGCAAGGTCCAGTTTGCGATTCTGACCAGTGCAGCGGTGCGAGGCGGACTCGAGCCCGACCTGCTCGATGAGGTGGTGTGGTGGCAAAACGATGACTATTGGAGGTACGCCCTCTACGCCACCGTTGCGATGATTCGGGCATCGGCGGACCGTCAGGGCGTTTCGGTCGTACGTCTGGTCGAGCAACTCGCCGAACGCCACGGCGTTGCCCTGATCTGACAGGACCCACCGGCGGCTGAACCTCCCTAACGATGACGACGTTCGCGTTTCATTCGTGCGGATGACCTGCCCCGGCACGTGCGCCAAGCCTGGGCCGACTGGATCGACCGCCATCATGGCGTTTCGCGGCGAACGCTCAAATAGCCGGCGTCGGTGTCTTGAGTTGATGGTTGGAAGTCAAGGCACCCCGAGATGCTGCATGAGTTCTGTCAACATTCAGTCAACAAGAAGTTGAAAAACGACGGGAGACGACGCAAAGCAGTGAAAGGCAAATCGCCTGGTCAAAGGCTTTTTCTGAGCAAACTGCCGGGTAGCGAAATCGCCCCGAGCTTCCCTCGCACGGAAGAAGCTACCACTTCGGACCCGGCAAGATCGCCATGTATTTGAAGCGCTATCACGACCTTGAGATCAGCAAGTCGGGAGTGTGGCGCATCCTGCAACGACTCGATCTCAATCTGCTCCCCGCCTCACAGAAGCACAAGACCTACGAGAAGCGATGGAAGCGGTATGAGAAACCGCAGCCAGGACACGCAGTCCAGGTTGATGTCAAGTTCATCACCCCGATCGGTGGGGCCGGCAAGCGCTTCTACCAGTTCACCGCTATCGACGACTGCACTCGACCACGAGTGCTGCGCATCTACCCCCGCTGCAACCAGAAGACCGCCATTCAGTTCCTCGACTACCTCCTCGCCAAACTGCCCTTCCGGGTGGACGTGATCCAGACCGATAACGGCGGCGGGTTCGGTTCCCAGTTCCACTACCACGTGCTTGACCGGGGGATCAGACATGTCTACATCAAACCGGCCAGCCCAAGGTTGGATGGCAAGGTGGAACGATCTCATCGCATCGACGAAGAGGAGTTCTACCGGATGCTCGACGGAGTCGTCATCGACAGCACCCAAATCTTCAACGACAAGCTGCAAGAGTGGGAAGACTTTGAAGCTTCACCATCGATGTGGAGGACAGGAATGGGCCGTACGGATTCATCACCGGCTACCTCACCGGTGATCCATCTGATCCGGCCACGGTGGTGGATGGCATCCATGCTGGACTCGAAATGGGTCCATGCTGACTCGGTTGCAGACTGAAGGGGTGTGACTGATCAGCCTCTTTGCCCCCACCGGGCGGACGACGCCGGAGAGACAATTGTGGCGGAAGGGTGTGCGATGTCACGTTTTGTGGAGGTTGTGGTCGCTGATCCTGGTAGGTTTGCTGGTGGTTGCCGCTTGCACCAGTCGGGCGGAGCCGGGTGGGGAGACGACCGTTCCTTCGACCGCCGCTTCAAAGCGATCGAGGCGCTTCGAGCATGAGCGTCGAGTCGATCGAAACGAGCGTTCCCTCCCGGTTTCAGCCCACCTACCGACCAACTCACCGACGGCCGTCCCGGCGTGATAGTGCCCGGCCCCCCGCTCCGAGTTTTTCTAAATAGGAACACGTATAGGAGTACCTAGTGAAGATCGTCGGAGCTGTCCGCCCGCAGAAATCGCCAGAACAAGCTGGTGGTGCGGCCGACGGCCGGGTACGCCACCACGAAAAACCGGGGGATGGTCACCTGATGATGCCCGGTGTGGCTCTGTCCCTCCGTATCGGCGGCCCTCCTGCTGGGCGAACTGGGGCAGGAAGGCAAGAAGAGAGGGGTCCGCCCCGGAACGAGTCCCGTGCTGGCCCCTGCTCTTCCTGTGGCTTCCAGACTGGTGGAGGGCCTAACCGTGCCTTACCTTGCCAGGCCGAAGCCTCGGGTGAAGGGGGGAGACCCTCTCCTCGTATGGGAGCCATCTCAACCGTACCAAAGGTTCCGTCTGGCGAGAAGACCGGTAAATGTTGGGGGTCTAGCTGAGGTATCGGGGACGCCCACCCTCCTGGGACGGGCATAGAAAGTCACGCTTGCCCTTCGCCGCCCCACGCTCCCACCCGCAGGTCCTGACGAGCGGGTCAGAAATGGTTGGTTGCGGATACGAGTGCGCCCACCCGTGTTGGCGGGCGCACTGCGCTGTCTTGATTGTTTGTCTAGGGCAGGTAGCCGTCGGAGAGGGTCTTCAGGAAAGCGACGATGGCTGCTTCCTCGTCGGAGGTGAGACCCAGATCGCCAAGTTCATCCGTGTTGACGTTTTCGGCTACCTCGGGGGCAGGCCAGCAGCTCTGCGTCAAGGCGTCGGCCTCGGAGGTGAACAGATCGGCGCAGGTTGGTTTCACGTCACGGGTGTTGTAGAAGTGGACGATCCCCTCCAATGACTTGAAGTACCCGTTATGCCCGTAAGCCTTCACGATGCAGTCGGGATTATCAGGTTCTGCTTCACAGGAACCCTTCGCAACGTTCCGCAGAGTGGGAACCTTGTGCTTGCCGGCGTTGGCGTCTGCATATCCGGCATAATCCGAGCGACTGCCAAGGAATCCGCCGAGACCAAAGTCCACCCAGTCGAACCCATCTGGGTTCCAGACCGCATCTGCTGAGTAGAACGGGTTGTCGGGATTGCGGGGGACTCCCAGGTTGTCGAACGTGAAATCGGTGAACAGTGCTTCCTTTCCGGTACTCGGATGGCAGGCTTTGCAGCCCGCCTTGCCCTGGAAGAGCGCAAACCCCTTCTGCTCCTGTTTGGAGAGTTTGGCGTTGCCTCCCTTGCTGAGGTCGTACTCGGAGGTGAAAGCGTTGACTTCCGGCGACGCCTCATAGGCGGCGATCGATAGAGCTATCTGGTCGTAGGCTTGGTTCGACCTAACCCTGTCCTCGTCGGATAGCGTCACGGTTGTGTCTTCTGTCGCACAGACCGCTTCCACGTCGCCGGGCCAATTGATGGCACCCACCCCCGTACCCCACACCTCCTCAAAAGACACGGGATAGGAACCGGTGGACACCTGGTACACCACACACGCAGAATCCGGCAAGCCTTGCTCCAGCGGGTTGAGAAACGGCCCTTGGGCCTGATCGGCGGCTGGGTTACCAAGCCTCTCGCCGGTGGCTCGCCCGTCCCAGAAGTTACCGCCGATAAACGTCCCCTTCTTGTCCATGTGGAATATCGGACTTTGCGTGGCGTAGGCGACGCTGGGTGGTTTCCGGTTTCCGATCCGACCGGGGATCGAACCCTCATACACCGCCCCGGCAGCGTTGATGCTTTCGTCGGGTCCGGTCCAACCCACCTCCGGGCCGTGACACGAAGCGCACGACTGGTTCAGGTTGATCGACAGGTTGTTATCGAAGAAGATCGACTTACCCAACTGCTCCTCGTCAGTCAGGATCTCGTCTAGGGCGGAGACCGGACCGAACGATGCAATCAACAGCACCACCACAGCCGGAATCACCCACAGGAAGTATTTCTTCATAGCGTCCCCTTTCTCCCGAAAGTCCTCCCAGGATCTCTCCCCGCAGTATGTGGAAACCCCACCAGTCAATCCAGAGTCGAACGTCCCAAAGGACATTCCGAGGGGAAACGAACCGTGTCCACCGCACCGTCGTACCAGAACCGCCCTTCCAGCCACACGCCCCAGCGAGGAACCAAGTGCGGTCTCCCACGGTGTCGTTTCGCCAACAACCCCAACACCCGAGTGTGATCATCCTCAACCACCACCCTCAACCCGGGATGACGCAACGCCGCGATCGCCACCGACCGGGCATCGTTCGGGTCTTTCTTCTGGGACCTACCCGACCCCAGGACTCGCACCCGTGAGGCCATCATCGGGGGCACGTCCAGGACCCGCTCACCGGCCGCCACCAACTGCTGAGACAACAGATACCCCACTCCCCGGGCCGACTCCACCGCCCAACACCGATCGTCATACCCCGATACGCCCAGTCCCGCAGCACCATCGCCTGGTTGATCCACCAACACACACAATTCACAAGGTCACAAAGTGACTTTCGGCCCTATGGGTAAGTGTCAAAACGGCACAAGGTGAAGGGCAGGAATGGTGCTGGGGAAGGCACCATAAACCGAGAGTCGGTCACCCGCATGTCCGGCATGGGCGTGCCCCGAATCCAAAGAAGCTGAAACTGTGGATGGGGGCCAAATGGAGGCTGTTGGTGGCGGGCGGATCTGGAAGTTGATCCAAAGCGTGCCAGAGAGGAGGGAGAGCGATGAAGTACACGATCCGCACTGAGATCGATAGCGAGGTGGGCACTGGCACGGTGAAGGCCGTCCTGGCCGACAAGGGCTGGGAGGTCTATCGGATCGAGCCAGCCGCAACCGTATTCGAAGCGATCAAGGAGATGGTCGAGCGGAACTGCGGAGCGCTGCTTGTGATGCGTGACGACGATATTGTCGGCATCATCACCGAACGCGACTACCTGAGGAATGTCGCCTTGAAAGGCCGATCTTCAAAGACCACCGAGGTTTGGGAGATTATGGACAGTTCGGTGATCATCGTCGAATGCGACACCAACATCGACGAGGCCCTGGCGCTCATGACCGACCGGCGGATCCGCCACCTCCCGGTGGTCTCGAAGGGACGACTCGAAGGACTGATCTCGATAGGGGACCTGGTCAAATACAAGACCAAAGAGCAGGCCTTTCAGATCAACTATCTGAAGGAATACATCTCAGCCAGATAATCGACCAGGGCTGGGCATAGACCAGGTCATCACCTAGGCCCTCAACCCGCCCATACCGGCAATCCAGAGCGGTCACATCACCAGGTCGGTTTGAGCTGCGGTCCGCACCCGTTGTGCAGCTCAGGCTTCGCTTGGACCTTCTTCACCGAGGGCTCCCCGCTTACGCATCCCGTCAATGATCTTGTCGGCCATCTGGTCTACCTTGTCGCTTGGCACCTTGGCGTCAAGCTTGTTGTGGAGCTTGGTGCGGATCTCTGGTTCGGTGAGCCCTTGCCAATCAGCCTTCTGGGTTGAAACAAGCTTTACGGCCCCGGCAGCCAGTGCTGCAAACAACCCGAATTTGAAAAGACGTTTCATGCCACTGCCTCCTGACGATTGCTCTCACCCGGAATGTACTTGGTGCTGTCTGTATCGCAGAAATCGATGATCCGTTCGGTCGCGTCCTCCACCGAGTTCCCGCACGTCACGAGGAGCATCAGCAATGCTCCGCCGACCACTATCGGAGCTTTCATGACTCTCCTTGCGATTGTGTCGGTGTTGAGAACTGGTGCTGACCATTGGAGTGTGAAGTGGCGGTGGTGGCACGGATGCAGCCGGAACGGTGTAAAAGGTTGTGCGGGTTGGCCGGCCTGTCAGCCATAATCTCACCTTCAGGCCGGATCATCGACCGAGTCATCTCACTTTGCGTGGTTGACTGGTCACTAGATGGTAGGTTGTGACCATCATGGTCAAGCGGCTCATCCTTCTCACAAGTTGTGCCCTGTTGGCGGTTGTCGCGCTGGCGGCCGTTGCCGGTGCCGCCCTGAGACCGGGAGGTACGTTTGTTGACGACGACGAGACCTTTCATGAACCAAATATTGAGGCAATCGCAGCCGCAGGCATAACGAAGGGATGCGACCAGGATCGGTTCTGCCCCAACGACCCCGTAACCCGAGGACAAATGGCAGCATTCATCGGGAGAGCGCTCAACCTGCCGCCTGCGGCCGGGTCGCCTTTTACCGACTCGGCCGGCCTTTTCTTCGACGATATCAACCGTTTGGCGGCCGCCGGTATCACCCAAGGCTGCGCGCCCACCAAGTTCTGCCCCGACGACCCGGTAACCCGAGGACAAATGGCAGCATTTCTCCGGAGAGCGCTCAACCTGCCGCCTGCGGCCGGGTCGCCTTTTACCGACTCGGCCGGCCTTTTCTTCGACGATATCAACCGTTTGGCAGTCGCCGGTATCACCCAAGGCTGCGCGCCCACCAAGTTCTGCCCCGACGACTTGGTCACCCGAGGACAAATGGCAACCTTCCTCACCCGTGCCCTTGGCCTGGATCCGATCGTTCCCCCTCCCCGGCTGCTGCCGGTGGCGGGGAACCCTGGCGGGACCGCCCCGATCCCACCGGAGGCGCAAGCCTACGACGCGTCCAACCCGGACATCGTCATCGGCGACGGCACACCGGCCGGTTGCACCTCACCAGCGGTCGTCCAGGCAGTCGCCCGGGGAGGGGTGATCGTCTTTGATTGCGGACCCGACCCGATCACGATCGTGATGGAGGAAACGGCCAAGGTGCTCAACAACACTGGTCCTGAGATCGTCATCGATGGCGGAGGTTTGGTCACACTCTCGGGAGGTGGGGAGCGACGGATCCTCTACATGAACACCTGCGATCCCGACCAAGTGTGGACGACCTCGCATTGTCAGAATCAGGATCATCCCCGGCTCACGGTGCAGAACCTGACGTTCGTTGCTGGCAACACCAAGGGCACAACGCCCGACGGTGGAGGCGCGATCTGGGTACGAGGTGGCCGATTCAAGGTCGTGAATTCGAGGTTCTTCAACAACGTGTGTGACGACGTCGGCCCCGACGTCGGCGGAGCGGCCGTCAGGGTCTTCAGTCAGTACAACGGAGAGCCGGTCTACGTCGTGAACAGCACGTTCGGGGGCGCGCCCAACCTGGCCAATATCTGCTCCAACGGAGGAGGCATCAGCAGCATCGGCGTTTCATGGACCGTGATAAACAGCGTGTTCTCCCACAACGATGCTATTGGATACGGGGCGAATCCACAGCGAAGTGGAACTCCCGGAGGAGGAAGCGGCGGGGCCATCTATAACGACGGGAACACGTTCGCCCTGACGATCATCGATACGGTGATCGAAGACAATCATGCTCAGGAGGGCGGGGGAGCAGTGTTCTTCGTGAGCAACGACCGCTCCGGCAATCTCATCGTTCGCGACTCGACCCTGCGGCGCAATCCGAGCGACGGATTCGAGACGAATGGATTCCCCGGGATCTTCTACCTCGGGAGCGGGCCGATCCAGGTCTCCAATTCGACCATCGACTAGGCGCGCTCGTCTGCCTCGACCCCAGTATCCACGGTAAGAACCTATGGACCTCGTAGGCCGCACCAGCTCACGGGACTGGGACCTGTCCCGGTGGAGCTTCGGGGTGGCTAATCGAACCCGAACCAGCGCCGCAATGCCGATCGCCAGCCGGGGTTACTCGGCTCCCGGCGATGGTGCGAGCAACGCAACTGGCCGTCATCAGAAAGAGTTACCACCCCGCGGCATGCGACAGGTCCATCGACACAGGTGAGGGGCTTCGAGTCGGGGATGCGCTGCACCGTGAGGTGATCGCGTAGGCGGTGGGCGCTGCACCGGAGTGTCCCGTCTGAACGCCCAATGGCAGGGCCCTCGCAACCGTCTGGACCATCGATACAGGTTGGGAAGGTCAGCGAAGGTTGATAGGCCGCCAGGTGGGGTCTTGCTTGGAGCCGCTTTCCACATTCGCTGCAAATCTCAGCGTCACGATGGTGGGCGGCTCCGCAGCGAGGACAAAGGGGCATGGAGTTCCTTCTTCCCGTCAGAGCCCACTCTGGTCGCTGAGCCAGGCCTCGGCAAGCGGCGGTCCGTCTCCGATGTGAAGCGTTGCAGGAGATCCCGGATCACGGCCCAGTCCCCCCAACCGGGCCGATGACGGGCAGGATGAGACGCTGATCGCCACCGGGGCAGGTGTGCCCTCCCCTTTAGATCCGTGGCAACGTTGCCAGCGTGGATCCGTCGCATCCGGTCCAGGAGCTCTTCGCGGTCATCTTGCCGTCGTCGACGGCGTTGGGGAAACGCGTCTCGACGGGTTCGGGTTGGCAGCCATTAGTGGCGTTTTGACCAAGAATGAGGGCGTCTGGGCCGATGTTCTGCTTGGTCGACACCGCCGGTAAGGTCTCATTCATCATGCATTGGAAGTTGAACATCAGACTGCTCGTGGTCTCCCTGGTCGTGGCCACGTTTGCGTCCGCCTGTGCGGCGGCGCCGGCGTCCACCTCGTCAACCTCCACCACGACGACCACAATCGAAACGACCGCGCCGACAACAACCGACGCTGTGACCACGACCATCCCCCGGGACCCGACCCAGGCGGCATTAAGAGCTCAAATCGACGAACTCATCGGAACTACCGCAGAACTGCGCGAACTCGCCTTTCTCGAACCGCCCACCGTGACGATCGTGACGGATCAGGAGTTGGCAATCCGGGTGCGGGAGCAGATCGAGGAAGAACTCGACCCGACGGAGCTGGCCCGGGACACCGCCGTGCAGGTGCTCTTGGGGCTGATCGCGCCTGAATTGGATCTCCTCGATCTTTACACGGACTTGTACTCGGAACAAGTGGCCGGTTACTACGACGGCGAATTGGAAGAAATGGTCGTGCCGGCAGGTGTCGAGCTGAGTGCGCTCCAGAAGGTGACCCTGGTTCATGAACTGACGCACGCCCTCACGGACCAGCATTTCGGGTTCGATGAGCGGATCGAAGAACTCGACGCGGAGGATCGGTTCGATGAGCTGAGCGCGTTGCAGGCGGTGATCGAAGGCGACGCTTCCTTCACGGAGTTGCTCTACGTCACGGAGCTGTCCATGGAGGAGAAGATACAAATCGTCACCGATTCCCTCGATCAGGACACCACCGTGTTCGGCCAAACACCGAGGTTCATTCAGGAGCTGCTTCTCTTCCCCTACCTCGAAGGAGCAGACTTCGTGGAGGCCCTGTGGAGTAGCGAAACGGGATTTGACCTCGTGAATGCGGCGTACACGGATCCGCCCACGACCACAGAGCAGATCTATCACCCCGAGGCCTACCGCGCCGGTGAAGTAGGCAACGGGGTTGTGCTCCCCGACACCCCACTGGCCGGGTACGAGGTAGGGGAGGAAGCCGTGTGGGGAGAGGTCTCATTCCGGGTCATGTTGGAGCAAGGTTTGGGGGCCTCGACCGCCATCCAGGCTGCTTCCGGTTGGGGAGGTGACCGGTACCGGGTCATGTGGAACGGCGAGGAAGTGGTCTACGTGCTGGTCTATTTGGGAGACACATCGTCAGACGCGCTCGAGATGTACGACGCTCTGGTGGCCTATGCGGGCTCTGAGATGAAGGTCGGCGAGCCGGATACCACCGAGCAAGCCACCAGCTTCGTCGGGGATGTCTTTGCCCACGCTGCCCTGGACGGTGATCGGGTGCTCTTTATCGCCTCCTCCGATCCCGACGTCGGGCCGGAGATCGTGGCCGTCTTTTCGGACTTCTAAGGTGGCGGCATGACCGGCCGCCTCGTCGTCTGCGCGACACCGATCGGAAACCTTGGGGATGCCTCACCTCGTCTGGCGGAAGTGCTCCGCTCCGCGGATGTGGTGTACGCGGAGGACACCAGACGATCCCGCGTTCTCCTCACCGCCCTGGACATCGACCGGCCGCTCCGTTCGTACTTTGTCGGTAACGAGGAGCAGCGGTCTGAAGAATTGGCTGGTCACCTGGAGGCCGGTCAAACGGTGGCGCTGATCACCGACGCCGGCATGCCCTCGATCTCCGACCCGGGAGTGAGCGCCGTGAGCGGGGCGCGTCGAGTCGGAGCGGAGGTACAGGTCGTGCCGGGTCCCAGTGCCGTGACGGCCGCCCTGGCAGTGTCGGGATTCGACGCCCAACGTTTTGTGTTCGAAGGATTTCTGCCGCGGAAGGGTTCGGAGCGAAAAGACCGACTGGCCGCCCTTGCCTCCGAAGAGCGAACCATTGTGATGTTCAGCGCCACCCACCGGGTTGCCCGCGATCTCGCGGATCTCGCTTCGCAGCTGGGTACTGATCGGCCGGTGGCGGTGTGCCGGGAATTGACCAAACGGTATGAAGAAGTCCGCTGGGATACCCTGGCGGGGGCGGTCGAACACCTGGACGACCGGGGAACCAAGGGGGAGTACACCGTCGTGATCCAGGGGGGGCCGCAGGTGGTGATTTCGCTAGACGAATCCCTGGCCGAGGTGCTGCAACGTATCGAAGCCGGAGAGGTCCTGGCTGCCGCGGTACGGACGGTGGCTACTCTCAACAGGGTTGGGAGAAGGGTGCTCTACGAGGCAGCCCTGGACGCGACGAAAAAGCCCCTTGCCATGGACTGAAGAGAATCAATCTCAGGTCAGCTGTGCCTTGCAGCCGGCGCAGATGCCCTTGCCCTTGAACGAGCTCACGTCGTCGGTAGATCCGCAAAAAGTGCAGGTAGCCTCCAGCTTGCGGACAACGATGGCGTCTCCCTCTACGGCAATCCCCAGCTGATCACCTTCGCGAATGTTGAACAACCTGCGGGTCTCAGCGGGGATCACGATTCTCCCCAGGTCGTCGATCTTCCGGGCGATACCGGTGTCCATGCCACCTCCGTTGTAGGACGCCCGTCCAGTTACCCGGGTCCCTGTGTGGGTGCCTGGTTCTTCCAGAGCATACCGAAGCATTGCGTGCGTGTGGGGGGTGTTCTCAACGGCACCAACTACCCTCGCCTCATGTGGGTTGATTCACACTGCCATCTCCAA
This sequence comes from Acidimicrobiia bacterium, assembly GCA_029863625.1. Taxonomy (GTDB): domain Bacteria; phylum Actinomycetota; class Acidimicrobiia; order Spongiisociales; family UBA4744; genus UBA4744. The sequence continues at coordinate 12,165 of JAOTUY010000013.1, forward strand.
TTGACCGACCAAGAACCAGCAGTCCTATTGGAGAGGGCACCCGATGTCGATTGGCTGGTTGTGCCGGGAATTGATTCGCCCTCCTCAATCGCCGCCATCGCACTCGCCGATCGATACCCCGATCGGATCGTGGCTGCGGCTGGTCTCCACCCTCACGAAGCGGACAAGTGGGCCGTTGAGCGGTCCTCAATCGTTGACCATGCGCACCGGGCCGTCGCCGTCGGGGAGATTGGTCTTGACTTCTATCGCAATCTGTCACCGCGCGACCAGCAATTGGAGGCGTTCACCGACCAACTCCAGCTTGCAGTTGAACTGGACAAGCCGGCGATTGTCCACTGTCGTGACGCCTTTCTCGAGATCTATGAGGTCATTGATTCGGCTGGGGTAGGGGAGCGCGTTGTCCTGCACTGTTGGACGGGCGGGTCACGCTGGACCCGGCGGTTTCTCGACCTCGGCGTGATGTTCTCGTTCGCCGGTCCGGTCGCCTTCGAGACGGGAGACACCATTCGGAGGGCAGCGGCCTTCGTGCCTCCGGAACGGGCCATGGTTGAGACCGACACACCGTATCTCTCGCCCCCTCCCTACCGTGGGGAGTCCAACGAGCCGGCCCGGGTTGCCTTGGTGGGGGCGGCGCTCGCCGGCGTCTGGGGCATGACCGAAGGCGAAGTCGCCCGGGTCACGGCCGCCAACGCTCGACGCGTGTTCCGACCATGACCCAAGGCAGGCGGGCAATACTGGAACTGCTGGAGCGATACGATCTGGTACCGCGCAAAGCCCTTGGTCAACATTTTCTGGCCGATCCGAACCTGGTCCGCAGGCTGGTGGGGCTGGCAGCCGCAGAAGCGGGAGGAAAGGTCGTCGAGGTTGGAGCCGGGACCGGCACGCTCACGAGAGCTCTGGGACGGGCCGGGTTCCAGGTAGTTGCCTACGAGGTCGATGAGCGTCTCCGACCGGTGCTGTCGGAAGTTCTCGACGGGCTCGCCAACATCGAGGTGCGTTTCGTCGACGCCCTCGCCGTGCTTCCCGCTGATCTCGGGGAGGGTCCGTGGACGTTGGTTGCCAACCTTCCCTACAATATTGGCACTCCACTCCTACTGAAGATGCTGACCGACGGGGCCAACGTTGACCGATTCGTGGTCATGGTCCAAAGAGAAGTGGCCGACCGACTGATGGCCGGACCAGGGACCCGTATTTATGGGATCCCATCGGTGGTGGCGGCTCTCCATGCGGACGTACGCCGGGAATTCACCGTCGGCCCACAGGTGTTCGTCCCTGCCCCGAAGGTCGACTCGGTGGTTGTCACCCTGCAGCGCCGGCCCGCGCCGCCCGTTGCCCCCCGCGCGATCGAGCTAGCTTCGGCTGCGTTCAATCAGCGCCGTAAGATGCTCCGACGTTCCCTGGTTGACGTGATTCCCTCTTTGACCGAGGTACTGGCGGCGGCAGGGATCGCCGGCGATATGAGAGCCGAACAGCTTTCGCCATCGGCCTATGTGGCCCTCGCCGAGAAAGAGGCATCACAGCATGGACGCTGAAGCGCTCCAGTTCGAAGCCCCCGCCAAAGTCAACCTGTCGCTGCGAGTCAAAGGGCTGGACGCCTCACGGATGCATCCCCTTCTTTCTCTGGTGCAATCGTTCGACCGCTGCGACCGGCTCAATGCGGCCCTGGCCGATGAGGACGAACTCGAAATCGGAGCAGGCGAGCTTTCTCCCGGGCGGGACAACCTGATCTGGCGCGCCATCGACGGGCTCCGAGCCGAAACCGGCAATCAGCGACCCTTCTCTTTTTCCCTTGACAAGCAGATACCGATCGCGGCGGGATTGGCCGGAGGAAGCGCGGACGCGGCTGCTGCCCTGGTGGCGGCCGCGACCCTACTGGATGTGTCCCGCTCGACGATCATGGAAGTGGCCGTCGGGGTGGGTGCAGACGTCCCCTTCTGTATCCAGGGTGGGTTCGCTTGGATGGAGGGCCACGGAGATCGCCTCACAGCCATCCGGCCGGCCCCGACCGACTATGCGATCGCAGTGGTGGTGCCGCCGTTTGCGCTCGAAACCGCGGCCGTCTACCGGCGTTGGGACGAGCTGGGCGAACCCTCCGGGGGAGCTGTTGAAGCCAGGCATCTGCCGCCTTCGCTCCGCCAATTCGGCCTCATCGCCAACGATTTGTATCCCGCCGCCCTCGACCTCCGGTCCGAGCTGGGCGACTGGCAAGCTGAGCTGGTCGACCGGTGGGAGCGCCCGGTCATGTTGTCCGGAAGCGGTCCGTCGCTCTTCGCCTACTTCGAGGACCGGGTCGACGCTGCGGAGGCAGCCGGCCTCGGTCCTGCCGAGGCCCGCGCCCGGTTCGCGACTTCACCGGTGCCCTTTGGTGCCCGGCTGATCGCAGAACCTGATTCCCAAGCGGTGGGCCGTTCGCATTAGACTCCTGCCCGGGCCGAGCCCCACCCGACGTCGTCGGTGGGGGGTGGTGTAATTGGCAGCACAACGGGTTTTGGTCCCGTCAGTAGGGGTTCGAGTCCTCTCCTCCCAGCCCATTTCCTAGGAGGAATGCTATGGCAGTGATGGCTGTGGTGCTCGCTGCGGGTGCGGGTACTCGCATGAAGTCCAACGCTCCCAAGATCTTGCACGACCTGGCCGGGCTTCCGCTTCTCCAATGGGTGCTCGATGCGATCGCTCCGATCCCTCTCGACGAAGTTGTGGTCGTGGTCGGACATGGGGCGGAAGAAGTTGAGAAGATTCTCCCCGTAGGCGTGGTTCCGCGTCTCCAGGACCAGCAGTTGGGGACCGGCCACGCTCTGCGAGCCGGTCTGACCGGCTCGCAGCTGGCCGGGCAGACCGTTTTGGTCCTCCCGGGTGATATGCCGCTCTTGGCCGGGTCGACCATCTCGGAGCTCTTGGCGGTTCACCGGGAGAGCAGCGCCGCTGCCACCGTATTGACGGCTGAAATTCAACCCAGCGACTTTGGGCGCATCCTTCGCAACAAGGCAGGCGATCTGGTCAGGATCGTCGAGGTGCGCGACGCTGATCCGGATGAGCTGGCAGTTCGGGAGGTCAACGGTGGCGTGTACGTCTTCAGCGGAGATCTTCTGGGGAAGGCCCTCGACGAACTCACCACCGAGAATGCGCAGGGTGAGTACTACCTGACCGATGTCATCGGTCTCTTGGCCGGGGCCGGCCACAAGGTTGGCACCCTTGTCACCGACCCGGTCGAATTGACCGGCGTCAATAGCCACCAGCAGTTGGCCGTCGCCGCCCATCTGGTCCGGCGCCGCATGAACGAGGAGTGGCTGTCCGAGGGTGTGTGGATGCAGGATCCGGATCGCGTGTACATCGGGGCCCGGGTGCGGCTCTCACCGGGCGTCCGTATCTATCCCGATGTGCATCTAGAGGGCACCACCGCGGTGGGCGAGGATTCAATCCTGGGCCCGGACGTCTACGCCCTCGACACGCGCATCGGAGTCGGCAGTCGGGTGTGGTACTCGGTGCTGCGCGGATCATCGGTAGGGGATGGTGCCGAGGTCGGCCCGTACGCTTCCCTGCGGCCCGGGTCTGTGCTCGAAGCACGCTCCAAATTGGGAACCTTCGTCGAGACGAAGAACACCCGATTGGGAGAAGGTGCCAAGGTTCCCCACCTTGCCTACATGGGCGATGCCGATATCGGTGCCGGGGCGAATGTTGGAGCGGGTTCGATTACCTGCAACTACGACGGGGTGTCGAAACATCACACAAAGATCGGTGCGCGCGCCTTCATCGGCTCGGACACGATGCTGGTTGCTCCCGTCACGATTGGCGACGACGCCTTCACAGGAGCTGGGTCGGTGATTACCCGGGATGTCTCTCCCGGCGCGCTGGCTGTGGAGCGCAACGAACAGAAAGAGATACGCGACTACGCTGCCCGCGTAGAGGCCCGCAAGAAGAAGAAACAAAAGGGTGAGTAACCCATGGAAGTAGTAGGCCGCAAACGCCTGATGCTGTTCTCCGGTAGCGCAAACCAGGCGCTGGCCGAAGAGGTAGCCGATTTGATGGGCGTGCGGCTCGGCGGACTCCAGCGGTCTGTCTTCGCAAACGGAGAGATCTACGTACGGCCGACAGAAAGTGTTCGGGGCGCCGACTGCTTCGTGATGCAAAGCCACAGTCACCCGATCAATTTCCACATCATGGAACAGTTGATCACCATCGATTCATTACACCGGGCATCTGCCAAGCGGATCACGGCCGTGATGCCGTACTACGGCTACTCGCGGGCCGACAAGAAGGTATCGCCCCGGGAAGCCATCTCGGCGCGGATGGTCGGGGATCTGTTCCTGGCAGCCGGCGCCGACCGGTTGGTGTCGGTTGATCTCCATACGGGCCAGATTCAAGGATTCGTCTCGAAACCGTTCGACCATCTCACTGCCCTGCCGATCTTCGTTGAGTACTTGCAGGATGTGATCGACGGGCCCGCCACGGTGGTGTCTCCGGACGCCGGGGGAGTGAAGCGGGCCGAGAAGTACGCACGCCACCTCGACGCCTATGTCGCCTTTGTCCATAAGCGACGCGAACCAGACCGGCACAACGTTTCGGCGGCCCTCACCGTGATCGGCAAAGTTTCCGGTCGCCACGCCATTATTGTCGACGACATGATCGACACCGGGGGTACTGTCGCGAATGCTGCCGAACTCCTGCGGAACAAGGGCGCGGAGAGCGTCCGAGTTGTGGCGACTCATGGGGTGTTGTCGCCCCCTGCCATCGACCGTCTCAAGAACGCCCCCATCGAGAAAGTCGTTATCACCAACACGCTGCCGATTCCGGAGGAAGCCCAGGGTTTCGACAAGCTCGAGGTTCTTTCCGTCGCCCCTATTGTTGCCGAAGCCCTGCAAGCCATCTTCATCGACAGTTCAGTCTCCGAGATCTTTCTCGGCGAAAACGTCTAGGCCTAGCTGCGTTCTGGCGTGAGACTCTTGCACCATCCGCAGGTTTCTCACGCAAGATCGGGTAGGGCCGCCTCGGCAAAGGCGGCCAAGGAAGGGAATCGCCAGTTCGGAGTGATCGATCCGGCGCGGGGCGGCGGGGTGGCACCGTATCCGTCCCGGTCGTGGCGCCGGTCGATCCACACCGTGGCCAGCCCTGCTCGCTTGGCAGGTTCGTGGTCGTGAAAAAGGCTCTGAGCGACGTGGAGGAGCCGGCCTTTGTCAACGCCCCAGGAGCGAATCTGGGCTAGCAACGCGTTGAAGTGAGGCTCTTGTGGCTTGTAGGCACCCACTTCGTCGGCGGTGATGGCGCGATCGAAAGTGACTCCAAGTCGGCGACGGCTCGCTCCAAACGAGGCCCGGTCGACGTTCGATACGATGACAAGGCGGTACCGTCGTTGTAGGCGAAGCAGGGCGGCGGTCGAATCGGCGAAGGCTGGCCAGTCGCCTACCGACGCCCCGAAGGTTCCCGCATCCACTTCGTCGACCTCCCCGCCCACCACTGCGCCTATGCGGCGCAGCGTTTCTGCGAGTACGGCCGGATACAAAGGGGCCGGACGGTCCCCCTGCTCGATGCGAGTTTCGAACGTAGCGAACAGGCGCAATAACTCGTCGTCGGTCGCCGTTACGCGGCGTCGGTCCGCCCAGCCTCGAAGTGCCGTCCGGATGCCCGCCTCCCAATCGATCAGCGTGCCGTAGCAATCGAAACTCAACACTTGGAACCGATCGAACTGATTCATGTGCTCAAGTGCTCCATCGTCCTCATTCAAGCTGACCACTATGGCTGGCGCCGCTCGACCCGTAGTTCGGTAGGTTCTGGAGCATGGACACGACGACCATCTCCCTCCACACCGGCCCTCAAAGACAGGCGGTGGACATCACTGCGCAGGCGGCACTGTTCGTCGATGGGCGTGGGGACGGGCTGTTGTCGCTGTTCGTTCCTCATGCGACCGCCGGTTTGGCCATCATGGAGACTGGAGCGGGAAGCGAACTGGACTTGATGGATGTACTCGATGAACTTCTGCCGCGAGACGATCGATGGCGGCATCGACATGGATCTCGAGGCCACGGGGCCGATCACGTGGTACCTGCCTTGGTGAGCCCCAGCGTGACTGTTCCCGTTGAAGGTGGGCGCCTGCTGCTGGGGACCTGGCAATCGATCGTTCTGGTGGACCCCAATACCGACAACGCTGAGCGCCAAATCAGGTTTAGCTGGATTCCTGGTTGACGTCTCCGGCCTCGACGATCGACCAATCGATGGTCGAAACCTCGAGCCGGTAGGCCAGTGGTGTCGGACGCCCGGCGGCATCAATGCCGAGAAATTCGACGTGAACTTCGAGTTCGTCGCCTTCAGCTTCTTCTGTGCTGATGGAGCGCACGATGACTGAGACGAAGGGGGCTTTGTCGAATTGTGTTGTGTTCGACTCCGTGAAGTGGGTGGTGAGGAAACCGGCGACGATGCTGCTGAGACGTTCATCGAGATCGGGAGTCCCGGGATAATTGCTGGCAGTCGGCAGAGGGTTTGCCACCAGCATGGGGAGCCCCTTCGCCCGGAGACCGGTAGGAGTCCGCTCAACACCGACTTCGTAGAAGGAAGTCCCGGCTGGGGCGTAGCCGCCTTCCTGCAAACCCAGTTGGGTGGCAGCCACCAGAACCGTCCACGAGTCTGTTCCGGCCGCCTCCACCGACCAGACGGCGGTTTGGGTGACGTACCAGGTGCCCGGCTCGAATCCGGTCAGATCAGGCGCGTAACCCAGAAAGGGGGCGAGAACGTCTTCAGCGCCCGCGCCCGCCTGGGTCAAGAGGGTTGCGACGTACATCTCAGCAAACCCACTCAGGCCGGCGTCCGGGAGGCTGGGACCAATCGTCCGACCGATCGGCAAACTCCCGATCAAGAAACCCCCGAGCACGAGGCTGAGTGCGACCCCGCCGACTACCACGACCCCCACCAGAGGCGGGCGGTTCCCGGCCGGCTCTGGCAACGCCGGGTGGGGGTCCACGTGCTGAGTGAGAGGAGAGGCGGGTGTTCTGGGGTAGTTGACAGCTTGCATCAGCTGGTAGGGAGCATCGCGATCACTTCTCCGGCGTAGATCAGATCGGCGTCGCGGGAGATGAGATTGGGCTCATTGTGCATGATGACCTTTCGCCAGTACGGGGCGATTTCCTCGTTGGTGGGGCGCCGGCCGAGAGCGTCCGTGAGATGGCGGCGGCACATGATCCATAGATTGTCGCCCGTCTGAACCGCCACCTCAGTTGGCCGGCCTTCATCCAAGGTGGCCGGATTCTTGTTGGGGAAGGCAGGGAGCGGCGGAGCGTTTGTATCGATTGAATCTTCAAATTCTCGAGGTTGTTCGGGCACCCGTCCCGAAATGCCGGGCGGGAGGAAGGCGCCGTCTGTGTCACTGACGATGATGACCGGGGGCGGTGGATCGGCTCGGACCGGAATGGCCGCCATTGTGGATGCAACCAGGATCGCTCCAAAAACCCGTTCGCTCACCCTCCGGATAGCGGGGAGGGTCATCCATTCGACCGAACCTATCAGCGCCGGGACGCGACTGGCCCGTGCCGCCAGGTAGAGCAGGGTGGAACCGGCCAGCCAGACCACGCAGCCGAGCGTGACGAGCCAGACGAATGCCGCGAGTGCATCATCGGTCGGGGTCACCCGGAGCCATGTCCCGAACTCGGACCAGCGGATCCGCAACCAGGAGCGGCGGCCGAGGGAGAGGAGCCAGACCAGCGCACCCGCCTCGAGCCCCACCACCATGGCCAGTTGGGTGATCTGCCGTGTTCGACTCATGATCGCATAGTTATGCCGTAAGCTGATGTTGTCAAGTCTTAACAAGTCTCAACAAATCTCTATTTTCTTTACACACTTTTAACTATGGTTCTATGGATTGGACCAGTCCACCTTTCCGTGGGTGGCAGAAAGGAGAAGATATGGCTGTATACGGAGGAGATCTGGCGCAGCTCGAGGGTCTGAGCAGTCAATTCCTCAGGGAGATCGACGCCGTGGATGGTCTCCAGAGCCGTATCGCGGGGGCTCTCGAGGGAACAGCCTGGACGGGCCCGGCGGCGGAACGCTTTCGGACACAGTGGAGCCAGGAGTTCGTTCCTGCACTGTTGCGACTGAAACAAGCCTTGTCCGAGGGTGCCTCCGTGGTCACCGATCGCCGCAAGGCGATTGAGATGGCCACGAGCTAAGAGACCGGAGCACTGCCCCTGACTACGACATAGACATCATGTCAGATAAAGCGGATTCCCTCGACCTACTGATCAATCAGCTTCTGGTTGAGGCGCACAGGCTCGATCGAGTCGTCGACTCCATCGAGCCTATTGCTGCACGGATACTCGGTGCGTGGCAGGGCCCGGCGGCGGATCGGCTCTTATCCGAACTCGGCGAGCGTCGCCGCGAGGTCGGCGCTCTTGCCACCACACTGCGAAGCTTGGCTGCGCAGCAGCTCGAGGAGGTCCGCCGGATTCGAATGGCGGAAGCTGCGGCTCTGACCTCGGTCGGCCCGGATCCGATCCCCGGGTTCGGTACGGTCTGACAGGAGATGACGTGCACCTCGTGTGGCGATCAGTTGACGGGGATCGGGACCTGGAAGTCGTACTCCCGCCGGGTGCGACCATGGGCGATTTGCTGGCGAACCTGACGGGACCGTCCGACGCCTCTGGCGCGTATGTCGACGGTGTTGCGATGCCAGCCAACCAACCGCTCAGCGCCACCGGACTCTGTGACGGTTCGGTGATCTCTCTGGAGGCGTCCGAGTTCTTTTCATCGACGCCGTGGGTGGCCGAAGTGCGCGTCCTCGGCGGGCTGCAGGCCGGTGGGCGGTGGCTGCTGGAAGCCGGTGAGTATCGGATCGGATCGGACCCTATCTGCGAGATCTGTCTTCCTGCCCCGGGAGTCCCTCCACACCATGGTGTGATCGGAGTCGACGCGACGGGAGAAGGGTTTTTCGAGGGCGTGGATAGCTCGCCGGTTTCGGCGAGCGGGGCAGCACCACTCAGCCGGACCAAGCTTGTCGCCGGTGCCCTGTTCCGAGTGGGGTCGACCGTCTGGGAGTTTGGTCCGGTGCGCGAGCTTGCCGGAGGCGTAGTTGCCAAACCTGATGCCGGGGTGTTCAACCGGCCGCCCCGAACTCAGCAGTCGCCGGACCCATTCGAAATAGAGCTACCCGAACGGCCGGCCGCTCCTTCGCCCCAGAGACGACCCGGTTGGGCCACTTTGCTCGTGCCGCTGATGATGGGGGGCCTTTTTGCCATTCTCTTCAGTCCGATGATGGCGGCCTTGGCCGTCCTTGCCCCGATGATGATGCTGGCTAATTGGTACGAGGATCGACGGCGCGTGCTAAAGGCACGGAGCGAAGGCGCGGCCGAGTTCGCTACGGCGCTGCAACGCTTTGGGCGAGATCTTCAGGCGGCCGGTGCCGCCCAGATCCGCCTCCTCAAGACGACCCTGACCGAAGCGCCTGACCTCGTATGGCGTGCGCTGGCAACCAGTCCCCGGTTGTGGGAACGCCGCCCTGGGCACTCCGATTTCATGCAGGTGTCGCTGGGGATAGCGACGGTTCCTTGGGAACCCAGATTGACGGGGCGGATCGACGATGAGGAGGTGGCCGCCGTCCTGGCTCGATATGCGCACCTCGAAGACGCGCCGATTGGGATAGATCTGACGGCCGGGGCCATCCTCGGCATGGCGGGTCTGCGGACTCACACGCTTGCTCTGGCGCGGTGGGTGGTGACGCAAGTGTCGGTCCATCAGGGTCCGGCCGACGCGAGAGTGGGGATCATCACCGATCATCCTCAGGATTGGGACTGGGCGAAATGGCTCCCGCACACCGCAACCGACCCGACATCGGGAAGGCGGCTGTTGGCCGCCACTCCTCACGATATCGACGAGGTGCTCGCCCATCTCGTCGGAGGTGGGTCGCCGGACGGAGCCCCGATGCCCCTCACGGTTTTGATGGTCGATGCCGAAACTCTCGACCCCCTTCCTCTATCTAGGTTGCGCGCCGTCCAGGCAGGCTCCGGTGCTCCTGTGGCGGGGGTGGTGATAGCGCCTTCATCTGAAAAGCTGCCGGGTCTGTGCAATATGGTCGTTGAGATCCCGGATTCCGGAGAAGCGGCCACCTGCCGGTTCCCGGCAGAGGGTCGAGCGGTCAACGATCTCCTGCCGATCGGCTTGCCGACCGAGATCGCCCTAGGCTGCTCCCGGGCCCTCGCACGACTCAAGGATCCTGAGATGGTGGAGGAGGCCGCTGATCTGCCGGATCTGGTAGCGCTGGCCACCCTCATGGGACCGGAGCCGTTCTCGGTCCAGGCTGTTCTGGATCGATGGGATTCCGCAGGTCCGGTTCCTCGACCGATCGGCCCGGTCGGTATGACCGACCGAGGGCCTCTGATGATCGACTTAGTGGCCGATGGACCGCACGGTCTGATCGCCGGTACGACCGGGTCCGGGAAGAGCGAGTTGCTCCGCAGTCTCATCTTGTCGCTGGCCGCGTCGGTCGGACCCGATCATCTCAACTTCTCGCTCATCGACTACAAGGGTGGTAGCGCCTTCGATGCTTGCGCCCGACTGCCTCATGTGGTTGGCGTCGTAACGGATCTCGACGCGCACCTTGGTCGTCGGGCTCTCATATGCCTCGATGCGGAGCTGAGGTACCGCGAAACCCGGCTGCGGGAAGCGGGATCGGTCGACCTGTCCGAGTTCCTGTCGACGAAGCCACGCGATCCGCTCCCCAGGTTGGTGGTAGTCATTGACGAGTTCGCCGCAATGGCTTCTGAGTTGCCCGGTTTCGTGCCGTCCCTCGTAGATATTGCTCAGCGGGGAAGAAGCCTGGGTGTGCATCTTCTGTTGGCGACCCAGCGTCCTGCCGGCGTCATCGGCGAGAGCATTCGGGCGAACACCAATTTGCGGGTCGCGCTGCGGGTTCATGACACGGCGGATTCGCTCGACGTGCTCGACGATCACGTAGCCGCCGTCATCCCTCGCGGCAAGGCAGGCCGTGCCTACGTGCGGATGGGTCCTGGCGAGCTGATTCCATTTCAGGCGGCATTGGTCAGTTTGAGCAACCGTCCGGGCGAGGCCGGTCCGGTTGTCGTGCGCCCCTTTGCGTTCGGGTGGGAGACCCAGGATGCTGCGGACGAGGAGGAGCGGAGTGAAAGTGGGCCGACCGATCTCGATCGGCTCGTCGACGCGATCACCTCCGCCGCCGGGCAAGCCGGAATCGTCCCGCCCCGGTCGCTCTGGCCTCCCGAGCTCCCAGAGCATCTGCCGTTCCCGGCCATCATGGACGCACCCGACGGCCCCGATCCATGGTGGGTGCCGCTTGGACTGATCGACGAACCGCATCGACAGCGTCAGTCGGTCTGGGGGTGGGAAGGCAGCAATCTCCTTGTCTACGGGACAGCGGGCAGCGGGCCCGCCGCGGCCCTGCTCACCTTGGGCAGCTCTCTTGCCGCGAAGTTTGAACCGGACCGACTGCATATCTACGCGCTGGATTTCGGCACCGGGACCCTCGCTCCCCTCGAGGAATTGCCGCAGGTGGGGAGCGTGATCAGTTCCGCTGATCGTGAGCGACAGGTTCGGTTGCTCCGGTACCTGCAGGAAGAAGTCGCGGTCCGTCGGGCAGCCGGTCCTGGTGATCGCCCAGCCGTGCTCTTCCTCCTCGACAATTACGGGGGGTTCGCGGCCGCGTTTGATCAACCGGCAGATCTCGGGTATCGCGATTCGTTGCGGCGAATCGTTGCCGATGGCCCTGGGGTCGGAGTGTTCGTCGTCATGAGCGCCGATCAGGCTGCTGCAGTTCCGACCAACCTTGCAGCCCTGATTCCTGAGAAGCTCGTCTTTCGGATGGCCGACCTCTTCGACTACCCCGCGCTCGGTCTATCCAACCGGGAGCTCCCGGATCTGCCAGACGGGCGAGCCATTCAAATCGGTAGCGGTCTGTTGATACAGATTGCGGAGGTCTCCAAGGCGGATATCGGCCGGATTGCGGCCCGGTCGGTCTGCGGCGGAGCGACGCCGTTGAGGATCGGGGTGCTCCCACGGCAGTCGGACGTGGCCGACGTGGTCGACGGCGCTTCGATACAAGACCGCGAGTGGTTCCTCCCCATCGGCATTGGGGACCATCGGCTCGAACCCATCGGTTGGCGTCTCGGGGAAAGCGATCACGCTCTGGTCGCCGGGCCGGCGCGGTCGGGCAAGAGCACTGCGCTGCTGGCTATCTCCGGGATTGTCGGCAATCATCGACCCGACGTGGTCATCACCGCAGTGGCGCCACGCCGTTCCCCGTTGTGGGAGGCCAGGGAGCTGGGCACGCTGGTCACTGATCCGGACGAATTGGAGCGCGCGATGCAAAGGATCCTCGACGATGCGTCGCCTCATCTGGTCCTCGTCGATGACGCCGACGACTTGAGCGACGCGAGCGGTGCGCTGCTGCGACTGATTCGTCGGCGACGCCCCAACGTTCGAGTGATTGGAGCGGGTCGAGCCGATGTGCTGCGATCCATGTACGGACACTGGACTCAGGAGTTGAGGCGAAGCCGCCACGGCATCGCGCTTCGCCCGCAAACCGACGTAGATGGTGAGTTGTGGCATACGGCTCTTCCCCGGCACGGGCCATCAGTTCGTATACCGGGCCGCGGCTACCTGATCACCGACGGCGCGGTCGAACTCGTACAAGTGGCGCAGCCGTAGGAGTTGCCAGTTTCCAGTTCCCAGTTTCCAGCCAGGTTCTTGGGCGGGGTACTGGATACTGGGTACTGGGTACTGGGTACTGGGTACTATTGCTCTCGTTGTCACACAAGGAGAGAATGTGCGCGTGCGAATCGGAATCGGTGATACGTCCCGGGAGATCGAGCTGGACGTTGGCGATGCAGACGCCCTCATTGCCGAGATCGAGGATGCGTTCGACGGGGATACCGCCATTCTGTGGTTCACCGATGTAGGGGATCGGCGCATCGGCGTACCGGTGTCGCGCATCGCCTACGTCGAATTGGAACCAGAGCAGCGGGTATCGGTCGGCTTCACGCCGTCGTGACGTCGGCTAGAGATTGGTCTCGGATCAGACGGCGCGACGCCGGCGTTCGGCGAGCCACCGCTTGCGGAGACGTCGCCGCTCATCCTCAGCGTATCCGCCCCACACTCCGGCCTCTTGGTTGGACTCGAGGGCGTACTGGAGGCAGTCATCCTGAACCGAACACTGCGTACAAATCGCCTTAGCGGCCGAGATGTGATCGAGGGCAAGCCCGGTAGTACCGACGGGAAAAAACAAGGACGGTTCTGAGTCGCGACACGCGGACAACTGCCGCCATTCTGTCATGGTTAGCACGAAAGACCCCTACAAAAGGTGAAGATTGTGATTTGCTTCACAAACGTTAATGGCCGCGAGGGCGGTAGGCAAGGGTTATTTTCTTGACGGATATGAACACGATAAATGTTTCATCGACGATGATCGCCGGACACCGTGGCCTGCCCCTCGCCTTCCCGGATAACACCAAGGAGGGCATCCTGGCCGCCGTCACCGTTTGTGACATGGTCGAATTCGACGTGCGCCGGACGCGGGATGGGGTTGCCGTGCTCTCCCATGACGCGCACGTCGGCGGGCGCGCCATCATCGAAACGGACTGGGCCGTATTGGCAGAGGTGGACGTCGGTGGTGGGCTCCATCCCGCCCGGCTCGATGATGTGCTGCAAGCGGCCGGCGAGTTCCCATTCAACTTCGAGATCAAGAATTCTCCCGCGGACCCGGACTTCGACGAGACGTTTGTGTTTGCTCTCCAAGCAGCCGGTCGAGCTTCAGCCCGTGACGTGGTGACGAGCTTCCACTGGCCGACCGTCGACGCCGTGCGTGGCGAGTTTCCGACCTTGTCAACCGGGCTATTAGTTGATCCGGGTGGATCGCTCGAAGAGGCCGCCGCCTGGGCAACAACCGCTGGTCATCAGGTGATTGCCCCGCACTGGTCATTGCTGGGTGATCAACCGGCCGCCCGGACCACGGCCCTGGCCAAGGCAGGACTGCGGGTCTTCGTATGGACTGTGAATGATGATTACATTGCCCGACGCCTGGCAGCAGGCGGGGCGGCCGCGATCATCACTGATGATCCGATCAGGATGGGTGCGGCGCTACGGGGGGAGGAAACACGATGAGCATCAAGGATGAGCTGGTTGCGGAACTGCATGACGCCATGCGGTCGGGTGACCGCCGTCGCCGAGAGGTGGTTCGCGAGATCGAAACCCAGGTGTCCCGGAAGCGGGCCGAGGCCGGCTTCGTTGGACAGGTCGACGATGATCTATACGTCGAGATCATGGGCAATTTCGCCAAGAAGATGGATAAGGCAGCAAATGAGTACGAGGGCCTCGGTGAGCGCGGGGCCGACATGGCAGCCAAGCTACGGTGGGAGGTGGACTACTTGGCCCGGTGGCTGCCGACCAAGCTTTCCGAGGTGGAGACCCGCAAGGTGGTGCGGGAAGCCATCGCCGAGTTGGAAGCCGACGACCCGAAGATGGCGGGATTCGTGGTCGGTCACTTGATGAAGTCCATGGGCAAGGACCTCGACGGCGGCCTCGTCAACCGGGTCGTTCGCGAAGAACTCGAAAGCGGGTGACGAGCCCCCGCTACGAGCCGATGTTGGCCACTCCGTGGTCTACGCCTTTCTCCGATCCGGGATGGCTGTTTGAAGTGAAATGGGACGGGGTACGGGCGATACTCCATTGGGACGGTATCTCTGTCACCGTGCGGTCCCGGCATGGTCGTGACATGACGGCCGGCTACCCCGAATTGAGCGGGTTTTCCCGCCGTGGTGCATGTGTTCTCGATGGGGAGATCGTCGCTTTCGATGAAGTGGGCCGGCCTTCCTTCCCGGCTCTCCAGAAGCGAATGAATATCGCCGGAGGGATGCGGGCTGTTGACGCCGCGCAGACCAATCCGGTCTCATATGTCGTATTCGATCTCCTCTTTGATACCGAAGACATCACCCGTCGACCGATCGAAGAGCGATTGGAACGTCTCAACGCCATCGAACTGCCTGCTCCGCTGGTGAGCTCCGAGGTGATTGAGACAGAGGGCGAGGCCCTGTACGCAGCCGTGGCCGAGAGAGGACTCGAAGGTATTGTGGCCAAACGGCGCGGCTCGAGGTACCGGCCTGGTGTACGGTCGCCGGACTGGCGCAAGGTTCCCCATCTTCGGATGGTCCGGGCGGTGGTGGGGGGATTCACGGTGGGTGAAGGCGGCCGGAGCAGAACCTTTGGATCGCTCGTGCTCGGCCTCTGGGAAGGTAAACACCTACTGTGGATCGGGTCGGTCGGGACTGGTTTTGACGACGCAGCCCTGGTCGCTATTCGCGCGGCGCTGGATGAGATGACCGTTGGGGATAGCCCTTTTCGGTCCTACTCCGATCTCCCTGCTGGTACAACATGGGTGGATCCTCAACTCGTGGCCAGGGTCGAGTTCAAGCAGTGGACGAAGGCCGGTCGTTTGCGCGCCCCATCGTTCAAAGGGTTCACGTCAGATCCGGCCGAAGCGATCACCTGGGAGGCAGAAGGACCCGGGCAATAGTCGTCAATCGCTGAGAATCGACAACTGACGACTGAGAACTGAATGCTGAATCCTCAGCTGGCTGCTTTTCGTTCTTTGGTTGCCTCGACGCTCGCTTTGAGTGCCTCGAGGAGGTCGACAACTTTGGTCGGCTCGGGCGTCTCCGGGCTGACGATCTCTTCACCCTCGATCTTCCTACGAGCGAGTTCTTCGATGGCTCCCCGAGATGGGTCCTGATAAGCCTCGGTATCGAATGGCGAGGTGAGGTTGTCGATGATCGTCTCGGCCATCTTCAATTCCTCGTCTCGCACTTCGATTTCGGTCTCGAGTTCTTCAAAGGAAGGAGCCCGGATCTCGTCCGGCCAGAACATCGTTTCCAGGATGAGCACGTTCTCGTCGGCCCGCAGGGTGGCGAGGTATTCTTTCTCGCGTAGGGCGAATTTGGCGATCCCCACCCGGTCCTTTGCTTTGAGCGCCTGTAGCAGGATTCGATAGGCCTTCACGCCGGTCTGCTCGGGCACCAGGTAGTAGGACGAACGATAGAAGATCGGATCAATCTCCTGTGTCTCGACGAACTGAACGACATCGACGATTCTGGAGCCGCCCCGGGAAGTGGCCGCTTCGAGCTCTTCATCGGTGAAGACCACGTACCGGCCCTTCTCCACCTCGTACCCGCGGACGATGTCGTCCCAGCTGACTTCTTGGCCATCGGCCTCCGCTACCCGCTTGTATTTGATAGCGCTGCTGTCTTCCGAGCGCAGCATCTTGAACTTCGGCGTCTTGTTTTCCGTTGCGGTGAATAGCGCAACCGGAATCGAAACCAGCCCGAAGCTGATGGCACCCTTCCAGATCGATCTAGCCATGGGGAACAAGTTATCAGTAATCAGCAATCAGTGGTCAGAGAGTTTGGGCTTTGTTGGCGGGTACCGCCCCCCTCCGTCGAGCTTTGCTCGTCAGGGGGAGGGTGGGCGCACGGAGTGCGCCTTTGCGCCCTCGGCAGGATTCGAACCTGCGCACCCGGCTCCGGAGGCCGGTGCTCTATCCCCTGAGCTACGAGGGCGTGAGTAGTGCGACCTACACAGCACTTGGCCGGCGGAGTGTACCAAAGGCGGGGCCGGCTCTTTCTGCCGGTCCCGGCATTCGGCCGACCGGAGAGACTCATGGAACGTCGACTGGGACCCGTCCTGCCCTTACAATCGTCCGGCAGCGAAGAAGGAACGAGATGAAAGTCGGCATAGGCATTCTCGGCGGGGGCACCGTTGGTGGGGCCCTTCTTCAGTACTTGATAAACGAACAGGCGGCCATTGTTGCCAAGACCGGCCTCGAGCTCGAGGTGCGGCGAGTAGCAGTTCGGTCCCTCTCCAAGACACGGGCATTCCCGATTCCGGTGGAGATCATCACCGATCGGCCGGAGCAGCTGATCGACGATCCATCCATCGATCTGGTGGTTGAGTTGATGGGAGGGCTGGAACCGGCCGGCGACCTGGTAATGCGAGCCCTTCAGGCAGGCAAGCCGGTGGTAACGGCCAACAAGGAACTGGTAGCGGCTCGCGGAGCGGAGCTGATCCAGCGCGCCGAAGAGAAAGGCGTATCGCTTCTTTTCGAGGCGGCCGTCGGGGGTGGCATACCGATTATTCGGCCACTCTCGGAGTCGCTGGCCGGGGAGCGAATCACCAGAGTGCTCGGCATCGTCAATGGCACCACGAATTACATCCTGACCCGCATGTCCGAAGACGACCTCGGGTTTGACGAAGCCGTCGAGGAGGCGCAGGCCCTCGGCTATGCCGAAGCGGATCCGACCGCCGACGTCTCCGGCGCCGACGCGGCCGCCAAGACCGCCATTCTTGCCAGCCTGGCTTTCGGAACCTGGGTCTCCGTCGATGCGGTCTACCGGGAGGGCATTGAATCGATTGAACCGATCGATCTTCGGTTTGCGGCCACGCTCGGCTACATACCGAAATTGCTGGCCATTGGCGTTGAGACACCAACCGGAGTCAGTGCCCGGGTCCATCCAGCCCTGGTGCCTCTCGATCATCCGCTGGCGTCGGTGCGCGGTGCCAACAACGCAGTGTTCATTGAAGGTCCGCAAGTGGGGCAACTGCTTTTCATGGGGCCCGGTGCCGGTGGTGGACCGACTGCAACCGCCGTGCTCGGCGACATCATCGATGCTGCCCGGGAACTTCTAGCGCACGCCCAGGTTGCTCCTCGGATCCGGTTTGCTCCCGGAAGGCTGCGGGACTTCGGGGAGATCGAAACGAAATGGTACGTCCGGCTGGAGGTGGCGGACGCCCCGGGTGTGCTGGCCCTGGTAGCGGGTACTTTCGGGGAATTCGGCGTGAGCATCAAGTCGGTATGGCAGGAGGGTCGGGGCGAGGACGCAACACTGCTCCTGATCACCCATGATGCCCTCGAAGCCAACCAGCGGGCCGCGGTGGCGGCACTGCGGTCTCTCGACGTGGTGACGGAAGTCGCGGCCACGATCCGGGTCCAGAGCGATGAGCCGTGAGCCGATGAGCTACGTGTCGACGAGGGGGGTAGCGCCGGCGCTCGGATTCGAGGACGTTATGCTCACCGGCCTGGCTCCGGACGGTGGCTTGTATGTCCCGGACGCCTGGCCTGAGTTCACCGGCTCGGAGATTGCTGGGCTGCGCGACCTATCCTATCCGACCCTTGTGGCCGCCATTTCGGCGCCATTCATGGACGGGGCAGTAGCCGATCTATCCGGTATCGCCGAGGAAGCCTACGCTCCGTTCGAACGGTTGGTTCCGCTCACCGAGCTGGGGCATGGGCTCTGGTTGCTCGAGCTCTTCTGGGGCCCGACCCTGGCCTTCAAGGACTATGCTCTGCAGCTGCTCGGCCGGCTGCTCGACGCAAGTCTCGCGGCCCGCGACAGCCGGGCGCTTCTGCTCGGGGCAACGTCGGGAGATACCGGATCAGCGGCCATCGAGGCGTGCCGCGACCGATCTCGCCTCGACATCGTGGTTCTGCATCCCCATGGTCGGGTGTCCGATGTGCAACGGCGGCAAATGACCACGGTTGCGGCTGCCAACGTGCATAACGTTGCAGTGCGCGGCACCTTTGATGACTGTCAGCGCCTGGTGAAGGCGATGCTGGCCGATTCGGCCCTGCGCCGCGATCTTGGTGTGACCTCTGTCAATTCGATCAATTGGGTCCGGATCATGGCGCAGGTCGCCTACTACTTCGCCGCCGCTCTGGCATTGGGCGCCCCCGAGCGGGAGGTGTCGTTCGCGGTGCCGACCGGCAATTTCGGCAACGTGTTCGCCGCCTACGTGGCGCGTCAGATGGGGCTGCCGATCCGCCGGCTCATCATCGGCACCAATCGGAATAACGTGGTTGCCCGGTTTGCCGAAACCGGTCGGTTGTCGGTCGAAACGGTGGTGCCGACCATCACGCCGGCGATGGACATCCAGGTGCCGAGCAATCTGGAGCGCCTGTTGTTCGATGTGCACGATCAGGATGGCGAGGCCATCCGGCGTCTGATGAGCGAATTCGCCGAGCACGGGCAGCTCGACCTCGACCCGGCTCGTCTCCGGCAACTTCAAACGTTCGTCACCGGACGTTGGTTCGACGAACCGGCTATCCGCCAAACAATGGCCGATGTGTTCCGGGAGAACGCGCTGCTCATCGACCCTCATTCGGCGGTCGGTATTGCCGCAGCCCGGGCGACCGAACGGGAGCCAGACATCCCCGTTGTCTGCGTAGGTACCGCCCACCCCGCCAAGTTCCCCGACGCGGTCGAAGCGGCGACGGGCGTTCATCCTCCGCTTCCGGAGCACCTTGCGGATCTGATGGAGCGGAAGGAGATTATGACCGTCCTCCCTCCTGATCGCTCTGCCATCGAAGCATTTGTTCACGGGATATCCCGATAGGGCTTGGAACATTGTCGAAGAGGCCGTAGTATGTCTCCGTACCCGAACACTGCGCTTCTAGACGCGTAGCGAGGGTCGACCCCACACCCAGTAGCGACGCTTGCGTCGTCCTGGATGGTGAGGTACTGAACCC
Organism: Acidimicrobiia bacterium; assembly: GCA_029863625.1. Taxonomy (GTDB): domain Bacteria; phylum Actinomycetota; class Acidimicrobiia; order Spongiisociales; family UBA4744; genus UBA4744. The sequence continues at coordinate 31,678 of JAOTUY010000013.1, forward strand.
CTTAGCTCCTGCTCTCCCATTCAGACCAGGGTCGAGCGCTCAGGGCTCGAGGGAATCCAAAGGCTGCGGCACTGCTCGCTAGATCGAGCCACCCGTCGGAAAGGACCATATGACCAGCAGATCCGAACTCCAGGGGAAGCCCATCAAGGACCTCCGTGAGGTCGCTGCATCAGTCGGGGTGGAGCCCAATGGGCTCCAGAAGGCCAAGCTCATCGAGGCAATCCTCGGTTCTGCCGACTTCGTTGTCAGCGATGAACCGGCGTCGATCGATCTGCCTGCAGCCGTTCCGACCGTTTCAGCAGACGCTGAAGAGGCCGAAGTGGTTTCGGACGAAGCAGCTCCGGAAGGTGCGGAAGCATCCGACGGCGCTGACGAGGCGGATGAGCCGTCGCCCAGAGGCGATGAAGAGCCCTTGAGCGGTGGTGAAGAGCCGGCGAGGGGTGGTGACGAGCAACGGGGTGAATGGCAGGACCGGCCCCGCTTTCAGGAGGACGGACAGAACCGCAATCGAAACCGACGGCGCCGGCGTGGTGGTGGCGTAGGCCCGTCGGAACAGATCCCCGAAGGAGACCTCGAGGAACGTCAGGGAATCTTGGACATTCTTCCCGAGGGATACGGATTCTTGCGGGTCACGGGCTACTTGCCAGGCGACAAAGATGTGTACGTCTCGGCCAGTCAGGTGCGGAAGTTCGGTCTCAGGAAAGGCGATCTGGTCAGCGGACCGATTCGCCCCCCGCGGAGCCAGGAGAAGTTCCCTGCCCTCACCCGCATTGAAAGCATCAACTTGATGTCCGCGGAGGAGGGGAGGAACCGGCCTCGCTTTGAAAAGCTGACGCCGCTTTTTCCCGACATGCGACTCCGGCTCGAGGTTGAGGGCGAGGCCGACCAGGAGCTCGTCAGGATCATCGACCTCATCGCGCCGATCGGCAAGGGCCAGCGCGGTTTGATCGTTTCTCCGCCCAAAGCCGGCAAGACGACCGTTCTGAAGTCAATTGCCCACTCGATCACCGCCAACAACCCGGAGTGCTACCTGATGGTGGTCCTCGTCGATGAGCGGCCCGAGGAAGTCACGGACATGCAACGTTCGGTCAAGGGCGAGGTCGTCTACTCGACGTTCGATAGACCCGCCGAGGAACATACCCAGGTCTCCGAGCTCGCGCTGGAGCGAGCGAAGCGGCTGGTTGAGACGGGCACCGACGTGGTGATCTTGCTCGACTCGATCACCCGGCTCGCCCGGGCTCACAACCTGGCCACCCCCGCCAGCGGCCGGATCCTGTCCGGTGGTGTCGATTCGACTGCCTTATACCCACCGAAGCGGTTCTTCGGTGCGGCTCGCAACATTGAGGAAGGCGGCAGCCTCACCATTATGGGTACGGCGCTCGTGGAGACCGGTTCCCGCATGGACGAGGTGATCTTCGAAGAATTCAAGGGCACAGGCAACATGGAGTTACGGCTCGACCGTGGGTTGGCCGATCGCCGGATCTACCCGGCCGTCGATATCAGCCAGTCGGGAACAAGAAAAGAAGAGCTGCTGTTTGATCCTTCGGAACTGGCCCAGGTGTGGAAGCTGAGGCGAGTGTTGCTGGCCCTCGAACCGGGCGCAGCCCTCGAACTGCTGATCGATCGGCTCAAGACCTCCAAATCAAATGGAGAGTTCTTGGCCGAGATCGCCAAGAGCACCGGGTAAGCGCCATACTGCGGAAGACGAAGGAGATAGGCAGTGAAAGCAGGAATTCATCCCGATTACATCGATACCACGGTCACGTGTTCGTGTGGTAACACCTTCACGACCCGGTCGACCGAGGCCGAGCTTCATGTCGAGTTGTGCAACGAATGCCACCCGTTCTTCACCGGCAAGCAGAAACTCGTCGACACCGGGGGCCGCGTCGAACGATTCCAGAAGCGTTACGGTCGCAAGAGTTTCACCGGCGAAACCAAAACCGACGCCTAAAGAGGCCGGTTCGTTGAGGGCTCGTCGGCCGTCACCGGAAGCGAGGAGGAGTCGGTGAGTCGCGCCCCAAATTCCAGCGTCGGCGGCCAAGCCGTCATCGAAGGCGTGATGATGCGCGCCCCGGCAGCCTGGGCGGTTGCCGTACGCAGGCCCGACGGAGCGATCGAAGCGGTCACGCATGAGCTTCCCAGATTGTCGTCACGCTCGCGACTTGCTCGGATTCCCTTCATTCGCGGCGTCATGGTGCTTGGCGAGTCGCTCACGCTCGGATTCCGGTCGCTCTCCTGGTCGGCCCAGAAGGCTGTCGGAGAGGACGAAGAACCGCTGACCACCAAGCAGATGGCGATCTCAATGACCATCGCCCTCGTAGCCTTTGCGGCCCTGTTCATTCTCCTTCCCCTCGGAGCCGCATCGCTTCTCGAGCCTTACCTCGGTGGATCGAAATTCCTCTTCAATCTCGTCGACGGTGCGGTACGCGCGTTGCTGTTCGTTGGTTACGTCTGGGCGATCGGGCGATCCAAGGAGATTCGCCGGGTGTTCCAATACCACGGCGCCGAGCACAAGACCATTCATGCGTACGAGGCCGGCGATCCGCTTTCGATCGACCGCATCCAGCAGTACCCACCCCAACATCCACGCTGCGGCACGAGCTTCCTGATGATCGTCGTCATCGGGTCGCTCATCGTGTTCACCCTCATCGGCAGGCCTTCCTGGCCGATTCTCGTTGCGAGCCGGGTCATTCTGATTCCCGTCATCGCCGGAGCCGCCTATGAGGTCCTCAAATTCTCAGGGGCCCACGGAGGAGAGTTGATCGGCCGGATTCTGGCTGCGCCCGGCCTCTGGTTGCAGCGGCTCACCACCGGCGAACCGGACGACGATCAAGTGGAGGTCGCAGTAGCCAGCCTGTTGGCCGCCCTCGAGCCGGATGCGGTCGATGAAGTGAAAGGACGAGGGCCGGTTAATCCGGCCGCCCTCGCAGCGCTGGCGGAAATGATCGGCGAGTAATGGACCCTGGGTTCCAGGGGCGCCTCAAGGAGATCGAGGCAGCCTTTGATGAGACTGAACGACGATTGTCCGACCAGGATGTTCTGGCGGATCAGACCCGCTACACAGAGCTGACCAAACGTCATGCCGAACTGCGCCCGGTGGTCGAGGGTCTCCACGCTCACCAGGAAGCATTGCAGGAAGCCCGTGAAGCTGAAGAGCTGGCCGAGGTGGAGACCGATCCGGACATGGCCGCCGATCTGCGGGCTATGGCCCAGGAGCGTCGACGGGAAGCGGAGCGTATCGAGGATGACCTTCGGCGCAGCCTCATACCCAGAGACCCAAACGACCACAAAGACGTTATCGTCGAAATCCGATCTGCAGCCGGGGGTGACGAGGCGGCTATCTGGGCGGGCGATCTCCTCGGGATGTATCGGGCGTTTGCCGAACGACAGGGATTCAAGACCGAGATTCTCGAGTCGTCGCCTTCGGAAACCGGCGGCGTGAAGGAGGTCATCTTCTCCGTGAAGGGCAAGGGCGCCTACTCGCGGCTCAAGTACGAAGCCGGCGTGCATAGGGTGCAGCGAGTACCGAAGACCGAATCGCAAGGTCGGATCCATACCTCCACGAGCACGGTGGCGGTCTTGCCGGAGGCTGAGGAGGTTGAGGTCGACCTGGACCCCAATGACGTACGAGTTGATGTGTATCGCTCGAGCGGACCGGGTGGTCAGTCCGTCAACACAACCGACTCGGCCGTCCGTCTCACCCACGAACCGACCGGGCTGGTGGTTAGTTGTCAGGACGAGAAGTCCCAGCTGCAGAATAAGGAGAAGGCTTTCCGCATCTTGCGCGCCCGGCTTTACCAGATGCAGCTGGAGGAGCACCTGGGAGAGATCGCCGACGCCCGCCGGTCGCAAGTCGGCACCGGGGGGCGATCCGAGAAGATCCGCACCTACAACTTCAAAGAGAACCGGGTTACCGACCATCGCATCGGGAAGACCATCAAACAGCTTCCCGAGATCCTGGCCGGCGACCTCGATGGGTTCATCGATGCATTGACGGCCGAGGAAGAGTCCCGGAAGCTGCTCGAAGGCGACTGAGCCGGGGCGGTGAGCTCGGGGCCGACCGGCTCGGGTGGCCTCCCTCACGGCACGTGGGGGAGCCCACCTTGTGGAACACGGCGAACCGGCACCCGAATCGCGTAACCGGCACCCTCGAGCAGAAGGAGAGCCCGCAAACGGGCGCCCAATAACTGGAACCGGAAAGCACCAGAGGCCTGGCAGAATGACCCCATGACCGTCATCAGCCAACTCCTGAATGAACCGGGAGTACCGCCCCATGAAGCGAAGCGCCTGTTGACTGTGGCCACGGGTCGGTCGCTTCGCGAGCTCCTCGCTGATGACGAGGTTGGAACCGAAGAAGCGCAACGCTACCTGGGTCTGGTCCGGCAGCGGCTGGCCGGGGTCCCGCTTCAGCATCTCGAAGGAACGGTCCAGTTTGGTCCGGTCGAACTGCGAACCGACGGGCGAGCCCTGGTGCCCCGGCCGGAGACGGAACGCCTGTGGGAGCAGGCTGTTGACGCCCTCGGCGAAGCCGGGCCCGGCACGGTCATCGTCGACCTCTGCACGGGGAGCGGCAATCTCGCTCTCGCCTTGAAGCACCGGTTCCCGCCAGCCGGGGTGTATGCGACCGACCTGTCGGCCGGGGCGATCGCTCTCGCTGAAGAGAATTCCCGTGCTCTCGGTCTGGACGTGACCTTCCTCCAGGGAGATCTCTTCGCTCCTTTGCCCGCCGGGCTGTATGAGAGGGTGGACTTGCTGGTAGCCAATCCGCCCTATGTGGCCGATTCCGAGTTTGGTGGCCTCCCCATCGATGTACGAGACCACGATCCGCGCCAGGCGCTGGTGGCCGGGCCGCGCGGCGATGAGGTGCTGGAGCGGATCGCCCAGGATGCCTACTGGTGGATGGGCACGGGAGGATGGTTGTTCTGCGAGATCGGTGAGACCCAGTCAGAGCGAGCCCTTGGACTCTTTGGGTCATACCTCGACGTCGAGGTACGGTCTGATCTCGCCGGGCGCCCCCGCATTCTGGTCGGTCGCAAAGGCGGGCGCTGCTGCGTCTAGGCCGACCGGGTTGCAGAAGTCGGCTTCTTGGGGGAACCTGCCCTGATGCGACTCGATGAAGCTGTGGCGGCCATCGGCCGGGGTGAGATCGTCGGAGTGCCGACCGATACCGTCTACGGATTGGCCGTAGATCCCCTCCAGACCGGTGCTGTGCGGGCCCTCTTCGATCTGAAAGGAAGACCACGTAGTAAGCCGATCGGTTTGCTGAGCGACACCCTTGACCACTTCCGGTCACTCGTCGAAGTGACTCCGATTGTTGAGGAATTGGTGGCTGGCCATTGGCCTGGACCACTCACGTTGGTGGCGCGCAGTCTGGTGCCATTGCCCGACTGGGTAGGCGATCACGGGCGGCATACCGTGGCCATTCGGGTACCGGACCATCCGCTCACCAGAGAGCTGCTGTCGCTGACCGGACCGCTGGCCGTGACCAGCGCCAACCTCAGTGACCAGAGACCTGCCACCTCCCAGGAAGAAGCAATCGCGTTCTTTGGCGGCGCGGTTGCCGTTTTCCTGCCTGGCATCTGCTCAGGGGGAACGTCGTCGACGGTGGTGGATGTAACCGTTGTACCGCCGAAAGTACTGCGGCAAGGACCAGTGCGTTGGCCGGCCTTGTAGAGAGGCCCGTTCTTCGTTCTCCGTCTTCTGTTCTTCGGTCAACCAAGAACGAGAAACGAGAAACGTGTTTTAGGCCGACGAAGTCGGCCGGACTGCCCGCTACCCTTCTGATGCTGGCAACCGCACAAGAAGGCTGACATCATGATTGACTCACGTTCCGTCGAGGATGTCGACGCGCAAGTCGCCGACCTCATCAGAGCCGATACGGCTCGTCAGAACTCGCATATTCATCTGATCGCATCGGAGAACTTCGTCTCGCGGGCGGTGATGCAAGCCTCCGGATCAGTGTTCACGAATAAATACGCGGAGGGCTATCCCGGTCGCCGTTACTACGAGGGATGTGGGGTCGTTGACCAGCTTGAAGACCTGGCCAGGGACCGGGCCAAGGCTCTCTTTGGGGCCGAGCATGCCAACGTTCAGCCTCACTCCGGCGCCCAGGCCAACCTGGCCGCCTATTTTGCCTTCCTTGAACCGGGTGACAGGGTGCTCGGCATGCGGCTCGATCAGGGCGGTCATCTCACCCATGGATCGCCGGTCAACGCCTCTGGTGAGTTGTATGAATTCATCGCCTACGGCGTAGATCAGGACTCTGAGCTCATCGACATGGACGAGGTTCGGCGGTTGGCGCTCGAGCACCGTCCGAAGATGGTCTTGGCGGGCTACACCGCCTACTCACGGGTGCTCGACTACGAAGCATTTCGGTCTATCGCCGACGAGATCGATGCGCTGCTGATGGTCGATGCTGCTCATTTCATCGGATTGGTGGCCGGCGGGGCGTATCCGAACCCGGTTCCGTACGCCGATCTCGTCACCGCTACTACCCACAAAGCCTTGCGCGGGCCCCGGGGCGGGTTGATCCTTTCCCGTGAGGAGCACGCCAAGGCGATCGACAAAGCTGTCTTCCCGGGAACGCAGGGTGGCGGAATCTTCAGTCAAGTTGCCGCCAAGGCGGTATGTTTCCTGGAAGCGTCGACCCCGGAGTATCGGGACTACGCCGGCCAGATTGTCGAAAACGCCAGGGCGATGGCCGCCCGGCTGATGGCTGAAGGAGTGAGGGTGGTCGGTGGGGGTACCGACAATCACATGTTCTTGGTGGATATGCGCAGCATCGATGAGGAGTTGACCGGGAAGCAGGCCGCCAAGTTGCTCGACGCGGTTGGCATCACGTGCAACTTCAACACCGTGCCTTTCGATCCTCGCAAGCCCTTTGTGGGCAGCGGGATCAGGATCGGTACCCCGGCGATGACCACGCAAGGGATGAAGGAGCCCGAGGCCGACGAGACGGCCGGGTTGATCGCAGAGGCCCTCCGTCACCGTGAGGATCCGTCCGCCCTCGAAGGGCTGGAGCAACGGATCCGCAAGCTGGCAGACTCCTTCCCCGCGTACCCGGAAGGGTTCCCTGGACATGTCTAAGAGGCGTACTCCGTACTTCGTACTTCGTATTCGTACGTCGACGGGCAGGTCGGAATACTTCGCTCATCAGGTGAGTTGACTAGCTTGTGAAACAGTTCACAAAGTGTCTGCCAGAAACTTCATCGCTTCAGCAGGCTCTACCTAGCCGCCCGGTACGAAGTACGAAGTACCAAGTACGGGACGAGACACCGCAGGTGTCTCATGCCTAAGAGGGACTCTCCCCACAAGGTCGTCACGGGCGCCATCAACGATGGATGGGTGGAAGGCAGCAGCTTCCTCGGCTCCATTTTGGCCGGATGGCTGCTCGGTTGGCTTGTGGACCATTGGCTCGACACCGGCCCGTGGTTCATTGTCATCGGTATCATCGCCGGGTCCATCAACGGCTTCTACCGGATGTGGATTCATGCCTCCAAGGACGACGATGTTCGAAAGAAGTGACGCGGAAATCTATGTTGCCCAGCAGCGGCCCGTCGAACTCGACCTGGCCAAGAGCACGGTCCGCCGGTCGGTGGTCGTGGGTCCCGTCATCGTCGTTCTGGCCACCCTCATCCGAGGTTGGGACGGCGCCTGGTCGGCTGCCCTCGGAATAGTGATTGTGGTCGGCTACTACCTCATTACCGGTGTATTCCTGTCAATGGCGGCGCGGATCTCCTTCGCCGCCTATTATGCCGGCGCCCTCTTCGGTTTCATCGTTCGATTAGGCCTGATCGCGGCAACGATGTATCTTCTCGCCAGCATCCTGCCCGTCGACCGCGTGGTGTTGGGAGTTTCGGTCGTTGTGGCCTATCTTGCATTGTTGGTTTTGGAAGTGAAAGCACTCGCAGGGGAGCGACGAGAAGACCATGTTTGAGCAAGTGATTCTGGCCAGTGAATGCGACGTGGCCAACGAGGTGATCTGCGCTCCGGCCGACGTCAAAGAGCTCTTTGAACTCCCCACCGTCTTTCATATCGGCGAGCTCGCTATCTCCCGGACGATCATCCTCATCTTCCTGGCCGCTTTCATCGTGGTGGCCCTCCTCTATTTCGGGCTCCGCAAGGGAAGCGTGATTCCCTCGAAATTCCAGGCGGTAATCGAGAGCCTCGTCCAGTTCGTACGGAAGGATGTAGCGGAAGACATCATCGGGCCGGAGGGCGTCAAGTACGCTCCCTATTTGACCGCTATGTTCTTGTTCCTGTTGGTCGGGAACCTCTTCGAGATAACCCCGCTGATCAACTTCCCGATCACCTCCCGCATGGCGATCCCCGCCTTCCTGGCCATCGTTACCTACGTGATCTTCGTATTCGTCGGTTTCCGCAAGAACGGCGTTCACTACCTCACCGACATCATCTGGCCCAAGGCGGTGCCGCTGGCGCTGCGGTGGCTGGTCGGCATCATCGAGCTGTTCTCGACTTTCCTCTTGCGCCCCCTCACCCTGGCGGTGCGGCTCTTCGCCAACCTGGTGGCCGGTCACCTCATGTTGACCCTGCTGCTCGGCTCGGGCGCCATCTTCATTTGGAACTTTGCCGATGCGGGTGCCAAGAGCCTGGTCGGCGTCGCCTGGTTCGCATTCGGTATCGGCATCTTCCTTTTCGAGATCGTCGTGGCCGTGTTACAGGCATACATCTTCACGCTGCTATCCGCCGTCTATATACAGTCTTCGGTTCACCCAGAGCACTGACCAAGGAGGAGAAGGGAATGGAAGGATCAATCGAGGTCCTCAAAGGAGGGCTCGCCCTGATGGGTTACGGCCTTGCCGCCATCGGACCCGGCATCGGTATCGGCATTGTGGTGGGTAATGCCATCACTGCCATGGCACGTCAACCGGAAATGGCCGGCACGGTCCGTACCACCATGTTCCTGGGCATCGCATTTACGGAGGCGCTGGCCCTCATCGGCTTCGTCCTCTTCTTCATCGCCTAGGAGGTCACCGTGTTGTACGCAATGTCCAACGTGCTGATCATGGCTCAAGAGGAAACGGAAGGAGGCGGCAACATTGGCCTTGTGCTGCCGGATTCTTATGAACTCGTCGCCGGCATCATCGCCTTCGGGATCGTCTTCTTCTTCGTGTATAGGTGGGCGTTCCCGGCTATCAACCGGTCGTTGGAGAACCGCCAACAGGCCATCAGCGGCCAGTTGAAGGAAGCAGAGGCGGCGAAACTCGAGGCCCAAAGTCTGCTTGACGATTATCGCGCCCAACTGGCTACCGCCAAGGGCGAGGCCAATCGCATCGTCGAAGAAGCTCGTACCCAAGGTGACGCCGTTCGAGCCGATCTGGTCTCCAAGTCGGAGGCTGAGGCAGGCCAAATCGTCGCCAAAGCCCGAGCAGACGCGACGAATGAGAAGGCTCGCGCTCTCCAAGAAGCTCGCCAGGAAGTAGCCGACCTCTCGATCGATCTGGCCGAGAAGGTCGTTGGGGAAAGCCTCGACCGCGAAGCTCAACACGGCTTGATCGAGCGCTACCTCGCCGATTTGGAGAGGATGGCCTAGTGCCCCGAGTTGCCAGTCACGCACAGAATTTCGCCGGCCCTCGAAGCCCCTGGCTACGTCCTCGTCCTCGACGCACTTTCTCAGTGCGCCTTCGTCCTGCGTTCTTGCCAGATGGCTCCGAATGGCTCGTCGAAATCGGCACCAACCCGCAACACGGGACGCAAGCCGATGACTGATCGCGTCAAAGGGTATGCGGCCGGTCTCTTCGAGATTGCTCGTGCCGAGGACCAGCTGGACAGAGTGCAGAGCGAGCTACTCCAGATCGCCGCCGCCTTTCGGTCCTCCGACGAGCTGCGTGATTCGCTGAGCAATCCGCAGCTGCCCACCGACCGCAAGAAATCCATTGTCGATGGTTTGCTCGAGACCCGCGCCTCCGATCTGACCGTTGCCTTCGTGAACTTCGCGGTTGGAATGGGCCGGGCTTCATCTTTGCCGGACATCGTTGATGAGATGGTCGAGACGGCGGCCGCTTCCGTCAACCGGGAGGTTGCAGAAATCCGCACCGCGGTCGAACTGGATGCGGCCACCGTTGAGCGATTGATCGCAGCCCTGGCCCGTAAAACCGGCAAGCAACTCGAACCGAAAGTAATCGTTGACCCCTCCGTTATCGGCGGCATCGTCGCCCGGGTCGGGGATACCGTCATCGACGGCTCCGTGCAGAAGCGGCTCTCCGGTCTGCGCGAGGCGTTGAAAGCGCGATAAGAAGTGGCAGGAGATTCGATGTCGGAAATGACCATCAATCCAGAAGACATAACCGCCGTCCTCAAGGAGAGCCTCGCGGGTTGGCATCCGTCGGTCGAAGCTGAGACAGTCGGCTATGTGACGTCGAGCGCCGATGGGGTGGCCCGCGTCAAGGGCTTGCCGAATGCCATGGCCTCTGAGATTCTTGAATTCCCTGGTGGTTTGCAGGGAGTCGCCCTGAACATCGATGAGGACGACCTCGGCGTGGTGTTGATGGGTGAGGCCAACCACATCGAGGAGGGGGATCCGGTCAAGCAGACGGGCAAGGTTCTGTCGGTACCCGTCGGCGATGCGCTACTCGGGAGGGTGGTCGACCCGCTCGGTAACCCGCTGGACGGTAAGGGCCCGGTCAATGCCACCGAGACCCGTCTCCTGGAGACTCAGGCTCCCTCGGTAGTGCAACGTCAACCGGTGAAAGAGCCGCTGCAAACCGGCGTCAAAGCTATCGACTCGATGATTCCGATCGGACGCGGTCAGCGCGAGTTGATCATCGGCGATCGGCAGACCGGGAAAACGGCCATCGCGGTGGACACGATCATCAATCAGAAGGGCCTCGGGGTCAAGTGCATCTATGTCGCTATCGGCCAGAAGGCGTCCACGGTCGCCGAGGTGGTTGACTCTCTCACCAGCCACGGGGCTATGGAGTACACGGTGGTGGTCCATTCCTCCGCGTCGGCGCCCGCCGCGCTACAGATGTACGCGCCGTATGCGGGTTCGGCTATTGGGCAGTATTGGATGTACAAAGGCGAGCATGCGCTGGTCATTTTCGACGATCTTTCCAAGCAGGCGGTCGCCTATCGCGAGATTTCGTTGTTGCTCCGCCGCCCGCCCGGTCGCGAGGCGTATCCGGGTGACGTGTTTTACCTGCATTCCCGGCTGCTCGAGCGCTGCGCCAAGCTCAGCGACGAACTTGGTGGAGGGTCGCTCACCGGGCTGCCGATCATCGAGACGAAGGCAGGTGACGTCTCCGCCTACATTCCCACCAACGTCATCTCGATCACCGACGGGCAGATCTTCCTCGAATCCGATTTGTTCTATTCGGGCATCCGTCCGGCCATCAACGCCGGCATCTCCGTCTCCCGGGTGGGTGGCAATGCCCAGATCAAGGCGATGAAGAAGGTGGCCGGTCCATTACGTCTCAATCTCGCCCAATTCCGTGAACTGGAAGCATTCGCGGAGTTCGGTTCGGAATTGGACGCCGCCTCCCTCGCCCAGCTCGAACGAGGCCGGCGGGTTGTTGAGGTGCTGAAACAAGGCCAGTACTCACCGGTCAAGGTCGAGGAGCAGGTCATGGTCATTTTCGCCGTGACCGAGGGGCACATGGACTCGATACCGGTCGATAAGATCGAAGACTTCGAGGCCGGCTTGCTGGACTTTGTGCGCACCCGCCATCCTGAGCTTCTCGAGCAAATCGCTTCGACCGGCGAGTTGCCGGAGGTGGCAGCGTTGGTGGCCGCTATCTCTGCATTCACGGAAACTTTCGAGGAGTAGGGACCAGTGGCGAGCGCTGAGCTTCGAGATACCAGGCGGCGGATCAAATCGGTCCAATCGACGATGAAGATCACCCGCGCCATGGAGTTGATCGCCGCCTCGCGGATCCCCAAAGCGGTCGCCCGGGTGGAAGCCTCCAAGCCCTACTCCGCCAAGTTGGTGGACGTCATCCGCAACGTGGCCGGAGCGTCAGGCGGCGCCTCCCACATGCTTTTGGAGGAACGACCGATCCGGCACGCCGGTGTGCTGGTAGTTACCGCCGACCGGGGGTTGGCCGGGGCCTACGCCACCACGATCATCCGCGAGGCCGAGCGGAATATTGTGGCCCTCGAGCGGTCGGGAATCCCTGCTCGTTTGTTCGTGGTCGGCAAGAAAGCGAAGACTTACTTTGAGTACCGTAAATACCACGTCGCCCGGTCCTTCCTGGGTGTGACCGACTCACCCGGTTACGGGGACGCCCGGGCCATCGCCAACACGCTCATGGAAGCGTACGCCAGCGAGACCGTTGACTCGGTTGACGTCTACTACACCCGCTTCCAGTCGGCGATGACTCAGATTCCCACTCAATTCCAGTTGCTGCCGATCGCTGCGCCGTCTTCCGATGAGGTACCAACGGCGGTGGATTATTCCTACGAACCTTCGCCGGATCAGATCCTCGACCGGTTGCTGCCCCGCTATGTCGAGTCGACCGTATTCAGCATCTTGCTCGAGGCGTCGGCTTCGGAGCATTCGGCCCGGCGGCGGGCCATGAAGGCAGCAACGGAGAACGCTGATGAGTTGATCCGCGTCTTGAGCCGGATCGCCAACCGGGCGCGGCAAGCTGAGATCACCACAGAGATTTCCGAGATCGTCGGCGGCGCTGAGGCGCTTGTCCAACAGAAGTGATGAAGGAGAACCAAGCGTGGCAGAAGTAAAGAGCATAGGACGCATCACCAAGGTGGCCGGGCCGGTCGTTGATGTTGAGTTCCCGCCCGACGGCCTTCCGGAGATCCTGTATGCCCTCGAGTTTGAGCTCACCGTCGCCGGGGAAACCCGCACCGTCATTGCTGAAACCGCCCAACACCTCGGCCACAACCGGATCCGGGCGGTGGCGATGGCCCCCACGGACGGCCTGGTTCGAGGCACCGAAGTGCGCAACACGGGCGGGCCTATCTCCGTCCCGGTTGGCGACCGGACACTCGGGCATATCTTCAATGTTTGGGGAGCGCCGCTCGACGTCGGCCCCGAAGAGATCGAGGAGGGGGAGAGCTGGCCGATTCACCGCACACCACCGCGCTTTGAGGATGTCGAGGCACAGCGGGTGGTCTTCGAAACCGGAATCAAGGTGCTCGACCTGATCTCCCCGTACTTGCAAGGGGGCAAGATCGGCCTCTTCGGCGGCGCCGGAGTCGGCAAGACGGTGCTTATCCAGGAGATGATCAACCGGGTAGCTACCCAACACGGAGGGGTCTCGGTGTTTGCGGGAGTCGGTGAACGGACTCGTGAAGGCAACGACCTGTTCCTGGAGATGAAGGATTCGGGCGTCATCGACAAGGCGGCTTTGGTGTTCGGTCAGATGGACGAACCGCCTGGGGTCCGACTGCGGGTCGCTTTGTCGGCCCTGACCATGGCCGAGTACTTCCGGGATGTGCAGAACCAGGACGTTTTGTTGTTCATCGACAATATCTTCCGGTTCACCCAGGCCGGTTCGGAAGTGTCCACGCTGTTGGGCCGGATGCCGTCTGCGGTCGGATACCAGCCGACTCTGGCCGGCGAGATGGGTGTGCTGCAGGAGCGGATCACCTCACTGAAAGGCCGGTCGATTACATCTCTGCAGGCGATCTATGTGCCGGCCGACGACATCACCGACCCGGCGCCCCATACCGCCTTCGCCCATCTCGACGCCACCACTGTTCTGAGCCGGCCGCTCACCGCGCTCGGTATCTACCCGGCGGTTGACCCGCTCGACTCCAGCAGTCGGGCGCTGGATCCGCAGATCGTCGGCGAAGCGCACTACAACGTCGCCACCAATGTCCAGCGAGTGCTCCAGCGCTACAAGGACCTCCAGGACATCATTGCCATTCTCGGCATCGATGAGTTGTCCGAAGAGGACAAGCTCATGGTGAGCCGCGCTCGACGGATCCAGCGTTTCCTGGCCCAGCCGATGTTCGTGGCGGAGCAGTTCACCGGCCAGGCGGGCATCTACACGCCGATTGAAGAGACCATTCGGTCCTTCAAGATGGTGCTCGACGGCGAGATGGACCAGTACCCCGAGCAAGCCTTCTACATGGTCGGCGGTGCGGATGACGTGATAGCCAAAGCGAAGTCCATGGAAACGGCGGGTGTCTAGGTGCACCCACGCACAAGCCTCGCACGTGTCTCACCGGCCCTCGCTGCCCCTGGCGGCGTCCTCCTCCTTGACGCAGTTGCCCACTGCGGCTGCGTCGTGCGTCCTCGCCAGATGACACCGAGTGCTCGGCGATACACGCACGGAACTTGTACGAGGGAGCACTAGGTGAGCTTCCAGGTCGACATTGTGGCGCCCGAGGCGGTGGTGTGGTCCGGCCAAGCCGATTTCGTAGTGGCTCGCACAACCGAAGGCGAGATCGGGATCCTGACCGGGCACGAACCGTTGATGGCTGCCCTGGCAACCGGAGTGGTTGTGGTTGAGAGCGGCAACGAAAAAGTGACCATCGGGACCCACGGCGGGTTTCTCCAGGTGCTCAACAATCAGGTCACCCTGCTTACCGACCGGGCCGAGATCTCGGTTGGAGATAGGGCCGATGCTCTGGCGGTAGCGGAGGGATTGCGAGAGCAGGCAGAGGCAGCGGGGGAGGGCTGAGAGTCTGCAATTCGCAGTTCGCAGTTCCAAGTCCACTATGTTGGCTCGATAGACTCCGTGTGTGCAGGGTCGCGGTTCCCCAACTCAAAGAGGACTGTTTGATGGCGTCGAAATCGCAGCGGAAGCTGGCGTTCGGACTGGCTACGGCCCTTGTGATGGCCGCTTGCACCTCGGGCCAGGGTGGGTCAGGTCAGACGACCACCAGCACGGACGGCACCGCTACGACCGTCGACGGAGATGTGGTTTCTCCTACCAGCACCACGCAAGTTCAGGCCACGAAACTCGTGGTGTGGGTTGATGAGGCTCGAGCGCCGGTCGTGGAGACCGCGGCGGAGCGCTTCGAAATGGCATACGGCACCATAGTCGAGGTTGAAGTGATGCCGTTCCGCGATATTCGGGGAGCCGTCATGAGCGCCGTTCCCGCCGGTGAGGGACCGGATCTCTTCATCGACTCGAACGAGGGTACGGGTGCCCTGGCAGAAGCTTCCATAATCGCCCCGTTGAATCTCGAAGGGCGTGAGGCTGAGTTTCTGTCAGTCGCGGTTGACGCTTTTTCATACGGGGGGGACGTCTACGCGGTGCCCTTCGTCACGGAGGCGGTCGGGCTCTTCTACAACAAGGACCTCGTTCCAGTACCACCGGCCGACTTCGAGGCTTTGCGAGCTATTTGTGACGATCTGGGCTTCCCGACCGAAGCGGGTGTGCCATGTCTCACCATTCCGGTTGGTGAGCCCTTGCACCAATTCCCTTTCATCGCTGGTTTCGGCGGGTATGTTTTCGGGTTCGAGAACGGCGCCTACGACGTGGCCGATGTGGGTCTCGATTCATCCGGGGCGATTGAAGGAGCCACGTTCCTCAGTCGTCTCTACCAGGACGGGTACGCCGATGGTGAGGTCGACTACTCCGTCATGGCCGACCTTTTCAACCAGGGCGCGGTTCCCTTCATGTGGACGGGTCCCTGGCAGGTCGAAGCCGTAGACGCCGCAGGAATCAACTACGGGGTCGCCAAGCTGCCACTGATGAACGGCAACCCACCACGACCATTCGTCGGTGTTCAGGGCTTCTTCCTGAACTCGTTCAGTGAGAATACTGCTTCGGTGGAGACCTTCCTCCTCGACTTTATCGCCACCACCGAGACGATGGTGCAGCTCTCTGAAGTGACCAACCGGCCTCCGGCGCTGCGCAGCGCCCTTGATGAGGTCGCCGGAGATCCCAACGGGGTGATTTTCGCAGAGTCGGGAATCGATGGGCTTCCGCTCCCCAACATCCCGGAGTTGGCGGCAGCGTGGGAGGCACTCGCCGCCGCTCTCGCGGTGCTGAGCCAGGGATCCGACGATCCGGCCGCGGTCATGGCGAGGGCCGCCCAATCGGTGCGCTCGGCGGTTGGCGCCGGCTCATAGGTCGGCGGCAGCGTACTCGGGGTGACGGAGGTTTAGGTTTTCTCTATGCGCCGGGCAATCTCGTCGATTTGTCGCGAGAACCCCGACCCGATTGCCTTGCTGACGATCGGGAAGAACATGAGGGCGAGGATGCCTCGTGGGCGGATGCTCAATGACACCGTCATGTCGGTTCCGTGTGGGTTGGACGGCTGCAACTCGGTGGTAATCGTCCCCTCGATCTCGGCTGCATCCACCGTGACGACCATGAGAACCGGTGCATCTGCTTCGATGGTTCGGGCCGACCCTTCATAGGGTTTCATCCCTGCCTCGGCCAAGAACCGATAGCTGAGCAACGTTCCGTCCGGCTGATATTGAGCATCGAATACCCGCTGGACCCCCCCAATGGCGCCCCATGTCTCCGGTTCCTGGAGTACGGCCCAGGCGCGCTCAGGAGAAGTGCTGAGGTGGACGGTGTGCGTGAATCGGTCGGGGGCCACAGAGAGGAGCGTATGGTCGCTGCAACCGCAACGCAAGGCTTTGGTACTCTCCAGTCCGTGATCGATCCGACGGACTATCTCCGGATGGCGCTCGACCCAGTGCGGCTCGCCATCCTCGGCGCGGCGGCCGTCGAGCCCGTCGACCCCGGACAGCTCGCCCAGCGGTTGCGGGTTCAGACAAAGACCGTCCTGCGAGCGATCGTGAAACTGCAGGAAGCCGGCCTGCTGGATGAGGGGTACCGCCTCGAAGTTGGGACGCTGCAGCGCTTGGGCTCAGAGCTTCCGACGATGGAGGGGGCCGCCTCATCGGTGACCGAGGGTCCGTGGGACGAGGAGGAAGCGACCGTTCTGCGCAGGTTTTTCGACGGTACCCGGCTCACCCAGCTCCCGGCGCAACATACGAAACGTCTGGTCGTTCTTGATCGTCTTGCCCAGGAGTTCGAGCCGGGCTTGCGCTACGCCGAACGTGAGGTCAATCTCATGCTCCAGGTCTGGTATCAGGATTACGCATCTCTGCGTCGTTATCTGGTCGACGAGGGTTTCCTCACCAGGGCCGACGGGGTTTACTGGCGGACGGGTGGCCGGTTTGCCAAACGATCCAGTTGATCGGGTCGGATCCCATGATCAATCACGCAGGGACCTGCCTGTCCCGGCCCACCGCGGACGGCGGACGGCTTTCTCCTAGACATCCGTCGTTTCCGGGCAGACAATGATCTTCCAGGGTCTGCGGGCGCAAAGGCGGAGTATGGGATTTCTCCCGTAGTCCCTGCCTTTGTCGGTCTGGTACCTGGTGGCCCGTGGCTAAGATCGTCTCCCCATGGCCGGACTACTCGCCTTCCACGCCCATCCCGATGATGAGACCACCTCGACCGGGGGAACCCTGGCGCGCTATGCGGAAGCAGGCGAACAGGTGGTCGTGGTCACTGCCACCGACGGGGCTGTGGGGGAAATCCACAACTATGACAACCCGGAAGAGCTGAAGCCGCGTCTCGCCGAGATTCGTTCCGGGGAGATGGCCAAGGCGGCCGGGGTGTTGGGGATCACGAGCCATGCATTCCTCGGATACCGGGACTCCGGAATGATGGGCACCGAAGACAACGGCCATCCTGATGCGTTCTGGAACGCCGATTTCATGGAAGCTACAGGCCGCCTGGTCCACCTGATCCGTCGCTTTCAGCCCGAGGTGGTGATTGCGTACGATCCGTTTGGCGGGTACGGCCACCCCGATCACATCCAGGTGAATCGAATCGGTACCGCCGCCTTTTTCGGAGCCGATGATGTCGGCCGGTTCCCACCGGCAGAGGGCGAAGGGCTGTGGACGCCCTGCAAGTTGTATTGGGTCACGTATCCTCGTTCGAGAACCCTCTCCATCCGTCAAGCGCTTCACGAAGCCGGTGAGATCACCGACGAGGAGTTCCAACGGCGGCCGGCAGTTGGGATCCCGGACGAAGACATCACCGCCTGGGTGGATGTTCGGGACTATGTCGATCGTAAATTCGAGGCCTGGGCCGCTCACCGCAGCCAGATCCCTGAAGATTGGTGGCTCTTCCGGGTACCGGAGGAAGCCAGGCCCACGGTGTTTGGCCGGGAGAGCTTCATGCGGATTGCCAGCCGGGTCGAGGCTCCGGATCGTGAGGACGATCTCTTCGCCGGGCTCCGATGACTGACGCGGCTTCCGTTCGCTGGCGGCGCTGGTTGGAGGAATGGGCCATCCCCCTCGAGTTGATGGAGGCCGTTCCGGATTCGCCCTATGGATGGTCTCCTGAGCTGTGGAAGCGGCGGGCGCAGGTCGCCCGCGAGCAAGGATCCCAAACGCCAACGAGTGATATCATCCGTTCGCTCCTTCCGGCTTCGGGTACCTTGCTGGACGTAGGAGCCGGGACCGGGCGGGCCTCGCTGGTCCACGCCGCGGAGGGCTATTCGCTTACCGCCGTCGAGAAGAACCCCGATCTGGCTGAGGGTTTTCGGCAGCGAGCCACCGAGCAGGGCGTCTCCGCCGAGCTGGTCGAGGGCGCCTGGCCGGACATCGCCGGGAGTGTCGATCGACATGACGTGGCGATGTGTGCCCACGTGGTCTACGACGTCGCGGACATCGAGCCTTTCCTCTCGGCGCTGGCTCGGCATGCCCGGGTAGGTGTTGTGGTGGAGTTGACCCCCGGTCATCCCTGGTCGGATCTGTTGCCCTACTATCGGGCTCTTCACCGACTCGAACGACCGCACGGGCCGACCTATGCGGACTTCGTCGAGGTTGTCGAGGAGGTCTGTGAGGCGTCTCCTCATGTTGAGACCTGGACCCGCCCTGGCCAGGTATGGTTCGAGAGCTGGGATGAGATCCTCGATCACTATGGGAAGCGGTTGGTGTTACCCCGCAGTCGCTGGAGTGAGCTCAGAGAGTTGCTGGTTCCGGAAACGAAAGATGACACCGGTCGCTTGTACGTTGGGAGTCGAGACCGGACCATCGTGACGGTGTGGTGGCACCGCGAGGAATGAGGGCCCTCAGCGAAACCGTGCTGGCCGAAGGCGCCGCCATCCTCTCGGAACGGGATCCCGATCTAGCCGGCGTCGTTCGCCGATACGGGCCACCCCCGCTTTGGGCACGCGAACCCTGTTTTGCGACGCTGCTGCAGATCATCCTCGAACAGCAGGTGTCGTTGGCCTCAGCTCGCGCTGCCTACGGTCGTCTCGACGGCGTGATCCCGGCGGTGACACCGGAGGCCTTCCTCACGCTCGACGACGCGACCCTCAGGGCGGTCGGGTTCAGCCGCCAGAAGGCAGGGTACGGACGCTCCCTGGCCGCGGCGTTGATCGACGGATCCTTCGACCTCGACGCGGTGGCGGGATTGCCCGACGAGAGGGCCCGGGAGGAGCTGGTCGGACTGAAAGGAGTGGGTCCGTGGACCGCCGACACCTACCTGCTGATGGCCCTGGGCCGCCCGGATGTGTGGCCGGCCGGGGACATCGCTCTCCAGGCTGCCGTGCGGGACCTCAAGAACCTGCCGGCCCGCCCCTCCCACGACGAGATGGTCGGATTGGCGGAGGTATGGCGACCGTTACGGGCAGTCGCCGCCCGGATCCTCTGGTTCCACTATCTCGGCGGCAAGGGATAACGTACTCCCGCCACTCTGCCGGTCGACAATGGCCTTCTGACACAGCGCCGGGCTGGCTAGCCTTTCCTCGCTTATGCTCATTGTCCGTGACGTTCGTATCGAGGTAGGCCCCCGCGTTTTGCTGGAGGGGGGTTCCTTCAGCCTGCAACCGGGCGATAAGGTCGGTCTGGTTGGTCGAAACGGAACCGGCAAGACCACTTTGATGCGCACACTGGTCGGGTATCGATCGCCGGCCGCCGGGTCAATCCTGCGGAGCGGCAACCTCGGGTACTTCTCACAGGAGGCTGCATTGCCGGATCTCGAGCATCCAGATGCCACCGGCTTGGAGCGGATTCTGGCTGCCCGCGAGATCGGCGCCGTGCAACGACGGATCGAAGACGCGCGCCGCAAGATCGAACGGCTCGAGGGCGAACGGCGAGACCGGGCGATTCGCAATCATGCCCGCCTGCAGGAGGAGTTCGAATCAAAGGGTGGCTACGTCGCCGAGGCTGAGGCCAAGCGGACGGCCGCCTCGCTGGGGCTGGGCAACGATGAATTGGCACAACCGGTCGCCACGATGTCGGGCGGCCAGCGTCGCCGCGTTGAGCTCGCCCGGATCCTCTTTGCGGAGACAGAGGTGATGTTGCTCGATGAGCCGACCAACCACCTCGACCTCGACGCCAAGGCCTGGCTGATGGCTTACCTGGCGGACTACCGGGGTGCGCTTCTGGTCGTGAGCCACGATCTGCCTCTGCTCGACGAGGCGATCACCTCCGTATTGGCCCTTGATCAGGGCGAGATCGAAGCCTACCGCGGCAACTACACCCACTTCCTCGCCGAGCGCGATCGCCGACGCGAGCAACGGGAGAAAGAGCGTCGCCACCAAGATCAGAAGATCGCCCAGCTCGAGACGACCGTGGCCCGTTTCAAGGGGACCACGGAGAAGATGGCCAGGAAAGCGAAAACCATGCAAACCCGGGCGGACCGCATCAAGCGGGACCTGATCGAAGTGCGGGGCCGTGGCAAAAATGTGGCCGTGAGGTTCCCCCAGCCCGAACCTTCGGGCCGGACTCCCTTGAAGGCGGAGGGACTCGCCAAGTCCTACGGCGACAACCTGGTATTCGTCGACGTCGATTTCGATCTTGATCGCGGCGAAGGGCTACTGATCATGGGCCTCAATGGCGCTGGGAAGACCACTCTGTTGCGCATCCTGGCCGGGCTCGAGGCACCTGATCTGGGTGGGGTCGAGGTCGGCTACAAGGCTTCGCTTGGTTACTACGCCCAGGAGCATGAGCAGATCAAGCCGGGCGTCTCCGTCTTCGATCACATGCGGGAGGTTTCGGATCAACCCGACCCGGCCCTGCGGACACTGCTGGGTCACTTCTTGTTGGGAGACAAGGTCGACCAGGACGCAGGCACGCTTTCGGGTGGAGAGAAGACCAAGCTGGCGCTCTGCCAGCTGGTCGTGTCTCGGCCCAATGTGCTGCTCCTGGACGAGCCGACCAATAACCTCGATCCTCAGGCCAAAGAGGCGCTGGTTGAGGCGCTCCGCCTCTATCAGGGCACGATCGTCCTGGTCAGCCACGACACCGACTTCGTTGAGGATCTGCAGCCGGACCGGGTAATGATGATGCCCGACGGGGCAGTCGATTACTTCGATGATTCGCTGCTCGAGCTGGTGGCAATGGCGTAGGAGCGGGATTGTGCTTTGGTTGACAGGACAGGAACCCGGCCGCCGGACCGGGCTCCCGATCATGTGCAGACGATCGGCTATGGGCCTCCCCGCCATCTCTCGTGGTACTTGACGAGCAACTGACCGTCCTGTTCGCCAACCCTCATCAGATCCATCGAGTGGTGACTGTCATTGAGGTACCCGGTCCCGGCCACCAGCCATCCCGATGGAGAGAACGGCGCGTCCAAAGGTGATGAGCGGGTCGCCGACCTGCTCCGTGGTGACGGCCCCCAGAGATTCGATGAGGGGTTGGAGTTCTTCCACGCCGTAAGTCATTCCGTTGCCGGCCTTCACAGCGGCATCCGGAGTCATCAAGGCGAGGACGGCGGCACTGTCGTTGGCTTCCCAGGCTGCCGTGTAGTCGTCAATGAGTGCGACTATGTCGCGTTCTATCAGGCAGTGCTTCGGCCGTGGCCTCTCGACCCCGCTCGGGTCCGGAGTGGGCCACCAGCGCTGCTCTGAGTCTGGGTTCCGTCTCCCTGACAAAGGAAGTGAAACTCTGCTCCAAGATGGCGGGTATGACCACGTCGTTCCCCGTTTGCCTCTTACCTCACAAGGTCTCACGGAACGGAGAAATGCCACAAGGAATTTCGGCCCATTTGTCGAGCGGGCCACGCAAAGGGAACCATTCGGCCGCCACGGACGTCGAAAACACATGAAGATCAGAGTGCTCGGGTCGTCCCTTGCCATACTCGTGTTGGTGACTGCTTGTGCTGGCGTTGATGACGGGTCCGGCGCCACCAGCACGACGACCACGATCCCCGGAGGCGTGGAGGGCCCGGTGTTCATCGACTCAACAGAGATTCTCTACCTCGAGAGCTTCCCAGTCCAGGTGCGATTGCTCGTGCGGGGCTCGCTACCAACGCCGTGTCATGAGGCTGTGTGGGCCGTCGACGACCTCGGCTCGACTATCGACGTCCGGCTCTGGAGCTCCGTCTTGCTGGGGCAAGCTTGTGCGCAGGTGCTCGAACCTTTCGAGGTATCGATCCCGCTCGGAGCCTTTGAGTCGGCCACCAGCTCCGTCGTGGTCAACGGTGAGGAGATTGGTCGGCTGGCGATCGGAGTTGAAACGGCCGTCGAAGAAGCCTCCCTGGTCGAGGCAGGGTGGTCTTTCGGAATGTGCCTCGGTTTCTGCAACGCCGACCTCGCTATCCAGCGGGAAAGTCTGGTGCTGACCGCCCGCGATCGCGAGAAACAGGAACCTTTGTACGTGAACAGCGGATCGTTAACGGTTGTGGGTCTCGAGCGGATCGGAGCGGCGGTGGAGCACTTGAGCGCGGTGGCGCTGGATCCGGTCTACGGCTGCCCCGATTGCGCCGACGGAGGCGCCTCCTATCTGGTGCTGGAGCGAGAAGGCGTTAGCGTCCGACACGACATGGAGTTTGGAAGCCCACCCGAGGTACTGGCCGAGCTGCAAGGCCTGGCGATGGAGGTGATTGAGGCCCTCGAGACGTGTGGGTCGAACGAGCTGGTCACCGTCGCCGATGACTGCGTCCCCTGGGAAGGGTTCTGAATTAGACCTTGCGGAGCCACCGCTCTGGCACG
>JAOTUY010000014.1 GCA_029863625.1 Acidimicrobiia bacterium
TCCCCAAGCCTCGAAACCACCCTCCAAGGATCATCGCGAAAGCCCAAGTGGATTACAGGCATATGTGGCAATCCCGGACACATCCCAGATATTGGGCTACCACGTTCCGTGGCGAAACCTCCGACGCCGGCGGAGCGGGCGGGGTGCGGGGGTTACGGTGCCGGTTCTTCGTGTGTCTTTCGGGTCACGCCGCCCGGGTTTCCACCTCGAATCGGAATGGGGCGTCTACCCCTGGCAACGTTGGCCCCGGCCGAGTTTCCGGTTCCTGAAGTCTTCTGAGAACTGGTGAAACCAATGGTGATCCACCGAGGTCTAAGCCTCACAAGGAACTACCCCCGGGGAGGGAACCATGAATTTCTGGGATCAGTTTGTGGAAGGTTTGAGCGACATCGGGCGTGGCATCGCCGACTTTGCTCCGCGATTCTTCGGCGCACTACTCATCCTGCTGGTGGGATGGTGGATTGCCAAGTTCATTCGCAACATAATCCAAAAGCTCCTCGATCGGCCTGCGGTCACCAAAGTGATCGACCGTTCGGGCATCGGACCCGCGTTGCGTAACGCCGGATACACAGGGGCGTCGATCGTAGCCAACATCATCTACGCCATTCTGTTGCTCTCGGTATTCCTTCTGGCCGCGCAGGCGCTCCAGGTGCCGGAATTGGTTGACCTGCTGTCCGGGTTGATCGCTTACCTGCCGCTGGTGATCGTGGCAATCGTGATCCTGGTGATCGCGGCCGCTATCGGGAACTTCCTCGGCGATCTGG
Organism: Acidimicrobiia bacterium; assembly: GCA_029863625.1. Classification (GTDB taxonomy): domain Bacteria; phylum Actinomycetota; class Acidimicrobiia; order Spongiisociales; family UBA4744; genus UBA4744. The sequence goes on from JAOTUY010000014.1 coordinate 765, forward strand.
TGCAGCCCTGGGCCACCAGCCGCAACGCTCCGTGGGTGGCTGTGGTCGCCCGTTACGCCGTGATCATCTTCGGTGCGCTGACGGCGCTGGAGATCCTTGGTATCGGCCAGGTCAGCACCCGCATCTTCGAGTTCACCTTCGGCGCCTTTGCGGTTGCCTTCGCGGTGGCGTTCGGAGTGGGCGGCATCGAGACGGCCCGCAAATGGTGGGGCAAGTACCTGACGCCCCGCGGCTAACAACCGCCAATCTACGACGCGATGGGGCGGGCTCCGGTCCGCCCCATCGCAGTTCCCAATGGAGCCCCCCAGTTGTCGGGTCGCGCGACAGAGGGAAGGTTCGCAGTGCTTTGCTGTCCGAGCGCAGCGAGGACTGAGGGGGCAGCCGGCTCTCCCTCCTGGACCTTCATTGCCCCCTCCGACTCGGCTCTTCCGAACCGACTCACCTCTCCCGGCTCGCGCCGAGGGAGGCCACCCCAAACCGTTGCTCCCAAACAGCGTGAAGAGTGAAACCCTGAAACGTGAATTCGAAACATGAGACCTGAAACCCTTATCCGTGCCCTCGACCCCGGCGTGCGCGTCCGATCCCGGCCAGACGACCCGCCACCATGGCGTCGGCAGTGGTGGCCGATGACGTATGGGATGCCACAGCAGCGGCGAGCTCCTCGCCATCCAACACCAGCAACGTCGTGTTGGCGGTCGATCGCACGGTCGCCGTTCGGGGAAGATGGCGAAGGGGGGCAATCTCGCCGAACACGTCGTTGGGTCCGAGATCCGCAATAGGGAGCCCGTCGACCTCCACCGCAGCAGCGCCCTGCTCGATCAAGTAGACCTGGTCCCCCTCGCCATCCTGGTGAATGACCACCGTCCCGGACTCGATCTCGACTCTCTCGGCCCTTCGGGCGAGGTGCTCCAGAGTGGGCACGGGAAGGAGCCCGAAGATCGTGTTGCTGCGGAGCAGATCGAAGCGGGCATCCGGCACCTCGACCGATCCGTCGATAGACCTCAGCCGGGCTCTGGCGAGGATGGCTACCAGCACGAGAGCGGCGCCGGAGCCGATGACCCCGGTCTCGATGCTCGTTGCCGAGACCAACCAACCGGCCAGTAATGCCCCGATCCCGAGTGACCCCCAGTAGAGGCCCTCGTAGATTCCGAGCACCCGCCCCAGGTGACCCTCACCGACCGTCCTTTGCAGGAGGGTCTGCGCGGCGATGTCGATCTGCCCTCCGGCAATGCCGACCAGTAGGAACCCGGCCAGAACGGCGGCGAGGACCGGCCAGAGCCCAGCGAGCAGAAGACCGAGTCCCATCAAAAGGAGACCGATACCCAGGTAGCGGGCAAACGGATTCCCCCGCGAGAAGGTGGTCATGGCGATGGCGCCGATCACACCTCCGGCCCCGTTGACCGCCCCGAGGAAACCCGCCCCGGAGTCACCGAGACCGAGCAGATCGATGGCGACCACGACCGTGAACACATCGATGGCGCCGAGCAGGAGAGCCTCGATCGTCCAGAGACCCACCACCAGCGAAGGGCCTCGACTGGCGCGCAACGCCTTCCAGCCGTCGAGCAAGTCGACCTTCACTCGATGCCTTGCGGTCCGGGCCGTGATTCGGTCGGTGGAGATCGTGGCGGCCAGCACAGCTCCTACCACGAAGACCCCGCTTCCGATCACGAACACGGCCGCTGTGTCCAATGTTACGAACACCACGGCCGCCCCCAGCGGTCCGACCAAGAAGCCTCCATTTTCGACAATCGAGGAGACGGCGTTGGAGGCGGCCAGTTCTTCACGGGATCGACTCAGCTCCGGGAGTAGAGCGGTATGGGCGGGCCAGAACGAGGTAGCCGTGGCCGCGTCGAGCGCGGCGAGGAGATAGACGACCCCGATCGGGCTGCCCGCTCCGACCGCCACGAACAACCCGGCACTGGCCAGCGCCCGTCCCGCCAAACTGGCCGTCACCATGTGCTGACGAGGCAGGCGATCGGTCAGAACCGCCAGCAATGGACCGGCCGCCATGGCCGGGAGCGTCCGGATCAACGCCATCAACCCCACCGCCGCGGCGCCACCGCGATCGAAAGCGAGGACGCCGAGGGCGATCACGAAGGCGTACTCGGCCACGTTGAAAGCCGCCCAGGCGATCTCGAGGCGGCGGAGATTCCGGTTGACAAGCACCGTGGTGACGGCCCGGAAACGCTCGGTCAGGTGCGTGAGGAGCAGAGAAACCCGACGCTTCATGACATAGCCGGCGAAGACATATGACAAGGGAAGCTAGCTGAGGGGCGAGCGCCGGGAACGCGATCCGGTCGGTCCCGCGTGGGACCAACCGGATCTTGGTTTACTGCTTGTTACGCCACCAGCGTCCGCGAAGGGCTGCCGGTGATGGCGCTCAGCTCGTCGAGCACGTCGTAGTGACGGATCTCGAAGCCGTGGAAGGCCGGATTGGCCGTGAGGCCGGCGACCATCTCCGAGCCCAGGTACGCCTCAGCCGCGCTACGTGTTGTGAAGATGTGGAAGCCGCCTACGGTCTCGCCGTCGCGGATCCACGTTTTGGCCACCAAGCCGTCTACGTCGCACAGGGCGTGGGCGTAATCGGTGAATGGTCCTCGAAGGTCGTCCAGTGTGGCCGACGACCTGAAGGTGATGAGTACCGCATGCATGATTTCTCCTCTCTGTGCGGTCTGCTGCTTTTCTACCCGGGAGAGGTTGCGAAAAGGTTGCGGATCGGTCACAGCGTGATCAATCCGGATACCCTTGAGCGATGGAGTTCTCGATCCTCGGACCGCTCGAGATACGGGACGACGGCCGTCCTGTACCCATTCCCGGCGCGAAAGAGCGGGCTTTGCTAGGTCTGCTGGTGGTCGAGGCGGGCACGGTGGTCTCGACGGACCGGATGGTCTACGAACTGTGGGGCGACGATGCGCCGGTAACCGCCCTCCGGACGCTGCGGAGCCATGTGTCCCGGCTCCGACGGGTGCTTCCCTGCCCTGAGCAGCTGATCACCCGGCGGCCGGGCTACACCCTCGAGGTCGCCGCGAACTCGATCGACGCGGCCGTGTTTGAGAGGCTGGCCGACCGAGCCCGCCGGGACCTCGACCGCGACACCCACTCGGCTGCAGACAGCGCCGCTGCCGCGCTCGGTTTGTGGAGGGGGAGGGCCCTGGACGATCTGTTGGGGTTCGAGTTTGCCGAACGGGAGGCACGACGTCTCGAAGAGAGACGGGTCTCAGCAACGGAGCTCCGGTTGGACGCCGATCTGCGCCTCGGGCGGCACGATCACGTGCTTCCGGAGCTGAGAGCCCTCGTCGTCGACCATCCGTTCTATGAACGCTTCCTGGGGGTATGTGCGGTCCTCGCCGGTGAGCCGGAGGCGGGTTCACTGCTCGAGGATGCCCGGGAGCGCCTGCGTCTGATCGGCGACGACAACTGTCTCATCACCGCGGTGGGTTGGCTCGGCGTGGTGAGGGAACGAAACGGCCGGAGCGACGCTGCTGCGTGCTACGCGGAAGCTGCCAGGGTGTCCCGCAAGATCCACCACAAACCAGGCTTGGCCATGAGCTTCGACCGGATCGCCCGGCTTGCCTACCGGTCGGGCCGGACCTCTTCAGCAGTCCGCCTGGCCGGAGCCGTCCACTCGGCCGTTGAGGGGATCTCGCTGGCTCCCTACTACCTGGCTGAGCACCGAGCGCTGATCGAGGAGATCGGGGAGGGTGAGTTGCCGACGGGTGGGGAAGACCTCGAAGAGTTGGTGCCGTACGCTCTCGAAGTAGCAGCCGAGCTGACAGGACAGGGTTGACCATCCCCTTCGCTTTGCCCGGGTGCATTCCCCCTTCCCGAATCTCGTGGGTTGAGGCCGACGGGTTTGGAGGGCCTCCCTCACCGAAGGTGGGGAGGTGACTCGGTTGGGAAGAGCCGAGCCGGAGGGGGCATCAGGCGTCAGGACCCGGGCCCGGGTGCCCCCTCAGTCCTCGGTTCGCTCGGACGACTTCCCTGCTTCACATCGAGGGAGCCCCAGGGGGGCGGCCAGGTGGGGGTCGCCCAATCGCGCAACCCGTCACCTTCCAGGCGGAAGTAATGCCTCGCCCCTATAGAACGATCTCCCCGTCGGCGGTACCGATCCCGAGCCGGCGAATCCCTTTGTGTCCAGGAACGACGCGAAGGTCGAGGTCGTGGGGCTCCAGCCAGGCAGCCAGTTGTTGCGGGTCGCCGCCCAATTCCACCCAGGTGACGCCCGAAGGCTCGATGCGATGATCGGCACGGGCCAGGCCGGGATGGTATTGCGCAGGCACATCCCACTGGATGAAGAACGGAAGGCCTTCGGACAGGGCGATTTGCATCCCGACCAGCCGCCAGCTCAACTCGGTGCCATCGGGCCGCTGCCGTGACATCCCCTCCGGTTCCTGCCCGAGCCTCCGGGCTACTGCTTCGATGTCGTCGGTGCGGAGACACAACGCAGCCAACCGGTCTCCCCTCGTCACCTGATCGGCAACCCAGCGTCCGAGGGGACTGCCCGGGGCTTCGTCGGGATCAACCACTGCCATGAGCTCCAGGTAGCTGTGGCCGAGCGGCACGATTCGGTTGCCGGTGCCGTGGCCTCGATGACGGCCACCCGGGACCGAACCAAGGCCATGAGAGTCAGACAGCCGGTCGGCGGCCGCGTTGAGATCCCGAACGGTCATGATGACGTGATCGATCCGCAGCACGACCCGATCCTATTGGAGAGATGGGTGGCCACACAGGTGAGGGGCCGCTCGACCGGTGCCGCCAGCCGTTGGCAGCCAGCCAACCCGCGGTTCGCTGAATAGAGATGACGATCGTCGGGCCTACAAAGGCCGCGCTCCCGGGCGAGAATCCGGCGATTTGCCATCTTGATCTCGCTAATTAATAGTTCTATACTCATCGAATATAGAACTATGATCCGTTGGGCCGCCGGCGGGTCCTCTGCGGAGGGATTTCGGGCCCCGTCGGCACAGACCAGTAGACCTGGCTGCTCTGGAGGGGAGTCACCATGTCCCTGCCCGCAACTCGCGGAACGCCGAACGAGGGTCTCACCGCCGCCACGCTCGGCTTCTTTTTCGGATTCGCCGCGGTGGCGCTATTCGGACCGACTGCCAAGGAATTCAAAGATCTGATGGGCCTCACGCCGGCCCAGGTGGGATTGCTGGTGGCGGCCCCGTCGCTCTCCGGGTCGCTCCTGCGTATCCCCTTCTCTGCCTGGGTCGACACGACCGGCGGACGCAAACCGTTTCTGGTTCTGCTCGGGACTTCGGTGGTGGGGATGGCCGGACTGGTAGCCATCATGTATACGGCCTATCCGGACAGCCTCACACCGGGCATGTATCCCATCCTGCTGCTGCTCGGGGTGCTGAGCGGTTCGGGCATCGCGACGTTCTCGGTGGGGATCAGCCAGGTGTCGTACTGGTTCCCCCAATCGCGGCAAGGATGGGCGCTCGGCACCTACGCCGGGGCCGGCAACCTGGCTCCCGGCCTCTTCTCCTTCCTTCTGCCGCTGGTACTGGCCGGCGCCGGCCTTCCTATCGCCTATGTGGCCTGGTTGGGCCTGCTGATGATCGGATTGTTCCTGTATTGGCGGATGGGGCAAAACGCGCCGTACTTCCAGCTTCGCGACCAGGGGCTGAGCGCAGACCAGGCTCGGGCGGCGGCAGCTGATCTCGGTGAGGAGTTGTTTCCGGCCGGAACCGCCCTTCAGACCTTGGCGATTTCCGCCCGCAACAGGAAGACGTGGGCGCTGGTGGTGCTGTACTTCACCACCTTCGGCGGTTTCATCGCACTTACGGCGTGGCTTCCCACCTACTGGCGCGAGTTGCACGGCGTCTCGGCGTTTGCGGCCGGAGCTCTGACTGCCGTCTTCTCCCTCCTGGCCTCCGCCATCCGTATCGTTGGGGGCTCGATCGCCGATCGGATCGGCGGCGAAAGGACCGCCATCGCTTCGCTGACATTGCTGCTGGTCGGGGCAGCCATCATGACGTTTTCGGATGGGCTGGTCGTTTCGGTGCTCGCCGAAATCGTTATGGCGGTCGGCATGGGTGTCAACAACGCGGCGGTGTTCAAGCTGGTTCCCCAGGAAGTGCCAGAAGCCGTGGGCGGCGCCGCCGGTTGGGTGGGCGGCTTGGGGGCCTTTGGTGGTTTCGCCGTTCCTCCGCTGATGGGGGCGTTCGTGAGCGGCCAGCAACTATCAGGCTACGCGACCGGGTTCGTCGTGTTCGTCATCCTGGCGTTGCTGTCTCTGGTGGTGGCCTACCGACTGAGACGCCATGCTTCCCGCCCCGACACCATCCGCACCGAACCCGCATCATGAGGCTCGAGATCACCCGCAAAGCGGATCTGGCTATTCGGGCCATCCAAACCCTGAGGGACGGTGTCCGGCAGAAAGGAGCCGAGCTGGCCGAGGTGATCGGCACCACCCCCCAGTTCATCGCGCAGGTCATGAGGCCCCTTGTCGGACAGGGTTGGGTCACCTCAGAACCCGGCCCGACCGGCGGGTACACCCTTCGGAGCGGTCTCGGGGACATCTCTTTGCTGCAGTTGATCGAAGCGATGGAGGGGCCCACCGTTGACGACCGCTGCGTCCTGCGCGGTATTCCCTGCCCTCCCTTCGAGCCCTGTGCGCTGCACGACGCTTGGGCTCGGGCGCGTAATGCTCTGCTCGACGAATTGCAGGGGACCCCTTTATCGGAGTTGCAGAAAGGAGTCAACCAATGACGAGAACTGTTGGCAGGGTGCTGACCGTGACCGGTCTCACGCTCGCCACGTTCCTCTTGTTCGCAACCGCAGGCGCCCAGGAGGGTCCCGACGGCCAGGAGGTCTATCTGGCCAACTGCGCCGCCTGTCACCAGGGGACCGGCACCGGTGTACCGGGAGCGTTCCCGCCTCTCGTCAACAACCCCAACGTGCTGGACGCCGCCTACGTCCGCTCGGTAATCCTGGAAGGCAAGACCGGCCCGATCGACGTCAACGGCGTCACCTTCGATGGTGAGATGCCCGCCCAGGGTCAGCTCACCGACGTCGAGATCGAGGCGGTGATCGCCTACATCCAGACCGGGGTCTTCATCCCCGCCGACACTGCCCCGGTCGGCGAGGGCGGCGCCGCGATCGGCGAGAAGCTCTTTGTGGGCCGGGTCGGTCTCGAGAACGGGGGACCTGCCTGTCATGCCTGCCACTCCGCCGGAACTCACAGCAACCTGGGCGGACCCACCCTGGGACCCGACCTGACTGACCTCACCCAGCGCTACGGCGGAACCGAAGCTGTGGCCGCAGCTTTGGCCAACCCGCCCTCTGCCACGATGCAGCCGGTCTTCGACGGCAAATCCCTGACCGATCAAGAGCGCGCCGACCTGGCCGCCTTCTTCGGCTCGATCAGAACCCAAACGCTGGTCCAGGTCGACCTGCTGTGGATCTTCGGACTGGTCGGGGCGGCCGTCTTGCTCGGCCTCATGTACTTCTTTCCGAAACGCAATCGAGTCAACTACCTCCGCCAACTGAGGAGCAGATCATGAGTGACTGGATCAAGGACACCGAGGCGCCCGCCGAGCGGCGCTGGGAGGAGTTCTACCGCAACCGGTTCCAGCACGACAAACGGGTCCGCACCACCCACGGCGTCAACTGCACCGGGTCCTGTTCGTGGGAAGTGTTCGTCAAGGATGGGATCGTCACCTGGGAGTTGCAGGCCACCGACTATCCGCAACTCGAGGATGGCCTACCGCCCTACGAACCCCGCGGTTGTCAGCGCGGCATCAGCTTCTCCTGGTATCTCTACAGCCCGATCCGGGTCAAGTACCCATACGTGCGAGGCGCACTGCTCGACCTGTGGCGTGACGCCCGCGCCGAATTCGATGATCCGGTCGAGGCCTGGGCATCGATCCAAAACGACCCCCACAAACGCGCCCGCTACCAGCAGGCTCGCGGCAAAGGTGGTTTCCGGCGGGTCCGCTGGGATGAGGCCCTCGAGATAGCCGCCGCCTCTGTGGTCCACACCACCAAGCAGCATGGTCCCGACCGGGTCATCGGCTTTTCCCCGATTCCGGCCATGTCGCAGATCTCTTACGCGGCCGGCAGTCGTTTCCTGTCGCTGTTGGGTGGCGTGGTGATGAGCTTCTACGACTGGTACTGCGACCTGCCGCCCGCCTCGCCGGAGGTCTGGGGTGAGCAGACCGATGTCCACGAATCCGCCGATTGGTACAATTCCCGGTTTGTGGCCGTCGTGGGTTCGAACCTCAACATGACCCGTACCCCCGATTGTCACTTCATCAGCGAGGTCCGCCACGCCGGCGCCAAGCTGACGGTCTTCAGTCCCGACTTTTCGCAAGTGGCCAAGTACGCAGACTGGTGGATCCCCGCCCATCCCGGCCAGGACACTGCATTCTGGATGGCCGTCGATCACGTGATCCTCAAAGAGAGCTATATCGACCGCCGGGTGCCGTACTTCCAGGAGTACACCAAGCAGTACACCGACCTCCCCTTTCTGGTGGAGATCGATGGTGGCCGACCCGGCAAGATGCTGCGGGCCAATCGGGTCGACGAGTACGCAAACGAGGAGCACGGCGACTGGAAGCTTCTCTGGTGGGACCGCACGTCCGGCCGCCCCCGCATGCCAAAGGGGACCATCGGCTACCGGTGGGCCGAGGAGGACAAAGGTAAGTGGAACCTCCAGTTGCGCGACGGAAAAACCGGCGAAGACCTCGACCCCGAACTCACCTTTGCCGAGGAGCACGAAGACACGGTCGACGTCGAGTTTGACGACTTCACCGCGGGTAGCACCATCATCCGCCGCGTGCCGGTCCGGTACGTCGAGACCGAGAGTGGCCGGGTGGCAGCTGCAACGGTCTTTGATCTGACGATGGCCCAGTTTGGGGTTGATGCAGGTTTGGGTGGCAACGTAGCCGCGAGCTACGACGACCAAGACGTTCCGTATACACCGGCCTGGCAAGAGCATCTCACCGGCATCCATCGCGACACGGTGATCCGCTTTGCCCGCGAGTGGATGGCCAACGCAGAGAAAACCCGCGGCAAGAACATGATCATCATCGGAGCGGGTGCCAACCACTGGTATCACAACAACCTGCTGTACCGGGCCGGGATTGTGGCACTCATGCTGACCGGATCGGTCGGAGTCAACGGAGGAGGCCTGGCTCATTACGTTGGTCAGGAGAAGGTAGTGAACCAGGCCTCCTGGGGATCGATCGCTTTTGCCGGTGATTGGGGGATGGCCTCCCGCCAGCAGAACAGCCCCTCTTTTCATTACATCCACTCGGACCAATGGCGGTACGAGCGCGGCTACTCCGACTACGACGTTGTCCCGGAGAACGCATCGCTCGACGACCACACGATCGATCACAATATCCGGGCGGTCCATCGAGGGTGGTTGCCGTTCTTCCCCCAGTTCAAGCAGAACTCGCTTGAACTCGTCAAGGAAGCCCAGGCAGGTGGCGCGACCACCGACGAGGAGATCGTCACCTATGTAGTCGACGGGCTGAAGAGCCGGGAGGTCGAGTTCTCCATCGACGACCCAGACGCCCCCGAGAACTGGCCGCGCACCTGGTTCATCTGGCGGGGCAACGCCATCGGAACCAGCGCCAAGGGCCACGAATACTTCCTTCGCCATTACCTGGGCACCCACTCCAACGCCATCGCCGACGAACTCGCCGGGGAAACAGTGAAAGAGGTGGTCTTCCGGCCCGACGCTCCGATCGGCAAGATGGATCTGGTCGTCGACCTCAACTTCCGGATGGATACCTCGGCGCTCTACTCGGACATCGTGCTGCCCGCCGCCACCTGGTACGAGAAAGACGACCTCAACACCACGGACATGCACTCGTACATCAACCCGATGCAGGCGGCGGTCCCACCGGCCTGGGAGTCGAAATCCGACTGGGCGATCTTCAAGGCGGTGGCCAAGCGAGTGTCTGAACTGGCGGCCCCCCACTTCCCCGAGCCGGTCAAGGACGTTGTGATGCTGCCTCTCCAGCACGACACCCCCGACGAGCTGTCCCAACCGGAGGTGCGGGACTGGTTCAGAGGCGAAGTCGAAGCCATCCCGGGTAAGACCATGCCCCATTTCAAGGTGATCGAGCGCGACCTGCCCGGTCTCTACGAACGGATGGTCTCCCTGGGAAGGGGAATCGAGAAGAACGGCGTGGCCGCCCACGGGCTGAAGATCCCGGTGGGCGACGCTTATGCCGAATTGGCCTCCCGCCAACCCCGGCAGATCGGCGTGGCCGGGTTGAATGGCCGGCCTTACCCGTCGCTCGAAAAAGATCGGGACGTCTGCGAGGCGATTCTGGCTCTCGACCCGGCCTCCAACGGTGAGCTCGCTTTCCGGGCGTTTGAAGCCGAGGAAGCCAAGACGGGGTTGTCACTGACCGATCTGGCCGAGGGAAGCCGATCGGCCCGCACCAATTTCTCCGATATCGTCGCTCAGCCCCGCCGGGTGCTCACCACCCCCACGTGGAGCGCCATCGTCAACCATGGCCGGGCGTACAGCCCGTTTACCCTGAGTGTGGAGCGGCTCGTTCCGTGGCGGACCCTGACCGGTCGCCAGCATTTCTACCTTGACCATGAGAACTACCTGGACTGGGGCGAGCACCTGCCTACCTATAAGCCGCGGCCCGACCACACCATGATGTCGGAGCTGGAGCGGTCCAAGGCGGAGGCCCAGGGGATGCTGCTCAACTACCTGACCCCGCACGGCAAATGGAGTATCCACTCCACGTATTCGGAAAACATCCGGATGAAGACCCTGTCCCGGGGCGGCTACCCGGTGTGGCTCAACGAGAAGGACGCCGCCGAGTTGGGGATCGCCGACAACGATTGGGCCGAGGTCTTCAACGACAACGGGGTTTTCGTCCAGCGGTGCGTGGTTTCGTCCCGGATCCCGCGGGGCACGGTGTTCGTGTATCACGCCACCGAACGGACCGTCGGGATCCCGATATCCCCGCTCCGAAAAAGGAGGGCGGGTATGAACAACTCGCTCACCCGGGCCCGGCTCAAGCCGGTCTTGATGAGTGGGGGATACGCCCAGTTCACCTATGCCTTCAACTACTGGGGGCCGACCGGGGTGAACCGGGATACGTTCGTGTACGTCCGTCGCGTCGACCAGCCGAGCTACTGAGAGGGGGATCGCATGGATGTCAGAGCCCATATGAGCATGATCTTCCACCTCGACAAGTGCATCGGCTGTCACACCTGCAGCGTCGCCTGCAAGAACCTGTGGACGGATCGCAAGGGCGCTGAGTACATGTGGTGGAACAACGTCGAAACCCGGCCCGGATCCGGATATCCAACCGGTTGGGAGGATCAAGACCACTACCGGGGCGGTTGGAAGAAGGGATGGGTGGGGGTCGAATTGAAGCTGCACTCCCGGCCCAGAGGGTTGGCCAATCTGTTCTACAACCCGGCGCTACCGGACCTGCAGGACTACTACGAGCCGTTCACTTTCCGTTACGAGGACCTGTTCACCGCTCCGGAGGGGGATGATCAGCCAACTGCCATCCCGATCTCGGCGATAACCGGTGAGCCGATGAACATCGAATCCGGTCCCAACTGGGATGACGATCTGTCCGGTTCGGCCATCTATGCAGCCAACGACCCGAACTGGAAGGACGTGCCGTCCGAGGTCCAGGCCCAGATGGCGGAGATCGAACGGGTGGTGTTCAACTACCTGCCCCGTATCTGCAACCACTGTCTCAACCCGGCCTGTGTAGCCGCCTGTCCGAGCGGTGCCATCTACAAACGGGGCGAGGACGGCGTGGTACTGGTCAACGAGGACAAGTGCCGGGCCTGGCGCATGTGCGTATCGGCCTGCCCGTACAAGAAGGTGTACTACAACTGGTCGACCGGCAAATCTGAGAAATGCATCCTTTGTTTCCCCCGCATGGAGATCGGTCAGGCCCCGGCCTGTGCTCACTCCTGCGTGGGACGGATCCGCTACATGGGCGTGCTGCTGTACGACGCCGACGCGATCCGGTGGGGGGCGGAAGGCGACGAGAAAGACCTGATCGACCGGCAACTCGATGTGATCCTCGACCCCTTCGATCCTGACGTAATCGCAGCGGCCAAGCAGTCCGGCCTCGACGACGGCTGGATCGACACCGCCCAGAAGTCACCGGCCTACAAGTTCGTCAAGGAGTGGGGCCTGGCCTTGCCGCTCCATGCCGAGTACCGGACGATGGCGATGATGTTCTACGTTCCGCCCCTGTCTCCGGTGGTTTCGACGATCGAAGAAGGTCTCATCAGGCTCGATCTGCCGCCCGAGCAGGTCGATTTCGAGTTGTTCGACAATTTGGAGAAGGCCCGGTTACCCATCAAGTATCTGGCCAACCTCTTCGCCGGCGGCAACGAGGCACTGATCCGAGGCATCCTCCGCAAGATGCTGGCGGTGCGGATCTACAAACGCCGCCAGAGCGTGGAGGGAGAGATCGACGAGGCCACTATGAACATGGTTTGGTCGGCCGGGACGAGCCCGGAGGAGATCGAAGCGATCTACAAGCTGACCACGGTGCCGACCATCGCAGATCGGTTCGTGTTCCCGCCCTATCACCGGGAGATGGCGGCCGAGTCCATGTACGGGGACCCGTTGGCTCGCAAGGGCGACACGGGTCTCGGCTACTCAGTGCCGCCCGAGAGGGGGGCGTGATGACCGACTACGAAGCCATTGCGATGGCGCTTCGATATCCGGGCCCCGGGCGCCTGGAAGAGCTCAAGGAATCCTGGGAGGCTTTGCCGGGCGGACCCGTGCGGCGTCATTTGCTCAAGTTCTTCGGGGAGATCGAGAAGCTCTCGCCGGCGGGGTGGGAGGAATTGCATACCCGGACGCTCGACCTGGCACCGATCTTCGCTCCGTACGTCGGTTACGTCATCTGGGGCGAGAACTACCAGCGCGGCGAGTTCATGGCCGGGGTGAAGATGGCCCAGGATGAGATCGGGATCGACCGTAATGGAGAGCTGCCGGATCACCTCGAACCGGTGTTGCGTTACCTGGCTGCAACAGATGAGCCGCTTCCCGGCCTGGTCGAGGTGTTCGCCCAAGCGGTGTCCAAGATGAGGAAGACCCTGAAGGAGGCCGAGGCGGACAATCCGTATCGCCACGTGCTGGCCGCGGCGGCAGAAGCCGCTGAACGCCTCGAGGTTCCGGTGGGAGGTGCAGGATGAACTGGAACATGCTGCTCTTTATTGTGTTTCCCTACGTCGCCATCGTGCTGGCGATCGTCGGGACCGTCTATCGGATGATCCGGCGTCCGTTCACCGTGTCGTCGCTCTCGTCTCAGCTGCTGGAAGGCCGCCAGTTGTTCTGGGGGTCGGTGCCGTTCCACTGGGGAATTGTGGTGATCCTGGCAGCCCACCTGGTGGCGTTGATCTTGCCGGCGGGGATCGAGGTATGGAACCGGGTCCCGATCCGGTTGTACCTGCTCGAGATCACCGGATTGGCCCTCGCTCTCTGGGCGCTGTTCGGGCTTGGCATGCTCATCTACCGACGAGTCAGCGTGAGCAAGATCCGGGCCGTCACCACTCCCCTGGACCTGGTGGTGCTCGGCTTGCTTCTGGCCCAGGTGATCACCGGCATCCTGGTCGCCACCGTCTACCGGTTCGGCTCCTACTGGGGGACCGGGGTGTTCGTGCCGTATGTGCAGTCGCTGTTCACCCTGCAGCCTCGCCCCGAGCTGATTGCGCCGCTGCCGTTCATCCTCCAGTTTCACGCTTCTCTGTTCTTCGTGTTCCTGGTGGTGTTCCCGTTCTCGCGGCTGGTGCACATCATCACCGTCCCCCTCGGGTATCTCACCCGGCCCTTCCAGCTGGTCAAGTGGGTGCGGCGAGACCGGCCGGTGAGCAGCGAGCGAGAGCCGGTTGGGGCAGGACGGCGATAAGGTCGCGGATGATCGCTCCCCCCAGAAAAGGGGGGAGACTGTGGCGATGACGAGCAAGGGCCCGGCGGGAATACTGCCGGGCCCTTGAACTCGGGGCTGCCTATTCGGACGGGAGGGTTTGGGCGAAGGTGAGCACGTCGAGGACGTCGTCGAGGCTCCACCCGCTGGTGATCGCAGACGGCATCGGTGTTCCAGGTTGTCCCATCCGGATCTTGTGGAAGAACTCCCACGGGTTGTCGACGGCGATCGTCCCCACATACTCGGGCTCGTCGTCGCTCCCGAAGTTCAGCAGGGTCCCATCGGCATCGTGGCAGGCAGCGCAGGTCGACGTATACAGCTCTTCGCCGTGGGCCGCGTCTCCGCCCACCGCATTCTTGTCGGCATCGATCATCGGCGTGTAATCGTCCAACCCCGCCGTGATGAAAGCGGCCAGCGCCTGCGTCTCGTCGTGTCCGAGGAAGGCCGAGAAATCGTGCTCCGGATCGCTCTTGCCCTCGATTTGGGCGATCAGCTGCTCCTCGTCCCAATCCTGGGCCTCCCAGATACCGGGGAATCCGGTCATATGCGAACCGGACCCGTAGGCCCCTTCGGCACCCTTGTAGTCCCAGCCGTGACATTCTTTGCATCGCCAGGTGTCGGCCCCCGACCGCTCGTTGGTGGTCTGGCTCGCCCACAACGGGTTGTCGTCGGCCGGCGCATCCACATCGAGCACCTTCCACCACTGGTCGTACAGCAACCCTCCCAACACGATCGCATCCAACTGGGCCGCCCCGGCTTCGATCGGTAGGGTTTGGGCATAGGTGAGCACGTCGAGGACGTCGTCGAGGCTCCACCCGCTGGTGATCGCAGACGGCATCGGTGTTCCAGGTTGTCCCATCCGGATCTTGTGGAAGAACTCCCACGGGTTGTCGACGGCGATCGTCCCCACATACTCGGGCTCGTCGTCGCTCCCGAAGTTCAGCAGGGTCCCATCGGCATCGTGGCAGGCAGCGCAGGTCGACGTATACAGCTCTTCGCCGTGGGCCGCGTCTCCGCCCACCGCATTCTTGTCGGCATCGATCATCGGCGTGTAATCGTCCAACCCTTCTTTGATGAAGGTGGCCAGGTCGGCCATCGCCTCTTCACCCATCACTGAGAAGTCGTGATCCGGATCGACTTGCCCGGACAGCTGGGCGACCAGGTCCTCGAGCGACTTCGACTGGGCCTCCCAGATCCCCGTGAAACCGGTTTGATGTGACCCCGACCCGTAGGCGCCTTCGGCACCCTTGTAGTCCCAGCCGTGACACTCCTTGCATCGCCAGGTGTCGGCCCCCGACCGCTCGTTGGTGGTCTGGCTCGCCCACAACGGGTTGTCGTCGGCCGGCGCATCCAAAGCGAGCACCTTCCACCACTGGTCGTACAGGAGGCCACCCGTCACCACATCGCCTTCGACTATCGCAGCCGTGGTTGTCGTGGCTTGCGCGGTGGTTGTCGTCGCCTGAGTGGTGGTTGTGGTATCCGAAGAATCTCCGTCGCCGCATGCAGCCAGGGCGAAACCGACGACAAGCAGCACAATCAGGTATTTGACGTGTTTCAACGGCATCCTCCCCATAGCTTCGCGTGCGGCCGATCAGGTACTCGGCGAATACATTGATGCTAACACTCAAGGCCGGAGCGCGCGGCTAAGCAACTCCTCGGGGAAGGCCTGACGAATCGAGAGATCGGGGAACGTCTATTCCTGGCTGAGAAAACGATCAAGCATTACATGACGAACGTCCTCCAAAAGCTGCACGTCCGCAGCCGAGTCGAAGCGGCCCTGGTAGCGCTTCAAAGGCGGCTGGACAACGAGCCCGAACCGTCCACCGTTCCCCGTGAAATCATTCCGTAGGTTCCTCGCGTCGCCCCGACTGTCATCAGCTGGGAGGCGGTGTGGCGAGTTCCATCGCTATCGCCCCTGAGTGCGGGAGGCAACCAGGTCCCCGCAGCCGGCCACCAGCATCCCCTTCGGTTCCACTCTCTCCGCTCGCTTTGCCCGCGCTCTCCCGCCGGCGGGAGAGTTCAGGAATCACCACCCATCGCGACCACTGTGCGCAGCAACAGCCGCTGGGGGTCAGAGGTCGGCGAGGCGCGTGATGACGGATGCCAGACGCAGGATGTACCCGGCCGGGTCGGTGCCGGGTGGTATGACCATCACCCGGTCGATGCCCAGGTCGGCGTAGGCTCGCATTTCCTCGACGAACGCCGCCCTCGCCTCGTCGGTTGCCGCCGGCCCACCCAGATACATGATGGTTTTCTCGATGCGGTCGTAGTCGATGCCTTCCGCTTCACAATGTCCTTCGAGAACCCTTAGCTTGTGGGCGATCTCGGGAGGGCCGGTCCGGGCGCCGGGTCCGGTGGCAAGATTGCAGGCGTCGGCGTAGCGGGCGACCAGCCGCAACGTCTTCTTCTCTCCCCCGCCTCCGACCATGATCGGCGGGTGGGGCTTCTGGACCGGGCCGGGCACGTCGATCGTTTCGGCGAGCTGATAATGCTTGCCGTCGAAGGGGCCGTCGTCGTCGCTCCAGATCTGCTTGGCAATCTGCAGCGTCTCCTCCAGGCGTTCGAACCGCTCCGAGGTTGAAGGGAACGGAACGCCAAGGCCGACGTGCTCCCGGTCGTGCCAGGCGGCTCCGATGCCGAATCCGGCCCTACCCCCCGACACGATGTCGAGGGTGGTGATGGTCTTGGGTAGTAGCCCCGGATGGCGGTAGGTGACGCCTCCCACCATCAGGTGCAGGTGGATCTTGGAGGTGATACCGGCGACGTAACCGAGGGTCGTGTAGCCCTCCAGCATCGGCTCGCTCGGCCCACCGAGACCGGGCAGTTGGAAGAAGTGGTCCATGACGCTGAGGGCCGACGCTCCGACCCCCTCGGCGGCGGTAGCGACGTCGGCCAGAGTGGCGCCCATCCGGGCGGGCTCCTGTTCCCAGGAGAAGCTTGCGACGTGAAAACCGAGGTTCATCAGAGGGTATCTCCAAAGATCGAGTACGCGAGGGTACCGGTCAGCAATGACTTATGCCTCAGGTGCTCCGTAGCGTGCCAGTCCTTCTTCGAGGTCCTCCTCGGTGTCGATGCTGAACCAGGAACGACCATCCTCGCCCCAAACTCGCCACTCTGGTTCCTCAATCGGACGGTGGAGGAGGTCATCGAGCAACGATTGGATGGAGCCGTTCGCAGCGTCCTCCTGCGCGGCCCGTTCCGCCCAGGAAGCCGGATAAATCGCGCAGGTGACCTGGCGGGCACCCCCGGCGACGGGGACTACCCCATGCAGCGGTCCGGCCTGTTCGAGCAGAGCTCGCAGTGTGTCGACTCGCACCCACGGTTGGTCGACTGCCACCAACAGCACCGGGCGACCCTCGGCTACCCGCAGAGCGGTGGCTAATCCGGCCAACGGACCACGCCGGGCCGGGTAGTCGTCGGGCAGGCACTCGAGCCCGGCCAGGGTCCCGGACCTGCCCAGCACCACGAGGTCGGAGGTCACCGACCGCACCGCATCGGCTACCCAATCGACCATGGGCCGTCCGGCCACGGCGGCGACTGCCTTGTCGTGGCCCATCCGGGTGGCGGAGCCTCCGGCCAGGATGACACCAAGAGGGTTCACCAGATCACCGGAGGAGCCGCTCCGGTCGCAAAATGCGGTCCGGATTTCGTACCTCGTACCTCGTACATGAAATCAAACCTACGAGGTACGAAGCACAAACTACGAAGTACGCCGAACGAAGTGCATCTTTACGGCTCCAGGATCTCCACGTTGGGTGATGGGCCGGCTTATTCGAATTGAAGAGTGAGTCCCTCCGTGTGAGGCAATGTTGTCTCCCCGCCGGGGGTCCGGTCGCGGGTTTGTGCGACGGGTGGGTTGGGAATCCCCCCCACGGCCTGTTCCACCGGTCACACGATCGCGAAATGCGATATCTGTCAGGGGGACACTGCTATTTCAGGGGAGCAAGAGCGCCACAACGTCGTCGAGCAACGAACGGGGAGTGGCCAGCCCAACACTCAAACGCCCTCGAGGATGTCCGGCGCGGTCGAAGGACGGGCCTAAAGGTAGGTCCGCAGATGTTCGATATCTAAAGACATGCCGGAATTCAAAGGAACGATCCAACTCGGAGAGGGCGATGGGGACGGTCTCGCGACCAACTTGACGGTTGACGCCGGTCGGCTCGTCGTGACTGCGCAAGAGCACGAGATCGGCAACTGGGCCGTCGAAGAGCTGTCGGTGAAACGGCAAAACAGCGAGTTTCGCATCAGAGTGGAAGGCGAAGAGCTCGTAGTTGCTGTGGCTGATCCGGTCGGCCTATCTCAGGTGCTCGACATCAAGGAGCCCACGCCGAAGCGGTGGCGGGTGAGGAAACCGAAGGCGGCGAAGTCCTCGCGCAAGGGATCCTCCCAACCAAAGGCGGACCCG
Source organism: Acidimicrobiia bacterium (assembly GCA_029863625.1). Taxonomy (GTDB): domain Bacteria; phylum Actinomycetota; class Acidimicrobiia; order Spongiisociales; family UBA4744; genus UBA4744. The sequence continues at coordinate 19,059 of JAOTUY010000014.1, forward strand.
GAACCAGCGACAATTGCAGCCGCGATCCCGCCTCCGGCTGAGTCACCAGCTGTGGATTCCGCTCCTCAATCTGAGTCTCTGATCGTTGCCCCCGTTCCTCCGGCGGAGTCGTTGCCAGCGTACGTCACCAAGGAAGTTCAGAGTACGGTAGAGGCGACATCTCCATGGGCTCGGCTCTCGTCGCGTACCAAGCTGGCCGGGCTCGGAGTGATCGTGTTGGTGATGCTCTTTGTCATTGCACCAAACCTGTTGGCGCTGCTGATGATGCTCGCCGGCATGGGTACTCTTTTCCTGGCAATCGCGGCCAAGAGCGACAGCGGTACCACCATCCTTCCCCCTCCCTTCTTTGCGACGGATATGGCGATCTTTGGCGGCATTGGGATGGTGCTGTTGGCCGTGGTCATCATCGCGATTACATAGGCGAGCGGGGCTCGCCCTTCTTCGTTTGCGGTCTTTCGTTCCTCGTAGCTGTGAGCTTCGCTCGCCAGGTTGTTTGGTGGTTAGCCAGCCCCCCCGGTTCGTGCCTTTGGCGAGAACCACCTCCCCCCTTCCCGTCGAGCTTCGCTCGCCAGGTTTGGTTGGTGGTTAGCCAGCCCCCCTCCGGTTCGCGCCTTTGGCGAGAACTTTCCTCCCCCCTTCCCGTCGAGCTTCGCTCGCCAGGGGGGAGGAAATGCGTGGCTACCAGGGGCGGATGCTGGGGGCTTGGCCGGAGCCGAGGTCGATGTTGGCGATCTGGTCGATCAACTGCGGTCCGTAGGCGACCAGGATGAGGAGCACCGTCCCGACGATCCAGGGGACCCAGCGGTCGAGCCAGAGGGGGGTGAGCTGGGGGTCTTGCTCAGACTCGGCAATCGGAACCTCGATCTCCTCGTTCGCCCCGAGGCGTTCCTTGCCCCAGGTGGTCCGGGCGACGATCCATACGAACATTACCGCCGACACGAAGAGGATGGCGCCGCCCAGCCCGACCCTCAACAAATGACCGCTCCACTCCTCCGACACATACGGGGCTACTCCGAGCGGAGTCCGCCGGGGAGCACCGAGTAACCCGAGCACGTGCATGGCGTTGGAGAAGATCAGCATGCCGATGAACCAGGTCCAGGTCTGAATGACGGCCAGTCGGGGTTTCCAGAGTGGCTTGCCGGTAATCCAGGGCACCAGCCAGTAGGAGATGCCCATAAAGGACAGCGTCGCGGCGGAGGCCACCGTAAGGTGGAAGTGACCCGGGACCCAGGTCGTGTTGTGGATGACGAGGTTGACGTTGTAGGAGGCGTTGGTGAGCCCGCCAATCCCACCGAACATGAACAGGATCCCGGCCAACAGTTGCGCCGCTACCGACCCGTTGCTCCACGGCAAGGCTCGAACCCAGCCGAATAGACCCCTGCCGCCCCGCTTGCGAGCAGCCCGCTCGAGCGAGGCAATCACCGTGAAGGCAGTGAGCATCGACGGCAGGAACACCGAATAGGTGAGCACCGCGTGGATGTACTTCCATCCGGCCGGAATGCCCGGGTCAACGAATTGGTGGTGAAACCCGAGGGGCACCGACAGCAACAGGAAGAGCCACATGGCCAGGCGGGCCAGCGAGTCGGAGAAGAGCTTTCCCCCCGCTTGTTTGGGCAGCATCCCGTACCAGGACACGTAGGCGGGAAGCAGCCAGAAGTAGACGAGCGGGTGTCCGGTAAACCAGAAGTAGGTACGGGCCAACTGCGGGTCAGTGCCCTCGATCAAACCGAGCGACCAGGGGAGGAGCATGGTGAGGATCTCGACTGCGATTCCCAATGTGGCGAATTGCCACATGGCCATGGTGACCAGCCCCCCGAAGGCGATAAACGGCGTCCGCGTATCCGGGTTCTCCTTGCGCCATGCCCGGTACGTGAAGAAGAAGCCGTACCCCTCGATCCAACTGCCAACCACCACCAGGGTGAGCCCGGTGTAGAACGCCCAGTTGGCCTGGAGCGGCGGGTAAAAGGTGTAGAGGACGGTTGCTTCGTCAAGCAGTATCGGTATAGCCGCCATCACCAGACCGGCCACCATGGTCCAGAACCCGACCCGGTTGAGTTTCGGGTAGCGAAGCCCCCGCTTGAAGCCCAGGATGGTGGTCAGCGTGAAGAACCCGGTGATGAAGAACGTGGTCCACACCAAGGCGTTGAGCACTCCGTGAATGGTGAGCCCCTGGTAGTAGGACTTGAAGACGGGCTGGAGGTAGGGGTAGAGATCGACCCCCGAAAACTGGAAAGCCTGGAGAGGACCGAAGAGTGAGCCGATCGAGAGGGCGATCACCGCCACCAGGATGTGGGCGCCGATGAAGCGCTTGTCGGTCTTGGTCACGTCATAGGTGGCCAGCATGCCTCTTCCTTCTTCACGGGTTGCCATCTATTTCTCCACCACGGTCAGGTTTCCGAACATGGCGGCGTGCCCGACGCCGCAGTACTCGGTGCAGATGTAGGGATACTCACCAGCCTCCTCAAAGACATGGGTGAGTTTGGACACTTGACCGGGCAGGATCTGCATGTTGATGTTGGTGTCCTGCAGTTTGAACCCGTGCTGGATATCGCGGCTGGTGACATAGATCGTCACGGTCGAGTCAACCGGAATCTCGACGTCCCGTGGCTCGAACTGCCAGGTGGTGGCATTGCCGATGACGTAGAGCTCATAGACGCCGGGGGACAGCTCCCGGAGGCCGGGGTTCTCCCAGGGGCCGGTGAGATTATTGGGATCAACCCGCTCTTCAGGGGAAGGAACCTGGAAGCCGAGTGCGAAACCGGCGACCGTGACGGCCGCCGCGAACACGATTACCAGAATGATCGAGATCCGCATCCAGTTCTTCTCGTAGGGGTCGATGTGGAGCGTCCGTTTGGCATCGTTTGGCGCGCTCACACCGTCACTCCCCGGGAGAGCAGGATCACATACACGGACCCCCAAAGGATGATGATGGCCAGCACGAACATGACCAGGATTGCCACCGTCCCTCGCGGGTGGAACTCCTCTGCCTCTGCTTCGGTCTCCTGCTCATCAGCCATGCGTTCCCCTCCGCGGCTGCCAACAGTCGCGCCACCCGGGCACACCGGTGCGATTCCCGGCGAGCATAGGAAACGATCCCGCTGGCCGCAACGTCATGGAAAGAGTGAGTCAGTCGCCGCCCTTGTGGGACCCGTCGATGTGACGGTTTATGATGAGCGTCGCCTTGGCTACCAGAGGGGACCCCGCCATGAGCCTGTTGGGGAAGCTGACACGAACTGCGCTCGGATTGACGTTCGTGGCGCTCCTGCTCAGCGTTGTTTTGGCACCGGTGGCCGCATCCGCTCAACAGGACCCCGGAGAAGAGGTCTTCGTGCGCATCTGTTCTGGATGCCATGCCAGGACCGGAGCCGGGGTGCCCGGCTTTTTCCCACCCCTGGCCGGCAATCCCAATATTCAGGATGCCGCCTATGTGGAAGGCGTCATCCGCAACGGCAAGGAGGGTGAATTGGTGGTCGGGGGTGTCACGTATGACAAGGTGATGCCCGCCTTCGGCGAGAAGCTCTCTGATGACGAGATCACGGCGGTCATCGACTACGTGCAGAACCGTCTGGGTGGGGCGGTCACCGCCGGACCGGGCGATGAAGGGAATGCGTTCCCCTGGAATCTCGTCATGGTGGGCTCAGCCCTGACCGTCTTCGTCGTCGGTCTGTTGTTCCTCCTGACCTCACCCCGCAAGAAAAGAGAGTTGACCTGGTGGAACGCCTACGGTCGGGCCATCTTGATTTTCTTGTTCTTTGTGCTGGCCACCACTTGGTTCCCCTCGTGGGCGATGACCCAGGAAACAGTCGCCGGAGCGCCGCGCCTGGTTGGTGATCTGATCGGGTCGGGGCTGTGGATCGTGATGCTGGCCGCCGGAATCGGCGCCCTGATATGGCTGCAGAGAACGGAACGGATCTGATGGGGGGCGATCTCGTCTTTCGCCAGGACCTCCAGTTCTACGACGAGAACATTCCTTGTTTGGCCGCCTGCCCGGTCCACACGAATGCCGGAATGTATGTCGCTGCCATTGCCGACGGCAAAGACGAACTTGCCTATTTGACCGCCCGGTTGCCGAATCCTTTCGCCTCGGTGTGCGGCAGGGTCTGCGCGGCACCTTGCGAAGACGCCTGCCGGCGCGGGGAGATCGACCGGCCGATCGCCATCCGGGCCCTCAAACGCTTCGTCACCGAAAAGTTCGGTCCCGAAACCGGGAACGGTGAAGTCTGGAAGCAGGTAGCCGCGCCCCCTGCCGAAGAACGTCCGGAGAGCGTCGCAATCATCGGCGGCGGTCCGGCCGGGCTGGCCGCGGCCCACGACCTGCGGCGGCTCGGCTATCAGGTGACGGTCTACGAAGCCACCGGGCAACTCGGGGGCATGATGTTGCTCGGCATCCCCGAGTACCGGCTCGACCGCACACTGCTGGCTAACGAGATCAAAGTGATCGTCGACCTTGGGGTGGACGTGCATCTCAACACCAAGCTCGGCCGCGACGTCACTTTGGCCGAATTGCGCGATCGGCACGATGCCCTGTTCGTGGCCATCGGCGCAACCCTCGGTCGTGGCCTCGATATCGAAGGCCACGAAGCCGACGGGGTCGTGCGAGCCATCGAGTTCCTCATCAACGCCAATCAAGGTTTCCAGGTTGACGTCGGTGAGCGAGTGGTGGTGATCGGCGGGGGTGACGTGGCGATGGATGCTGCCCGCACCGCATTGCGGGCCGCTGAGTATGAAGAAAAGGCTCTGGCGGCTTACTCGAAATCTGAGGAGAGGGCCGCTGTGGCCGAGGCGCTGGACGCCGCGCGGACCGCACGGCGCGCTTCTGAGTCCGAGGTTCCGGCCGCCTACGAAGAAGCTGAAGAGCGGGCAACTATGACCGAGGCGATGGACGTGGCCCGGACCGCAGCTCGCACCGGCGCTCACCACATCACGGTCATGACGCTGGAGTCCGAAGAGGAGATGCCGGCTTCGGAGTTCGAGATCGAAGAAGCGGTGCACGAGGGCATTGTCTTCGTGAATCGACGCGGCCCGGCGCGAATCGTCACCGAGAATGGGAAGGTGGCCGGCCTCGAGACGATCAAGGTGCTGTCGGTGTTCGACGGGGAAGGGCGGTTCAATCCGACGTTCGATCAGGAAGACCGGCTGATCCTGGATGCCGACACGGTCATCCTGGCCATCGGTCAGGCGATCGACGTCGATGCTCTCGGCGCAGACGGCCCCGAGCTAAGCCCGCGTCGCACGATTCAGGTCGGGGCCGACAGCCTGGCGACCTCGGTGCCGATGGTGTGGGCGGGTGGGGATGCAGCGCGCGGGCCCCGGACCCTCATCGATGCGATTGCCGACGGCCGCAAGGCCGCCGCCGAGATGCATCGGGCGTTTGGTGGTGCGGTGGAAGAGCGAAAGCCGGGCACGATGGTGCAACTCCAGCAGTTCCACCGCCTCGACGACATCTACGACCGGATCGGCCGGGTGGACGTACCGACGCTGCCGACCGACCGCCGTGTCGGCCTGGCCGAGGTGGAGACCGGCTTCACCCCGGACCAGGCGCGCTGCGAGGCCAAACGGTGCTTGCGCTGCTTCGCCAACATTCTCTTGGACACGTCGATTTGTGTGTTGTGTGCGTTGTGCGCCGACGTTTGTCCGCTGGATCTGATCGATCTGGTTCCCTCCGAGGAGGTTGCGCCTGGGTTACCGGCCGGGACTGCTCTGACTCTGGACGAAACAAGCTGTATTCGCTGTGCGCTCTGTATCGAGCGCTGCCCCACCGATGCTCTGTCGATGGGTCTTTGGACGGGAGTGGGGGTACCTGCATGAAGGTCATGGAACGAGTGAGGGAGAGCACGATCGGCCGCTCGATCTGGCGGGTACCCGACCGAGCGACGGAACGGGACAGGGCGGCCGGACACTGGGCCAACTTCTTCTTGCACATCTACCCAGTGAAGATGCGCCGCAAGGAGATGACCTTCCGTTACACCTGGTTCCTCGGGGTGGCGTCGGTCGTGCTGTTCGGATCGCTCGTGGTGTCCGGAATCTACCTGATGTTCTTCTACGTGCCTTCCCCCGCCTCTGCCTACGGCGACATGCAGAATCTGCAGACCGAGGTGGCTTTCGGGCAATACCTTCGCAACGTCCACCGCTGGTCGGCGCACCTCATGGTGCTGGTGGTGGCCGCTCACATGGCCAGGGTGTTCTACCGGGGTTCGTACAAGTCGCCGAGAGAGTTCAACTGGGTGATCGGCGTGATTCTCCTTGTGCTGACGCTATTGCTGTCCTTCACCGGCTACTTGCTGCCTTGGGACCAACTGGCCTACTGGGCGGTGACGGTGGGCGCCTCGATGGCCGGTTTCGTCCCACTGATCGGGGAGACGATCAAGGGGATCCTGCTCGGAGGTGACACTGTCGGGTCGGCCACTCTGCTCCGTTTCTACGTGCTGCACGTGGCGGTACTGCCGACCGCCGTGGGCCTCCTGGTCACCATCCACCTGTGGCGGTGGCGCAAGGATTCCATGCTCGACTCTGGAGGCGTGGATGAGTGATCAAGAACCGGTCATCGTCGAGGGCAAGCGGGTCCTCGGAGTTGTTCCCGGCACACCGCCCGGCGGTGAGCGGAAGGTGCTCGACGAGCAGGAGCCGGTCATGGTCTGGCCACACCTCCTGGTCCGCCACGGGGTAGCCGCCTTGGTGGTGCTGGTCATTTCGCTACTCCTGGGGCTCTTTTTCAACGCACCCTTGCGGGAGATCGCCAATCCGCTGAATACCCCCAATCCCGAGAAAGCCCCCTGGTACTTCGCCGCCCTGCAAGAGCTGTTGAGTCATTTCCACCCGATGGTGGCGGGAGTCCTCGTACCGACTGCCATCATCGTCGGCCTGATGGCTCTGCCCTACATGGACCGGAATCCGCGGCTGGCACCACGATTCCGCAAGGTGGCGGTGGCGACCTTCACGTTGTTTATGGTGGCATGGATCATCCTGACTTTGATCGGGTTCATGTTCCGCGGCCCCAACTGGGGTTGGGTATGGCCCTGGCAAGAGTGGTACGGAGAGTTATGACCGAAGAGATTGAACGCAGAGAGTTTCTGAAGCGCGGGTGGCTGGCCGGCGCCGGGTTGATCGGTGTGGCGGGGGCCTGGACCACCTGGGACGTGCTCCAACCCGGTGAATCGGCCGGCTTCGGCGGTTTGGTGCGAACCATCCCTGAAGAGGCCGTCCCCGAGGATGCCGTGGTGGCGGTCCCTGCGGCGCGTTGCTACCTGACCAAGATCGACGGAGAAGTGGTCGCAGTCTCCGAGACCTGCCCGCATCTCAGCTGCCGGGTGCCCTGGTGCGAATCGTCCGGACAGTTCGAATGCCCTTGCCACGGCTCGATCTTCAACCGTAAGGGCGAGGCACGGGATGGACCGACCCCGAGAGGGATGAGCCTCTATCCGGTGGAGATTGTGGACGGTCTGGTCATCGTCAACACCGGCGAGCCTGAAGAGGGCGAGCCGATAGGTGCGGCGGAGACAATCGACGAGCCCAAGCGCGGTCCGTCCTGCGAGCAAGGAAGCCACGGTGCCTGAACGGCCCCCCGACCCCACCCTGGAGGCATCGACCAACCGGTGGATGCGCTGGGGTCTGATCCTCATGGTGATCATGGTGCTGGCGTTCCCCATTTACCGGCTCGCCGAACCAGGTCGGCGCGCCGACGCCGCCGAAGACCGGATCACTGAGCTGGCGGAGCAGGGAGAGCAGCTGTTCGAGCTCACCTGCTCGGGTTGCCACGGTCCGGAGGGGAGCGGTGGCGGGACGGCCCCCACGCTCAATTCCAAGGAGTTCCTCCAGTCGGCCGTCGATGACCAGATCGAATCACTGATCGCCACCGGAGTGCCCGGCACCCAGATGAGTCCCTACTCGCTGAACTTCGGCGGCCCGTTCACCCAGGAACAGATCGTGGGGTTGACCACCTATCTGCGCTCACTGGAGGCGGAAGCGCCCTCCGTGCCGGATTGGCAGACCAGCGGGCAAGCAGGCGAAGCTGCCCCACCCACCACGCTCCCCGAGGAGAGCCAGGAACCCGAGGCAACAGTCATAGAACAAGGCTCAGAGGTGTTCGCCGCCAATTGTGCGGCCTGTCACGGAACCGATCTGAGCGGTCAGGTGGGTCCGGCTCTCAACGCCGGGAGTAGCGCTGTGGCGACGCCGGACGAGGACTTGATCGCCGTGATCACCGACGGGCAGGGAGCCATGCCCGGTTTTCGATCCTCCCTGACACCCGAACAGATCGAGGCCGCAGTGATGTTCATTCGATCCGTCCAGGACTAGCCCCGTTTTGGCGTCGTACGTCACCGCATGGCGGGGTAGTTTCCAGGACACCTTATTCGCGAAATTCACCTTGCCCACATCTTCCGGCATCGCGTAGGCTTTCTCGGGTTGCGCCAACCGAGGGAGGTTGACATGGCCAACTACGTTCTCGCCTATACGGGCGGTGGCATGCCGGAAACCGAGGAAGAGCAAGCAGCGGTTATGGCCGCCTGGGGTGCCTGGTACGCAGACCTGGGTGCAGCGGTGGTCGATGCCGGCAACCCCTTCGGGCCTTCGGCGTCGATTGCCCGCGACGGTTCCGTTGCCGGCCGTGGTGCCTCGGGTCTCACGGGCTACTCCATCCTGGCTGCGGATAGCCTGGATGCGGCCGTTGCGATGGCGAAGGGTTGTCCGATGCTGGACGGCGGCGGATCGGTCGAGGTGTACGAGACCTTCGACGCCATGTAGCCGGCCTTTAGACCGGAGAATCCTCATAGTGCATGGCCATGACCTGGCGGAGCAGGTCGACGGCCTCGACGATCTTCATCGTGGTCAAGGAGTAGAAGACGAACTGGCCGTCCTTGCGGGCCGTGACGAGGCCCCGCTCCCGCATGATGGCCAGATGCTGAGAAACGTTCGCCTGCGGTAGCTCGAGCTCTTCGCAGATTTCACCCACCGACATTTCGCCGTTCCGCAGCACGTTGATGATGAGGAGTCGCTTCGGGTCGGCGAGACCTTTACAGACGCTGGCGTGCAATTGGTTCAGTTCACGGGCGATCGACATTGCCGGTCACTATGCCACAAGCCGGCGGCAAAGGAAAGATGTATTCACCTCTCGCTATGTGCTCCCGATCTCCGGTCTTCACGAAGGCGCCGGCGACGGAACTTCGCCCACCCGTCAACCCGAGGGAGTTGGAATGGGTGCGGGGTCGTTGCTCCAGAGCGCTTCATGAGGAGTGGAGCCCGAGCATGAGAAAGCGGACAAGGCCGGGCTCGCCGATCTGGTGACGGCCGGCTGGTCGGCAGCGAACGGATGCGGTCCGCCCGGAATCCTGCGCGGTCGCAGCGGTCCGGTCCTGCTCTCCGGGCTGTCTATCCGATAACGACGACGACGGCCACGATGAGGATGACGAGGCCGATGAAGGCCAGAGTCCAACCCAGCCAGTCGAGGAGGTCGCGCCGCTCGGGGATGTCCGTGTTCGGATAGCCGGGATCGTCGACCCGGATCCGCTCTTTGTGGAGGTTTGTCATGACACGCTCCCCGGGTGTTCCTGAGTTCATTGTATGGGCCAAAGGTACGCGCGGATAGGGCGGAAAGCCCAGTTCTCGCAGCGTGGGAACGGCGAGAAGATGAGGACGCGATCCATCCGGAAAGGGTGAGGAGATGAAGCACAAGATCTTCATGGTTTCTACCTTCGTGCTCATGCTCCAAATCTCGACAGGCTGCACCGCAGAAGAGGATCCGGGCCTGGCCAACCCCGCCTCGGTCTACTGCCAGGAGCAAGGGGGAACACTCGACCTGCGCTCCACCGAAGAAGGTTCGGCTGGGTACTGCGTCTTCTCCGACGGCTCCGAATGCGAAGAGTGGGCCTATTACCGGGGTGAATGCGCCCCCGGGCAGTGAGCGGCGAGCCACGAGCTTCGCTCAATGTCCGAGGTTCAAAGTTCGGAGTGGGAGCCAATGCCGAGGATTGGTGCGTGGTGGACCGCCGCTTCCACCCTCCGCGTCCCACTTCTCAGCGGGGGAGGTCGGAGAAGCCCATGAGGAACTCGTCAACGGCCCGGGCACATTGGCGACCTTCCCTGATGGCCCATACAACGAGCGACTGGCCGCGTCGCATGTCTCCGGCGGCAAAGACGGCCGGGGCGCTGGTCTGGTAGTCCTCTGAGTTTGCGAGGACGTTCCCGCGACCGTCGAATTCGACTCGGAGGGATTGCAGCAAGCCGTCGCGCACGGGGGACACGAAGCCCATGGCCAGCAAGACCAGGTCGGCCTCGAGGTCGAAGGCCGTCCCTTCGATGTTCTGCATCTGCCACGATCCGTTCTGTCGGGTCCAATCGACCTGGACCCCGTGGATTCTCGCCACGGTTCCATTGGTGCCGGAGAAGGCCGTCGTGGCAACCGACCACCGACGGTCACAGCCCTCAGCGTGCGACGATGAGGTCCGGAGTTTCGTCGGCCAATTCGGCCACACGAGCAGCTTGTCCGGCTGCTCGGGCGGGCGCGGTAGCACTTCCAGTTGAGTCACTGAGGCCGCCTTCTGACGGTTGGCCGTTCCGACGCAGTCGGAACCTGTATCACCGCCTCCGATGACGATCACATGTTTACTCTCGGCCGTGATCGGCTCCGCTCCGTTGAGGGGCTCGCCTGCCAAGCGCCTGTTTTGCTGAGTCAGGAAGGGCATGGCGAAGTGGATCCCCCCCAGTTCCCGCCCGGGCACCTGGAGATCCTGGGGCCGTTCGCATCCACCGGTAAGCACGACGGCGTCGTACTCATCGACGATTTTCTCGACGGGAATGTCGAGGCCGATGTGGCTGTTCACCCGGAAGTCGACGCCTTCGGCTTGCATTTGCGACATGCGGCGGTTGATAACTGACTTCGAGAGTTTGAAGTCGGGAATCCCGTAGCGGAGCAAACCTCCGATCTGGGCGTTCTTTTCGTATACCGTGACCTGATGACCGGCCCGGGCCAGCTGCTGCGCGCAGGCCAGGCCGGAGGGGCCGGAGCCGACGATCGCCACCGTCCGGCCGGTTCGTCTGGCAGAAATCTGAGGCTGGATCCAGCGTTCTTTCCAGGCCCGTTCGATGATGGTGTGCTCGATCGTCTTGATCGTCACCGGGGCGTCGTGGAGATTCAAGGTGCAGGCCTCTTCGCAGGGGGCCGGACAAACGCGGCCGGTGAACTCCGGGAAGTTGTTCGTGGAGTGGAGGACCTCGATTGCCTCTCGCCACCTGTCCCTGGAGATGAGGTCGTTCCAGTCGGGGATGATGTTGTCAACCGGACATCCCTGGTGGCAGTAGGGAGTGCCGCAATCCATACAGCGAGCGCCTTGCCGGGCGACCTCTTTTGTTCGCAGTGGGACGACGAACTCGTGATAATGCTCCAGCCGTTCCTCGACCGGAAGGTAGGTGCGGTCTTGTCGTTCGAAGTCCCGGAATCCCGTCGGCGACCCCATCAGCGGCTTCCTATGGCGAGGTGCTCTTGCTCGGTGAGTGCACGCCGGTATTCCGTCGGCACGATCTTGACGAACCGCGGCAGGTATTCGTCAAACCTCTCGAGAAGCGCCCCGGCACGCGAACTGTCGACGAACCGGGCGTGTCGTTCGAGGAGGGTGCGAAGTCGCCAGGCATCGTGACGGAGCGGATCGGCCATGAGTTCTTCAATGCTTGGATCGGGACCCACTCCGGCAGGTGGGCCTACGTCCGGATCTATGGATTCCAGCTCGACCATCGCGAGGTTGCACCTCTGGCGGAAGTCGCCGTCGTCGTCGATCACGTAGGCGATGCCACCGCTCATACCGGCGGCGAAGTTGCGGCCCGTCCGCCCCAGGACCACGACGCAACCCCCGGTCATGTACTCACAACCGTGATCGCCTACTCGTTCTACGACCGCGAGCGCTCCTGAGTTTCGGACCGCGAAACGTTCCCCGGCGCCGCCGTTGAAGTAGCACTCACCCGAGATGGCACCGTACAGGACGGTGTTCCCGATAATGACGTTTTCGTACGGCACGAGAGGGCCGTACGGCGGAGCGAGGATGATGATCCGTCCGCCCGAGAGACCTTTGCCTACGTAGTCGTTAGCGTCGCCCTCGAGTTCCAGCGTTATCCCCCGAGCCAACCAGGCTCCGAAACTCTGGCCGGCCGTACCCTGCATCCGGATGTGGATCGTGTCGGTCTCGAGGCCGGCGTGACCGTACTTCTTGGCGACCTCGCCGGAGAGCATTGCTCCGATGGAGCGATTGGAGTTATGCACCTTGGTCTCGATGAGAACCGGTTCGCCGTATTCGAGCGCTTGCTGCGCCTCTTCGATCAGTTTTCGGTCGAGGGCTTTGTCGAGCTCGTGATTCTGGATCTCGGTATTGCGTATGGCAACGCCGGGTTCTGCCTCTGGTTTGTGCAAGATCCGCGAGAAATCAAGCCCACGAGCTTTCCAATGCGAGATAGCCCGACGCATTTCGATCCGGTCGCTCTGACCAATCATCTCGTCGAAGGTTCGGAATCCGAGCCGGGCCATGAGTTGGCGGGTCTCCTCGGCGATGAACAGGAAGAAGTTGACGACATGCTCCGGCTTGCCGGGGAAGAGTTTTCTCAGTTCCGGATCCTGGGTGGCGACCCCAACGGGACACGTATTGAGGTGGCACTTGCGCATCATGATGCAACCTTCGGAGATGAGGGCTGCCGTCCCGAAGTCCACTTCATCGGCACCGAGGAGCGCAGCTATCACCACGTCGCGCCCGGTGCGCATTCCGCCATCGGCTTGAACGGCGATGCGGCCGCGTAGGCGATTGGCCACGAGCGTCTGGTGGGTGTCGGCCAGACCGATCTCCCAGTGCGAGCCCGCCTGCATGATCGACGTCAACGGGCTTGCTCCGGTGCCTCCTTCGTTGCCGGATATCAGAACATGGTCGGCGTGGGCCTTGGCAACGCCGGCCGCGATGGTTCCGACTCCGACTTCGGAAACCAACTTGACGCTGATGCGGGCGGCGGGATTGACGTTCTTCAGGTCGTAGATGAGTTGCTTGAGATCTTCAATCGAATAGATGTCGTGATGCGGCGGAGGAGAGATGAGACCAACGCCGGGTGTGGAATGGCGGACGGCTGCGATCGTCGCGTCGACTTTGTGGCCGGGTAACTGGCCGCCCTCACCGGGCTTGGCTCCCTGCGCAATCTTGATCTGAATGTCGTCGGCATTGACCAGATACTCGGTGGTGACCCCAAAGCGACCTGAAGCAACCTGCTTGACTGCCGACCGCATCGAATCTCCGTTTGGCATTGGCGCATATCGGGCCGACTCCTCGCCTCCTTCGCCGGTGTTGGACTTGGCTCCGAGCCGGTTCATGGCAATGGCGAGGTTCGTGTGCGCTTCCCAGGAGATCGATCCAAAGGACATAGCGCCGGTGGCAAACCGCTTGACGATCTCCGTCGCCGGTTCGATCTCCTCCAGAGGTAGGGCCTGGTCGTCGAACTTGAATTCGAAGAGGCCTCGCAGGTTCTTCAGCTTCGATGTCTGGTCGTCGACGGTGTTCGAGTAGTTCTGGAACTTCTCGAAATCCCCCTCCCGCACGGCGTGCTGCAGGGTCGAGATCGTCTCGGGGGTCCACACGTGTTCCTCGCCGCGGAGTCGGAATGCCAGCTCTCCGCCGACGTCGAGTGCCTCCCGGTAGATGAGCGTCCCCCCGTAGGCTGTCCGGTGTCTCCGGACGGCTTCTTCTGCGATCTCCTCCAGGCCGACACCTTCAACCACGCTGTGTGTGCCGGTGAAGTACCTGTCAACGAATGCTTGTGACAATCCGACCGCATCGAAGATCTGGGCGCCGCAATACGACTGAAACGTTGAGATGCCCATCTTCGACATCACTTTCTTCATGCCATATTTGATGGCGTCGACATAATGGCTCTGGGCTTCCTCGTGGCCCAGGCCGGGAAGGTCGTCGAGCGAGGCCGTGATGGTGTCCATGGCGAGATAGGGGTTGATGGCCTCCGCGCCGTAGCCTCCCAGTAGGCAGAAATCGTGCACTTGCCGGGCCTCGCCGGTCTCGATCACCAATCCCACTTCTGTGCGGAGTCCTTCGCGAATGAGGTGGTGGTGGACGGCTGAGGTTGCGAGAAGCGCGGGGATCCCGACGCGATCGATGTCCACGCATCGATCCGACAGGATCAAGATGTTGAATCCGGCCCGAACCCCCTCGGTTGCCTGGGCGCAGAGTCGATCGAGGGCCGGTTCCATGCCTGCCGCGTCCTCCTCAACCGGATAGCAAATGCTGAGGCGCTTGGTCCGGAAAGCATGGTCGACGTGGTTCTCGATGCGACGTACTCGCTCCAGACCGACGTTGGTGAGGATCGGGTGGTCAACCTCGAGTCGTTTGTGAGTTCCACCCGCGTTCAGATCGAGGAGATTCGGTCGTGGGCCAATCAGTGATACCAGGGACATGACCAGCTCTTCACGGATGGGATCGATGGGAGGATTGGTCACCTGGGCAAAGTTCTGTTTGAAGTAGTCAGAGAGCATCTTCGGGCGATCTGAAAGTACCGCCGGAGGGATGTCCCTTCCCATTGAGCCGACCGGCTCCTGGCCCGTCTTCGCCATCGGCTTGATGAAGAATTCGACGTCCTCTCTTGTGTATCCGAACGCCTGTTGCGTTTCGAGGAGAGTCTGCGGATCGGGAGCCATCGAGGCCACCTCGGACGGCAGGTCCCTGAGCCGGATCTGTGTCTCGTTCAGCCATTTCTGGTACGGCTTGGCAGACGCTAAATCGGTCTTCAATTCGTCGTCGCTGATGATGCGACCCTGTTCCAGGTCGATCAGCAGCATCTTCCCGGGCTGGAGGCGCCACTTCTTGACGATCTTGTCTTCTGGTATGTCGAGGACACCGATCTCGGATGCCATGACGACCAGGTCATCGTCCGTGACGAGGTAGCGGGCCGGGCGAAGCCCGTTGCGGTCCAGGGTGGCGCCGATCTGGCGCCCATCGGTGAAGGCGACCGCAGCAGGTCCGTCCCAGGGCTCCATCAGGGCGGCGTGGTACTCGTAGAACGCCCGCCGGTCGTCGTCCATCAGCGGGTTGTCTGCCCAGGCTTCGGGGATCATGAGCATCATGGCGTGTCCCAGTGAAAACCCGCCGGCCATGAGGAGTTCGAGAGCGTTGTCGAAGGTGGCCGAGTCTGAGGCGCCGTCACCGACAAGGGGCCACAGCTTTTCCAGATCGTCGCCGATGATGTCAGAAGACATGTTCTGGCGGCGGGCTGTCATCCAATTGACATTGCCCCGTAGGGTGTTGATCTCACCGTTGTGGCAGAGCAATCGGAATGGTTGGGCCAGTCGCCAACTGGGGAAGGTGTTGGTCGAAAACCGTTGGTGGATAAGCGCCAGGGCCGATTCGACTCTGGGATCGACGAGATCGCGGTAATACACGGAGAGGTTCTCGGCGAGCATCATGCCCTTGTAGGTGATGGTCCGTCCCGACATGGAGGGGACGTAGTAGAAGCCACCCTCGATGAGGTCGGGAACGCGGCGCTTGATCATGTTGTGGGCTTGCTTGCGGATAACGTAGAGCTTCCGCTCGAACTCATCGGCGTTGCCGACTGCATCCCCCCAACCTATGAACACCTGCCGGATCAGCGGCTCAAGAGGTTTGACACTCGCACCGAGACAACTCGAGTCCACCGGCACGTCCCGCCAGCCCAGCAGCACCAAACCCTCGCGGACAACGAACTCGGTAATGACGTTCTGACAGATCGTCCGACCGAGGCGATCGGTGGGGAGGAAGACCATGCCGACCCCGTACTGGCCGGTGGGGGGAAGATCGAAACCGAGCCGGTCGGCTTCGGCGCGTAAGAAAGCATCCGGGATCTGAATGAGCATGCCGGCCCCGTCACCCGCCAGGGGGTCGGCGCCCACAGCCCCGCGATGAGTGAGGTTGGTGAGAACGGTCTGGCCCTGGTCGACGATGTGGTGGGTCTTCCGTCCCTGAATGTCCGCGACAAACCCTATACCACAGGAATCATGGTCCCGGGTGGGGTCGTACAGTCCCGTCTTCGACTGCTGTTCCAGTTGCGGCATTGCGTCCCCTCGTACAGAGTTTGCCCGTGAAGTAGACCGGCTCGTCCCCTCGAGACAAACCGGGTAGCGCGGACCACCGGTTGCCTCGTGCGGAGGTGAAGAGAGTACAGGATGTGGACGGGAGCCGCCAGGGATCGACCCGGACGAGCAGCTCTGTTCGCTCGGATGCGGTTCGCAGGGAGCGGTCGGTTTTGCGATTCGGCTTCCCGCCTCCCGCTTGCCACTTCCCAGTTCCCACCTTCCACGAATGTTTGTCCTATCTCCGTAGTGCTTTTAGCCTGCAGCAACTGCTCATTATGGTGAGGTCATGGCTGCGTTCCTGGTGATGTTGCGCGAAGGCGTTGAGGCGGCGTTGATCGTCGGCATCCTGCTCGCCTATGTCTCTCGGATCGGACGTCCCCGGGAGCTGCGGTGGGTGTGGACGGGGACCATTTCCGCGGCTCTCCTTTCCGTTATCGCCGGCATTGCGATCTTCTCCACCATCGGTTCACTCGACGAAAGAGCAGAAGAGGTCGCCGAAGGGGTCGTGGCATGGATCGCGGCCGGTCTCCTCACTTGGATGATCTTCTGGATGGGCTCCCAGGCCCGCCACATCCGGGGGCGTCTCGAGAATGAGGTGGAAACGGCCCTTGCGTCCGGTGGGGCCGGGGCGTTGGCCGCCATCGCCTTCTTCGCCGTGTTGCGGGAAGGCCTGGAGTCGGCCTTGTTCTTGATTTCAACGACCGTGGGGACGGAAGCGGACGGACTCCAGTTCCTGGGAGGAGTGCTCGGCCTGGCGGGGGCCATCGTGATCGGCTATTTGATTTACCGGGGCGGTACCCGGATCGACATCCGGTTGTTCTTCCGGGTTACCGGGGTGCTCATCATCTTGTTCGCGGCCGGCCTGGTCGCCAAGGGCATTCACGAATTCCAGGCGGTAGGGGTGCTCCCGGCGGTGGTGGATCCACTGTGGGACGTTGGCATTCTCGATCCCGCTACCAGTCTCGCCGGGGAGTTCGCCAAATCGCTCTTCGGGTGGCGGCCCGATCCTTCTCTGCTGATGGTGGTTGGCTACCTGGCGTATCTGATCCCGATCGGCGGGGCCTTCCTGTCGATGACGAGAAAAGCAGGCGCCGGGACGCCGACGGCGGGTTCGCCCGCCGCTGGTAGCTAGCTTTCGCTCTCCGCTCTCCGCTCTCCGCGCTCCGCTCTCCGCTCTCCGCCAAGGCTGGTAGCCGAGTACCGGGTACTGGGTACTTTTACAACTTCCTCGCGATCCACACCGACCAGGTCAGGTGAAGGCGATCACGCTGGAAGTCCTCCATCCAGGCAGCGGCCAGATGGCGATAGTCGGCGTCGGGATGGTCTTGGGCGTAGGCGTCGGCCGAGGCGATAACCGCGTGGTGATACCCCTCCCACGCCTCGTCCGGGGATACGATCTCGGAGATGACTTCGAGGCCGAGTCGGGTGAGGATGGCTGCTTGCTCGCCAACTGTCAGCGTGGCGGCTTCAGGAGCCCCGGCTTCCTGGAGCGATTCACGATCGGCCGCTTTGCGGAGCCTGAGGTCCCCGATGGCCAACCGTCCACCGGGTCGAAGCCGGGCGGACAGGGCTCGGGCCGTACCTTCAAAACCGTGAAATATCCACGAACCACCCAGGCAGGTAGCGAGGTCCCACTGCGGCTGGCGGGGAACCTCCATACCTTCCCCGAGCCACCACTCGATTGTTCCGGTCAGGTCCGTCCGGGATGCTCGGGCGCTGGCGCGCAGGAGGACCCAAGGTGAGAGATCAACACCCACGCCGACTATCGAGACGCGGTGGGCCATGTCGAGCAGTAGGTCACCGTGACCGCAGGCGATATCGATGGCATGAGCGCGATTCGTCGGGCCGAGGGCGTCGAGCACAGCCGACAACTCGGTGCGTCGCATGGGATTGCATATCTCATGGAGATGGTGGAGTGCTTCGAACGGATAGAAGCGTTCCCAGGCCCCCTCGATATCGGTGCCGGGAAGGACGAGAATGTCGGCCGGAAGCGGGGGATGGTCCACAGGGATAAATGTACCTAGTACCTAGTACCCAGTACCTAGTACCTAGTACCCAGTACGTAGTACCCAGTACCTAGTACCTAGTACCTAGTACCTAGTACCTAGTACCTAGTACCTTGTACTGAGTACTGAGTTGGGTTGCTGCTCCACGGGTTGTTGAAAGACGGGAGGGCTAGCGGGAGGCGCCGCGCATCGATCCGGTCAGCTGTGCCCCGTTGAGGTCGTAGAGGACGCAGGTGATTGCCTGGTCGCCTTCGTCCCATCCTTCTTCACTTGGATAGAAGTATCCGAATTCGAGCAGGGAATCCTCGTACGTCATCCCCACGAAGGTGTCGAAGGCGGTCACACAGAATTGATCGGCAAAATCCCAGAGCGCCAGGTCCCCCGGATACGAAGCCGAGGCGACATAGTTGCTGACTACGTAGACCTCGTTCTCGTGAGCCTCGCTGCACGGCACGGCCTCGACATCCGTGATCTCGGTGTCATCGTTGGTGCCGGGCTGCATGTTGAAACAATCACCGACCCGGAGTTCGGTAACTTCCAGATCGCCTGCGTCCACGATGGCGCCGGAACTATCCCGGTCGGCTCCATTGAGGGCTCCGTCGAGGAAGCCCCATGCTGCCGGGCCAAGAATCAGCAACAGGGCCCCACCCCGGAGGATGTTCTTGAGCGGAAAGCCGCGCGACGGCGCTGTCACCGGCGGTGATGGCGGCGCATAGGTGGCAACATATGATTCAGCGTCTTGGCCTTCGAGCGCGAAGGGGTCGGCCGTGCGGTCGAACTCGATTCCGGGGGGCGGTGGTGGGATGTCGCTGCGTTGTCCCAAAAGAGGTCCGCGGCAGGTTGGGCAGTACGCGGGCGATGCGTCACCAACGTCGGCGCCGCAGTGTGGGCACGGTCTCATGACAGGCTCCCGATTCGATTCCTCTTCTTTTCGGCGGGACGAGCCGGGTTCTTGAGCCGACAGCTTGCTATGTCCCGGTCACGAGGAGCGGTATGCGAAGCTCGTCGGCGGCCAGACCCCCGTGGTAGCCGGTGAGGCGTTTGTCCATGAAGCGGGGGATGAGCAGCCGGTCCGGGTCGGCCAGCAGGAGTATTTCGGGCATCCGTCCGGCCAGGTCGGGATGGTCGATGCCCGGCCCCAGCCAGGATCGGTATTCGGAAGCCTCCACCACGCGACAGGGGAGGTCGTCGATCATGTTCGAGAGCTCGTCGTCGACCCGGCGAACCAGCACCGCGCGCGGGTCACCGTAGAACTCCGATCCGGTGCGTTGAGCAATCAACACTTTGGCCTGTTCTTGGTAGTCGATGTGTCCGTGGTCGGCAGTTCCCACCATCACCGCGTGGCTTGGGAGCGCTAAGGCGATACGTTCCCAGATGCCGGCCGCCGCCGAGACGGCTGCCGCGTATTCATCGGATTCCTGACCGTGGACGTGGGCGGAAACGTCAACATTGGGAAAATACGTGAAGATGAGCCGACCCGGTACCCGAGCGAGCTGCACGGTGGCGTCGATGATCTCGTCGACAGTCCAGATGGGCTCGTAGCGACACCCCCGATAGAGAACCCGGCTCAGCCGACTGTCTTGGAAGTTACCGGGTTGCACGGTGATCGGCTCGATGTCACTGGCCCTGAGGCGCTCCCAGAGGTTGGGTGCTGGCAGGAAGGAGCGGTGATCGAGCTTCACCCGGTCGCCCCACGGTGTAGTCCATTTCAGCGTATTTACGACTTTATCGACGGAGGGAACGTACAGCTGATGAGCAATCAAGCCGTGGGTGGCCGGTGCCAACCCGGTGGCGACGCTGGCCAGGTTGACGCTGGTTGTGGTCGGGAAGGCGGCATCGAGGGTTGCTGCGCGGGCGGCCCGGAGTGGCGCCGCGCAAGGGTGATCGAGCTGCTGATCGCCCAGACCGTCGAACAGCATGAGCACGTAGGTCGTTGCTGCAGGTATTCGATCAGCGAGGTGAGGATGGAGCCCTTTCGCTTGGGCCGAACCGGTGAGGCGTTGCTCAAGCTCCGCGATCAGGTTGACCAGGCTGCCACCGGAGTAATCGGGAATTGAGTAATCAGTCATCCGTTACCAGTTGCCAGTCAAGCACCAGCGCAGCGCAGCGAAGAACGAGAAACGAATGACCGGGCACGAAGACCGGAAACGTGAAACCCTGCACCCGGAACCGCAAACCCGCGCGGAGTTCAGAGTTGCCGATGCCATTCCGCTATCGCTTGCCCGATATCGTCTGGTGAGTCTTCCTGGATGAAATGGATTCCGGGGACGGTGACTTCCGTCTGGTTTGGCCAGGTCCGGCAGAACTCCCGCTGAGCGCCGACCAGGATCGAACCAGGCTCGGCATTGATGAACAGTTTGGGGATGTCGCTCGCTGCCAGCCATTGGGAGTATCCGTCGACAATGCGGTGGACGTCGGCCGGTGCACCGTTGATCGGAATCTCCCGGGGCCAGGTGAGCATCGGTCGCCGGGCTTCCCCGATCTGGGTGTACGGCCGGCGGTATTCGTCCATCTCGGCTGCCGTCAACTCGCGGATGATCGAGTTCGGCATCACCCGCTCGATGAACAGGTTGCGGGTGAGGATCATCTCTTCGCCGGCCTCCGAACGCAACCCTTCGAAGAAACGGCGTGCCGATTCGGGCCATTCCTCCCAGGTAACCGGCCGCACGATCGCCTCCATGTAGGCGATTCCCCGCACGGCGTCGCGATGGCGATTGGCCCAATCGAATCCCAATCCCGAACCCCAGTCGTGCACGACCAGGGTCACCTTGTCTGCGACATGGAGCACATCCAGCAGCGCGTCGAGATGGGAGCTGTGTTCCAGGAACCGGTAGGTCCCTGCTCCGCTGGGCGATTGCTTCTGTGAGTCGCCCATTCCCAGCAGGTCCGGGGCGATGCAACGTCCCTGATCTTGGAGGTGGGGGATGACGTTGCGCCACAGGTATGACGAGGTGGGGTTGCCGTGCAGGAATACAATGGGGTCACCCTTCCCGATTTCGACATAGGCCATCGAGCGGCCCAGCACATCGACCTTCTTCTTCTCGTACCCCATCCCAGCTCCCGGATTGTCGTCCCCTCCACGGTACCCCTGAGCGGATCGCAGTTGCAGGAACTTTGGGGCGCCAATCGGACTTCCTATACTTCCGGCACGGCGGGCCGTGCGCGGCCCGTTTTCGAGGCAGAGGGGTAGGTCGGGTGAGTCCGTACTTTCAGGACTACGTGACGGTGGCGGCGTTCGCAGCGCTTGGTGTTGTGCTCGTGCTCGCCCTGCTGGGAATAGCTTCGATCTTCCGTCCCGCTCATCCCCACCCCGCCAAACTTCTTACCTACGAATGTGGAGTGGATCCGGTCGGACGTGACTGGAGCCAGTCGCAGGTCAGGTACTACATCTTTGGCCTTCTGTTCGTCATCTTCGACGTTGAAGCCGTATTCATCTTCCCGTGGGCGATCATCCTCGAGCGACTTGGCGTATTCGGCCTGGTGGAGATGGGGATCTTCATTCTCATCTTGTTGCTTGGCCTCATCTACGCCATCCGCAAGGGAGTGCTCAAGTGGGAGTGATCGAACGATTCGGGATGCCAAAGCCGGTGTCCTGGCTGCTCAACTGGGGTCGCAGGTACTCACTGTGGCTGTACCAATTCGGGTTGGCCTGCTGCGCCATCGAGCTGATGGCCGCGGCCGGCCCCCGCTTCGACATGATGCGGTTCGGAATTATCCCGTTGCCCGCCTCGCCGCGTCAGGCCGACCTGATGATTGTGGCCGGCACCGTCACCGACAAGATGGCTCCGGCGGTGCGCCGACTCTACGAGCAGATGCCCGACCCCAAGTACGTGATCTCGATGGGTTCCTGTGCCAACTGTGGTGGTCCTTACTGGGATTCCTACTCGGTAACGAAAGGCGTCGATCAGATCATTCCTGTGGACGTGTACGTGCCCGGTTGCCCGCCCCGACCGGAGGCGCTGATGGAAGGGATCGTCCTGCTTCAGAAGAAGATCCAGAACGAAAACCTCCAGGAGAAATGGAAAGAGCGTGCCGAGCAACCCGTCTGACACCGCGGATCTCCAGGGGACACTCTTCGCTTACGCGGAGCATGTTGCCGACGTCCTGGATGCGGAGCCGGTGGTCGTCCGGCACGGAACGATCAAGGCCCACGTGCCAAGGGACAGTTGGATTGATGCGCTCACCAAGGCCCGCGATGACCTCGGCCTCATCTTCTTCTCATGGCTCTCCGCCATCGATTGGTCAAACAAGGTCGAGGTGGGAGATCCTCCAACCGAGGAAGTCGACGAGCGATTCGAGATCCTCTGCACGGTCGGTGATCTCTCAGAAGGAAAGCGCATCACGCTCTCCACCGAGGTGTCGAAGGACGAGCCGACCATGCCGAGCGCCACCGGGGTATACCGGGGTGCCAACTGGCATGAACGCGAGACGTTCGAGATGTTCGGCATCGATTTCGTGGGCCATCCCGACCTGAAGAAGCTCTATCTGGTTGATGGTTTTGAGGGCAATCCGTTGCGGAAGTCCTTTCCGTTGCTGAGTCGCGAGGTGAAACCGTGGCCCGGCACCGTAGACGTCGAAGCGATGCCATCGACCGAGAATCCGGAGGCATGATGGACCACGAGGCGATGATGGCGCTCTCGGAGGTGGCCGTCTCCCTTGAGCTCGAAACGCCGGAGATGACGCTCAACATCGGCCCGCAGCACCCGTCCACGCACGGGGTGCTCCGCCTGGTTGCCCAGGTCGACGGTGAGCGGGTCCGCGATATCAAGCCGGTCATCGGGTACATGCACCGGGGCTACGAAAAGATCTCCGAAGTCCGGACGTACCCTCAGATCACTGCGCTGATCAACCGGCTCGACTGGGTGGCCGGCTACGCCAATGAGATCCCGTTCATTGTGGGCGCCGAGCGGCTCATGGAGCTGGAGGTGCCGGATCGGGCCCAGTACATCCGGTTGATTCTCGCCGAGATGGCGCGCATCGCTTCCCATCTCGTCTTCTGCGGTTCCTACCCGCTCGAGCTGGGGGCAGGCACCCCTTTGTTCTTCGCTCTGCGAGAGAGGGAGCGGGTGCTCGACCTGATGGAGTCGGTCACCGGTGGACGTTTCCACCTCAACTTCAACCGCCTCGGCGGGGTCAAGCCGGCGGCCGGGGCCGGCTCGAACACCCGCAAAGACATCCAGGACTTGCCCAAAGGCTTCTACGAAGGTTCCCGGGAAGCGATGGGCCGGGTGTTGGCGGTGTGCGATGAGCTCGACCAGCTCATCAGCGGCAACGAGATCCTCTTCGCACGCACCAAAGGGGTCGGCGTCATGACCCCGGAGCAGGCGGCCGCCTATGGAGTGTCCGGGCCGAACCTGCGGGGCTCGGGGGTGGCGTTCGATCTCCGCAAGGTCGAGCACTACCTGCCATACGACAAACTCGATTTCAACGTGGTAACCCGCCAGGCGGGCGATTGCTTCGCCCGGTACGAAGTGCGGGTGGACGAGATTCGCGAATCGGCCAAGATGGTCGTCCAGGCGATCGACTCGATCCCTTCCGGACCGCTGCAGGCCAAGGTGCCGAAGATCATCAAAGTGCCGAAGGGCGAGACCTACATGCGGGCCGAGAACCCCAAGGGGGAGATGGGCTACTACATCGTCTCCGAAGGTGGCACGGGACCGTACCGGTTGAAGATTCGCACCGCCTCGTTCTCCAACATCTCCGTCTTGTCGGAACTCATGGAAGGTGTCCTGATACCGGACATCGTCGCCATCATGGGCAGTTTCGATTTCGTGCTCGGCGAGGTGGATCGGTGATGGCTGCGACCTACGGCCGCAGGTTGACGAACTCCGTTCGTCCGTACTTCGTATTTCGTACTTCGTATCGTGCCAAGCCGTCGAAGTACGAAGTACAAAGTACGAAGTACGCACTCCCGAAGGGAGCGCTCTGATGTCCTTCGGGCTCGAGTTGGCGATCAAGCTGGTGGTCATCGCGGCTCTGATCCCGGGCTCGGCGCTGGTGCTCGGCTACGCCGAGTTGAAGATCTCGGCCCACATGCAGTCCCGCATCGGCCCGTACTTCGCGGGCGGCCGGTTTGGGTGGGCGCAGCTGCTGGCCGACGGAGTCAAATTCATCCAGAAAGAAGACATCATCCCGGACAACGCCGATCGACCCGTTTTCAAGGTCGCCCCGGTACTCGTGATGATCTCAACCGCGACTCTCTTCGTGGTCCTTCCCTTCGGGCCGGGCGGTGGGTTCGTCGTGCGCGACCTCAATCTGGGCATCTTCTACGCACTGGCGATCTCCTCGGTTGGAACCATCGGTATCTTGATGGCCGGGTGGTCGTCGGGTAACAAGTATTCGCTGATGGGCGGTCTGCGGGCCGCCGGCCAGTTGATCGCCTATGAGCTCCCGCTCGTGCTGGCGGTGGTCGGGGTGGTGATCCAGGCCGGGACGATGTCGATGCAGGGGATCGTCGAGGCGCAGATCGCCCAGGGCTGGCCGTACGCATTCACCCAGTTCTTGGGTTTCTTCATCTTCCTGGTCGCCGGGCTGGCCGAGCTGAGTAGGACGCCGTTCGACATGCCGCTCGCCGAGTCCGAGCTCATCTCCGGCTACCTGACGGAGTACTCGGGCTTTCGATTCTTGTTCTTCTATCTGGCCGAGTACGCCAGCATGTTTGCACTGGCGGCCATCGCCGCCACGCTGTTCCTGGGCGGTTACGGATTCTGGGGCGTGTCGGCCTCGTGGACCGGGCCGATCTTCTTCGGCGGGAAGATCCTCTTGATCGGCTTCGTGATCATCTGGCTTCGTTGGACGTTCCCCCGGTTCCGTGAGGACCAGTTGCAGACGCTGGCCTGGAAATGGCTCATCCCCCTCGCCCTGGCCAACATCATGGTGACTGCCGTGTTCAAGGTGGTCTTCTGATGGAGCTGCGCATTCCGGGGCTCGTCAAGGGCATGTGGGTGACCTTGAAGACCCTCTTCAAGAAACCGGTAACCATCAACTACCCGAAGGTCAAGGAGACGCCGGTGCCCCGGGCCCGCGGCGTGATCGCTCTCGACCAGGATGCGTGCACGGTGTGCATGCTGTGTGCCCGCAACTGTCCCGATTGGTGCATCTATATCGAGGGCCACAAGGAAGAGCAGGTACCGGACAAGCCGGGAGGCCGGGTCAAGGTACGGGCCGAACTCGACCGGTTCGACATCGACTACGCACTCTGCATGTACTGCGGCATTTGCGTCGAGGTGTGTCCGTTCGATGCCCTCTTCTGGACACCCGAGTACGAGTACTCCGAGTACCGGATGGGCGAAATGATGCACGACATGGACCGCTTGCAGGACTGGCTGCAAACGGTGCCGGAGCCGCCGGAGTTGGAGACATAATGCACCGACCAGCAACGTTCACTGCGTTCGGGACGGCCAGAAACGCCGCTCGATGCGTCCTCGTCCTTGACGCACGTCAAGTCCGCCTTCGTCCTGCGTCCTTCCCAGCGACGGCCCTGCCTCGCTCCGAACACATCAACGCCACTGGACGGAGCACCAGATGACGGTCGCCGACTGGATCGCCGAACCTACCAACTGGGTGTATCTGGTTCTGGCCCTGGTGATTGCCGTGTCCGCCCTCCGGGTGGTCACCAGCACCAACGTCGTGCATGCAGCTCTGTTTCTGGTTCTCGCCCTGGCCGGGACGGCCGGTCTCTTCCTGTTGCTCTCTGCCGAGTTCGTCGCCTGGGTGCTGGTCCTCGTGTATATCGGAGCGGTCATCGTGCTGTTCCTTTTCGGCATCATGATCACCCGGGCCCCGACCGGTCCGAACGTCGAGGTCGATCACCAGCGGCGCGCCCCGGCGGCCATGGCAGCCTTCCTCATCTTCATCGTGACCGCCGGATCCGCGTTGACGGCCTTTGGGGACAAGCAGATCAGCAACCTGGGTCGTGGAACCTCAACGGAGGTCATCGGTGAGCAGTTGCTGCAACGCTTCGTGATCCCATTCGAAGTGGTGTCGTTCGTATTGCTGGCCGCCCTGATCGGCGGCATCACCCTGGCCCGCAAAGACGCCACTCCTGCTGAAGAGATGGCTCGGGAGGGGAGTGACGCATGAACCTTCTGACCCGTGCTTCGTACTTCGTATCTCGTACTTCGACTGGAACAAAGTACAAAGTACAAAGTACAGAGTACGGCGTCCTCCTGAAAGGAGGACGGCCATGCTCCTAAACCAATTCCTGATCCTCGGCGCCCTCTTGTTCTCGCTCGGCATCTACGGCCTGCTGGTCCGCCGCAACGCGGTGATGGTGTTGCTGTCCATCGAGCTGATGCTCAATGCGGTCAACGTCAACCTGGTCGCTTTCGAGGCCTTCCTGCAGAACGCCAACGTGGGAGGGCAGATCTTCGCCATCTTCGTGATCACGGTGGCGGCCGCTGAAGTGGGCGTCGGCCTGGCCATCATTCTCATGATCTTCCGCAACCGGACCTCCGCCAACATCGACGAACTCGACCTGATGAAGTGGTAGACGCATGATCAAACTGACCAACTTCGCGATCGCCGCCACGGAGACGGGACGCGCCGCCCAGTACGGCGAAGGGAATCCATTCCTCGAGTGGGCCTGGTTGATCGTCATCGTGCCGTTCCTGGCCTTTCTGGCCATCGTCTTCTTCGGCAAGCGCCTCCCGCGCCGAGGTGGCGAGATCGCCGTCGGCGCCATGGCCTTCGTGGCCGTCTATGCCGCGGTGCTGTTCATCATGAACGTCACCGGGGGAGTGGAGTTTGTAGGGGACCCCGTCGAGGTGGGCAAGATCGGCACCTTTGCCATCGAATGGGGCTGGGTGGTCGACGGCCTCTCCTCGATGATGTATCTGGTCGTTGGGCTGCTGGCCTTCCTCATCTTCACCTACGCCCTCGGCTACATGGAGGGCGACGTCCGGGTCACCTGGTTCTTCGCCGCCTTCACCCTGTTCGCCGGGTCGATGCTGCTGCTGGTGTCGGCCCCCAACCTCATCCAGCTGATCGTTGGCTGGGAGGGGGTCGGGCTGTCGTCCTACCTGTTGATCGGCCACTACTGGGAGGACAAGGAGAACTCCTCGGCTGGCATGAAGGCGTTCTACGTCAACAAGGTGGCCGACATCGGGTTGATCATCGGTGCGTTCGTGCTGGCGATCCCGGTCGGGTCGTTCCGCATCTCCGACATCCTCACGGCGGTGGTGGATAACCCTGAAGCCATCGAGACGGTCGCCATGGTCGGGGCGGTGTTGCTGTTCATCGGGGCGATGGGCAAGAGCGCCCAGTTCCCTTTCCACGTCTGGCTGCCCGACGCCATGGCCGGCCCGACTCCGGTTTCGGCGCTCATGCACGCGGCCACCATGGTGACCGCCGGGGTCTACCTGGTCGCGCGAATGTTTCCGCTCTACGCCGAGATGGCGGCCGATGCCCGGGGGCTGGTGATAACCATCGGGGCGATCACTTTGATCATCGCCGGGCTGCTGGCAGTTGTGCAGGACGATATCAAAAAGGTGCTGGCCTACTCGACGGTCAGCCAGTTGGGTTACATGGTGGCGGCCCTGGGAGCCGGGGCTTACACGGCCGGCCTCTTCCACTTGTGGACCCACGCCTTCTTCAAGGGCCTGCTGTTCCTTGGGGCCGGATCGGTGATCCACAGCGTCCACTCCAACAACATGAGTGACATGGGCGGCCTGCGCAAACCCATGCCGGTCACCTTCAGCACCTTCGTCGCCGGCACCCTGGCCCTGGCCGGAATCTTCCCGCTCGCCGGGTTCTTCTCGAAGGACGAGGTCCTGGCGGCCTTCAACCACGAGGGTTACACGGCAGTGCTGGTCATCGGAATCATCGGGGCGTTCATCACCGCCTTCTACATGGCCCGCACCGTATTCCTCACTTTCTACGGGACGTACAAGGGACACGGCCACCCGCACGAATCGCCGAAGGTGATGACGGTGCCGATGATGATCCTGGCCGGCCTGGCAGTGGTGGGCGGCTGGGTTAACATCCCCGGCCTCTACACCGGCTTCACCGAATGGGTCGGAACCAGGGCGCATCCAATAGCAGAGCACCATGCCGAGAGCTTCGACTGGCCGGTGCTGGCCATCGGACTGACCGCCGCTCTGCTGGGCATCGTGGCCGGGTACCTCTTGTACTTCAAGGACAAGCAGACCCAACTGGAGCGGGACACTTTCCGAATTCCGCTGCTGTGGCCGCTGCTCGAACACAAGTACTACCTGGACGACCTGTACCTGGGCGGCATCGTCAACCCGATCAAGGGACCGATCGCCAGGTTCGTCAATTGGACCAACTCGTACATCTTCGACGGCATCGTCAACGGGGCCGGGTTCCTGGCCAGGGCAGTGGCCGGGGTCGTCTACGGCGTTTTCGATCAGCGCGGCATCGACCTGGCGCTCAACGGACTGGCCTTCACCACCGACGGCGCCGGCGGCAAGACGCGGCTTTTGCAGACCGGCAAGGTGCAGCAGTACGCAGGCGCCACGGTGATCGGTGCTGCGTTGCTGGTCATCGGTTTCGTGATTTTCAGATAGGAGGGATGAACGAATGGGGTGGTTTGATAACGGGTGGGGCTTGAGCCTGATCGTGTTCCTGCCCATGGTGGGCGCGCTCGCTGTGCTCTTCACCCCCAAGGCGAACGAAGCGGCCATCAAGGCCCTTTCACTCGGGTTCACTGTGGTGACCCTGGGCCTGGCGACCCTCATGGCCTTCCGGTTCGATTTCGGGGCCTCCGAGGTTTTCCAGTTCGGGACCAGCCTGACGTGGATCGAGTCGATCAACTCCGGCTATCACATCGGCGTCGACGGGATATCGCTACCCCTCCTGGTGCTGTCCGCCTTCGTCACCGTGTTGGCGGTGATCTACTCGTTCAACCACTGGCCCGAGCCTCACAACCCCAAGGGGTTTATGGCCCTGACTCTGGTCCTGGCCACCGGCATGAACGGCACGTTCGTAGCGCTGGACCTGGTGCTCTTCTTCGTGTTCTTCGAGTTGGTCCTCCTGCCGATGTACTTCATGATCGGGATCTGGGGAGACAAGGCCATCATGAAGATCCCGGGCTTCAACCGGGAAGTGGAGACCCGCCTCTACGCGGCGATCAAGTTCTTCCTCTTCACGCTGTTCGGGTCGGCCTTCATGCTGCTGGGCTTTCTGGCCCTGTATTTCAAGTCGGGCGAATTCGTAGCCGAGCGGACCTTCGACATCCCGCTTCTCATTCATCTCGGTTCGAACGGTGCCTTCACCGGGACCTTTGCCTTCCTGGTGTTCGGCGCACTGTTCCTCGGGTTTGCGGTGAAGGTGCCGATGTGGCCTTTCCACACCTGGCTGCCCGATGCCCACACGGCCGCACCTACCGTCGGTTCGGTGTTGCTGGCCGCCATTCTCCTGAAGCTCGGCGCATACGGTTTTATCCGGATCAGCCTCCCGATCCTTCCCGACATGGCCAAAGACTGGGCGCCGGCCATCGCCATCCTGGCGGTGATCGGCATCATCTACGGATCGCTCGCCTGTTTGGCGCAAACCGACATGAAGCGGTTGATCGCCTTCTCGTCGGTTGGTCACATGGGGTTCGTGATGCTCGGCATCGCTTCCATGACCTCCGTCGGCATCAACGCCGCGATCATCGGCATGGTGGCCCACGGCGTCATCACCGGCCTCTTGTTCTTCGTAGCCGGATCGATGTCGCATCGCTACCACACCCGCGATATGGGCCGTCTCGGCGGCAACATGAAGGTCATGCCGATCATGGGTGGCATCCTCGGGTTCACCGCTATGGCATCCCTCGGCTTGCCGGGTCTGGCCGGGTTCTGGGGTGAGTTCATGGCCCTGTTCGGTGCCTACAGCCCACTGGCCGGCCTCAACACGACGTTGTTCCGCACCGCCATGGTGTTGGGAGCGATCGGTACCGTGCTGACGGCGGGCTACATGCTGTGGATGCTGCAAAAGGTCAACCTGGGTGAACCCTCCGCCGAGTGGGAGGGGCAGCATTTCCACGATGTCGACGCCTACGAGCTGACGGCCTGGGTGCCGCTGGTGGTCGCCATCGTGGCGATCGGGGTGTTCCCCCGTCTGGTATTGGGGGCCACCAACGACGCCGTGGTTTCGCTGGTGACGAAGGCATTCGGGGGCTGATGTGACGCCGGACATCGACTACCTCGCGCTGGCGCCGGAGATCACTCTGGCGGTGACGGCCGTAGTCGTCCTGATGCTCGATCTGTTCCTGCCGCGCAGCCAGAAGTACTGGACGGCCGTCGTGGCCGTGCTCGGCGTCAGCTTCGCCGCTCTACCTCTCATCGCCCTGGCCGTCAGCGACGTTGGCGAACGGAGCATGCTCGGTGGCAGCTTCGTCGTCGATGACTTCGCACTCGTGCTCAAAGGGCTGTTCGTGGTCTCCGGCTACCTCGTGCTGCTCATGTCGGTCAGTTACATCGAGTCCGATCGCTACTACCAGGGCGAGTACTACTTCCTGATGTTGATGTCGATACTCGGGTCGGTGGTGCTGGCCTCGTCCCGCGATCTCATCACCTTGTTCATCGCTATCGAGTTGGTGTCCCAACCGATGTACCTACTGGCCGGATGGCGGAAAGGCGATCTGCGATCCAACGAGGCGTCGCTCAAGTACTATCTCCTCGGGGTGCTGGCCTCCGCGTTGATGCTGTACGGCATGTCGTTCGTCTACGGTCTGACCGGCGAGCTGACCTTGGCCGGAATCGCCGAAGCAGGAGCCGGGATGGCCGACGACCCGGCCTTCATCATGGCCCTGCTGTTCATGATCGCCGGCTTCGGGTTCAAGGTATCGGCGGTCCCCTTCCATTTTTGGGCGCCGGACACCTATGAAGGTGCCCCGACGCCGGTGACCGCCTACCTGTCGGTGTCATCGAAGGCGGCCGGGTTTGTGGCGTTGCTGGTGGTCCTCTACTCGGCCTTCCCGGACGCGGCCGGGGTGTGGGGCCCGGCCGTCTGGATCCTGGCGGCGCTCTCGATGACCTTGGCCAATCTGACCGCCTTGCGGCAAACTAACATCGTACGGCTGCTGGCCTATTCGTCGGTAGCCCAGGCCGGGTTCATGCTCGTGCCGTTTGCGGCTGCTGCTACGACGGATCAGATCGGGCTGGGGGAGGCCTTCGCCGCCACGGTTACCTACATCGTGATCTACGCCTTCATGAACCTGGGGGCGTTTGCGGTGGTCATTGCCGGCGCTCGCAAGACCGGGACCGGTGATATCGAAGGCTGGGGTGGGCTCGGTTCGTATGCCCCGGGCATCGGGCTCCTGGCCGGGGCCTTCTTCTTCTCCCTGGCCGGCATTCCGCCGCTGGCCGGCTGGATCGCCAAGCTGGTTATGTTCAGTGCGGCCATGGGAGCCGGATCTGGCTGGATGGTGGCCCTGGCCGCTATCGCCGCCGTCAACGCGGTGATTGCGCTCTTCTACTACGCCCGGGTCGTCAAGACGATCTGGATGGACCCGGTCCCGGCCACCGCCCCCGACGAACAGGTGCGAACCAGCCCGGTGGCCGGTTCCCTGGGATTGGCGCTGGGATTGTCCGTGGTGGTGGTGGTGGCGGCCGGTTTCTTCCCCTCCCTCGTCACGTTCTTCTCCGAAGCGACCAGAGCTCTGGCGGGGGGATGAGTTCCGAGTGAAAGCTCAGGAAGTGGGTAGTGGAAAATTCGAGTCTCATCTCTCCTCTGACCGGGTCCGCGTAGGCTTGTCCCTAGCCGACGTCCGAGGGGTGAGATGAACCAGATCGAGAAGGAATTCTTCGGGTTGCTGGACATGACCCACGAGGTGCGGGACGACGCTATTGCCACCATCGGCGCCGCTGATCTTGTTTTCAGGATTGAGGGCTGCAAATCGCTCGGCGAAGTACTGCAGGATCTGGGCGATATTGAATCGATGTACACCCAGTCCTTCAAGACGATGAAGCAGGACTTCTTCGTGCGAGCACCCGGCCGCGAGAATGTCACCTCAGGCGAAGCTACGGTTGCTTGGCTGCACGGATTGGACGGCGAACTCAAAGCTGCTCTGTCCGCCTTGAGTGACGAAGACCTGGCCAAACCGATCGACCGCGGCGGCTGGCAGATGCCGGTGCTCGCCAATTTCCACACATACCGTGAGGCAGTTCTGATTCAGTTCGGCAAACTCGATTGCTATCTCAGAGCTCTGGGCAAGGATCTGCCGGACGAGTGGGCGGCTTGGGTCGGGTAGACCACCTCCCACATTCCACCTTCCATTCACGGGCTTCCGGCCCGGGGCGCTAGCCTCCGCTACACGCCCGAGAAACGGTTGATCTATGCCGGCCGATGAGGACAAGACTCCCAAGCGCAAGCCCGCCAAGCAGACCACCGCCAAGCAGGCCGCCCCCAAGCAGGCCGCCCGCAAGAAGACCGCGGCGCCTCCGGCTAAGCCCACGGTCCCCCGGAAACCGGCCACCAAGAAGCCAAGCGCGGCAACACCGTCACCTGCACCGCTTGAATCTCCTGCCAAGGACTTGCCCTATTTCAGCCTGCTCACCGAAGACGATCTGTTTCTCTTCAATGAGGGCTCTCACTTCCGGCTCTACGAGAAACTGGGGTGCCACCTGGTCGAGGTGGGCGGGGTAGCCGGTGCCTACTTCGCCGTGTGGGCGCCGGACGCTGAGTATGTGTCGGTGATGGGGGACTTCAACTTCTATAACCCGGGCGAGCACCCTCTCAGCCCGAAGGGCGCATCGGGTATCTGGGAGGGCTTCATCCCCGGAATCCAGCAGGGTCAGACCTACAAGTTCCACATCGGCTCGCGCTTCAATGTGTATCGGGTCGACAAAGCGGACCCGTTCGCCGCCTATTCCGAGGTGCCGCCCAAGACGGCCTCCCGGGTGTGGGATCTCACCTACGAGTGGGGTGACGCAGATTGGATGAAGGTCCGGGCCGTCCACAACGCTCACAATGTGCCCATGTCCATCTATGAGATGCACGTTGGCTCGTGGCGGCGTGTCCCCGAGGAAGGCAATCGCTCGCTCACCTACCGGGAGATGGCTCCCCTGCTGGTCGAGCACATACAGCAGATGAACTTCACCCACGTCGAGTTCCTCCCCGTCATGGAGTACCCGTTCGGCGGGTCGTGGGGGTATCAGACCACCGGCTACTTTGGGCCGACCTCCCGGTTCGGCACGCCGGAGGACTTCATGTTCCTCGTCGATTCGCTGCACCAGGCCGGGATCGGGGTGATCCTCGACTGGGTGCCGTCACACTTCGCCACCGACGAGCACGGCTTGGGGTATTTCGACGGCACCCACCTCTTCGAGCATTCGGACGAGCGGAAGGGATTTCATCCCGACTGGGGCAGCTGGATCTTCAACTATGGACGCAACGAAGTGCGCAGCTTCCTGATCTCCAGTGCCATCTCCTGGCTTGACCGGTACCACATCGATGGGATCCGCGTAGATGCAGTCGCTTCCATGCTGTACCTCGACTATTCGCGCGAAGACGGCGAGTGGATCCCCAACGAGTACGGCGGCAACGAGAATATCGAAGCCATCACCCTGTTGCGCCGGTTCAACGAGGAGGTCTACCGCCAGTTCCCCGATGTGCAGACGTTCGCCGAGGAGTCAACCGCCTGGCCGATGGTGTCCCGCCCTACCTACGTTGGGGGTCTCGGCTTCGGATTCAAGTGGGATATGGGGTGGATGCACGACACGCTGACCTATATGCAGCTCGACCCGCTGTTTCGTCAATATCACCACAACGATCTGACCTTCCGGGGCCTGTACGCCTTCACGGAGAGTTATACATTGCCGCTCTCCCACGATGAGGTGGTGCACGGCAAGGGTTCGCTGGCCGCCAAAATGCCCGGTGACGATTGGCAGAAGTTCGCCAATCTCCGCCTGTTGTACGCCGATATGTTCGCCCAGCCCGGCAAGAAGCTGCTGTTCATGGGTGCGGAACTTGCCCAGTGGGCCGAGTGGAGCCATGACGGTTCGCTGGCGTGGGACCTGCTGGATTGGGAACCGCACCGGGGAATTCTCAAGCTGGTCGGCGATCTGGGCCGGGTGTACAGGGAGGAGCCTGCCCTCTACGAGTGGGACACAGACGATCGCGGTTTCGAGTGGGTTGAGGCCAACGACTGGCAGTCGAGCACCCTCTCGTGGCTGAGGAAGGGTGGGTCAACCGAAGACGTGGTCCTGGCAATCTTCAACTTCACACCGGTGGCCCGGTACAACTACCGGATGGGTGTTCCCCGCGGCGGCCATTGGGAGGAGATTCTCAATACCGACGCCGCCGACTACGGGGGCAGCGGACTCGGCAACCTCGGAGGAGTGGAAGCCCATCAGACCGGCGCCCACGGCCGTCCCTTCTCGGTCAACCTCACTCTGCCCCCGCTCGGGGCGGTGTTCCTGAAGAGCTCCGGGTAGCCAGTCGTCGGTTGTCAGTGGTGGGTATGACTTTCGTTGCGCTGATGACTGAGAACTGAGGACTGATGACTTCGCTCAAAGAGCGACTGATCGAGCAAATCCGGGCCGGGGGCCCGATCCCGTTCGAGCAGTTCCAGGCCGGGGCGCTCTACGATCCCGAGGGCGGCTTCTTCACCTCGAAGTCGCTCCGTTCCGTGAAGTCGGGAGACTTCCTCACCAGCCCCGAAGTAAGCCCCCTCTTCGGCGAAACCCTGGCCAGATTCGTGGACCGGGAACTGGCCACTTTCGGAGCAGGCACCCCAAACGTGTCCTCCCCCGGCGTGAGACGGGGGAAGTGGCCGAGCGAAGCGAGGTCGGAGGGGGCAGATAGCGGGAGGGTAGAGGGAGTCAATCCCTTAGAAACGTCCTCCCCCGGCGTGAGACGGGGGAGGTGGCCGAGCGAAGCGAGGTCGGAGGGGGCAGAGGCGACAACACCAATCCTCGTCGAAGTCGGCGCCGGCTCCGGCTCCCTCCTCAAACCACTCCTCGCCACTCTCGAAACCCCCGTC
>JAOTUY010000128.1 GCA_029863625.1 Acidimicrobiia bacterium
TGGCGGATCTTGTCGCGTCTTGGGCTGAACCGGCTGCCGGCCTCCCAGAAGCACAAGACCTATCAGAAACGGTGGAAACGCTATGAGAAACCCAAGCCGGGGCACGCCGTCCAGGTCGACGTCAAGTTCATAACCCCGATTGGCGGTGCCGGCAAGCGGTTCTATCAGTTCACCGCTATCGACGATTGCACTCGACTGCGAGTGCTCAGGGTCTATCCCCGCTGCAACCAGAAGACCGCCATCCAGTTCCTCGACTACCTGCTGGCGAGGCTGCCGTTCCGGGTGGACGTGATCCCAACCGGCAACGGTGGTGAGTTCGGATCCCAGTTCCACTACCACGTCCTCGACCGGGGGATCAGACACGTCTACATCAAACCAGCCACCCCCCGACTCAACCACAAGGTCAAAAGATCGCACCGGATCGACGAGGAAGAGTTCTACCGGATGCTCAACGGGATGGTTATCGACGACCCCGACCTCTTCAACGACAAGCTGCAAGAGTGGGAAGACTTCTACAACTTCAACCGACCCCACGGAGGCCTCGACGGACAGACCCCATACGAGCGGCTAAGACAGAAAACCCCGGACCCGGTGTAATCCATCACCGTCGGCTGCACAGTCCGCGAGAGCTTGAAGTGCATGCCATCGAGAGCCACCGCCAGGGCTGCATGTCGGATGGAAACAGGTGACCGTAGCGGTCCATCGTCACTGAGATGGAGGAGTGCCCGAGGTGGACCTGCGCGGCCTTGGGATGTGCGCCGTGGGCGATCAGTAGCGACGCGCAGGTGTGCCTGAGGTCGTGGATGCGGAGTCCTGGGGCAAGGCCGGCGCTTCTGACTGCTGGGTCCCAGAGGAGTGCACCCACCTCACCCACACAGGTCGCCCCGATCTTCTCGATCGCCTCACCGTTGCGCTTAACAGCGGTTCGGCCCAGATCGCCGCCATCGACCATGCTGGACCTGCACCCACCGATGACATTGACCCGTTGGGTCCGCCCCCACCCAGCTGTGATGTCGCCGCTCGGGTCGCCTCGCAGGTCGCCAAACGCCAAACCGAAAGAGACGAGATCGAACGGCAGACACCCGGCCTCGAGGTCGCCGTCGGCCGCTGACCGCCATCACGGAAGATGACAACCAATATCTGGGATCAGATCGGGATTGCCGGATCGAGGTGGGTTCGATGCCTGTGGGAAGCGTGAGGTCAAGCGTGATTATGCGTGGGTGACAGCACCGGCCTCTCTGCAAGGTGAGCATCGGTCACGGCGGACAGGGGCTGCGAGACGGGGTGTCCCGCAGCCCTCTTCGGGTTTGTGCCAGCGGCTAGCCGAGCAGGCGTCTTTGCGTCTATCCCATGGCCCGGAAGATGAGCTGGCCCAGCTCGGTGTTGTCCAAGTACCGGCCGCGCACCGGGTCGAAACCGTCGGCGTAACCGCGGAGCATGCGCCCTGCGTCACCTTTGGCGGCGACCATCACCAGACTGTTGGTGTGATCTACGCTATACCACTCCATGCCGGGTAGAAACCCGGCACCGTTGTTCCCGATCGGTTCCCAGGACGGGTCCGATCCCGGGCCGTTAAGATATCCCGTCTCGTGGTCGGCGGTGACGATCAGCAGGGTCTCTCCCCAGTTGCTGTTGGCTTTGACCCAATCGACGACCGCTTCGACTGACCGCTCGAAGTCGATCAACTCCTCGATCATCCGTCCCGACTCATTCGGGTTGTAGTTCCCGTGGCTGGCCCAGTCGACGGCACCGCCCTCAATCATGAGGAACATCCCATCCGGGTCGTCGTCGAGGATGTTGAGAGCCGCCGCGGTCATCTCCTCCAGGGTCGGCACGGTCGGTGTCAGCGGCACCACGTACGGATCCGCAAGGATGTCGCCGCTCCTGCTCACCTGCAGTGTCTGATACACCTGAGCGGTGCCGAGCACACGCTTGGGGGTCGGACCAGAGGCCAGGCTTTGGAACTCGGCGCGAGTCTGCACCAGCAGCCAGGGATCGGCGACGGTGTCGCCGTCTGCGTCTCCCCCGGCGGT
This sequence comes from Acidimicrobiia bacterium, assembly GCA_029863625.1. Taxonomy (GTDB): domain Bacteria; phylum Actinomycetota; class Acidimicrobiia; order Spongiisociales; family UBA4744; genus UBA4744. Next base: position 2,034 of record JAOTUY010000128.1, read on the forward strand.
CCCGGCCACTAGGTCGTCCCAGGTGGTTTGACCGCCCACGTACTTGAAGGTGTTCGGTGTGGCGAGCGGTTGCCCGTCGTGGCCAAACCAGGGATGTCCGGCGCCCATGATCACGTCGGCGGCACTGTTGTAAACCATCTCCTGGCCGATCCCGGCGTAGTTGTTGCGGCTCTGGTTATGGGCGACAAATCCGGCGGGAGTGGCGTGTGTCCACTCGACGCTGGTCACCACCCCGGTTGCTTTGCCGAGCTCCTCGGCGAACTCCAACACATTCGGCAGGTCGGCGAGGTCGGCGTCTTGACCAATCACACCATCCTCAGTTTTGACACCGGTCGCCATGGCGGTGGCGGCGGCCGCCGAGTCTGTGGCGCACGACATCACGTACTCGAAGTCGCTCCAGGCCGCGAACGGGTCGTAGCCCGCCCCGTCACACTCATCACCTTCGGGGTAGGCCATGTAGGTGCTCATGGCGAACTGGAACGGGAACCGGTTATAGATCTGCCGGCTGTCCTTGCCGTATTCGTAGAAGCTGCCGGCGGTGTTGTGGTTGACACCAAAACCATCGGCGATCATCACAATCACGTTCTTGGCGGCCGGCTTCGTTGTCTTCGCCGCCGCGGGCACCGTCGTTAGCCCTAGCGCGACGGTCGTCGCCAGTAGCAGACAGACGAGCCTGGTCGTTCGTTTCCTAGTCATCCCAACCTCCCATATTGCAGTCCGGTGGCCTGTCCGGGTCACCCCCTCCCCGGCCTCACGTCACGTCAGATTGGCCCCAACAGCCATACGTTGGAAACGGACGCAGGTTCCTTGGGGGCACAACTCTCCACCCTCCAGTAGACATCCCGTGTCCGACGAGCGCCAGAGGGCTTAGGACCCTTTGATAAGAGCACCGCCACCCCCGACACCGCCCAAACCGCAGGGGATTCACACCGCACATACCGCCCTGTTATCGGACAAGAACGCCCTTTTCGAAGAGTGCGCGATATCGGCATGCCTGCGCTAACGATTCGAGGATCGGAAGTCGGGTTGCGGACGGCCGAAGGTGAAGGGGCACGCCGATCACTCAATACGGCGCAATAACACACACGTCGTTAACCCGTCCCGGACCGGCACTTCGGTGTGCGTGCTGTCATTCACCCGCGTGCCGGGTAACGGCATGAGATCGTTGTGTTTCTGATGCGGGGACCTCCTCTCCGCTCGGCCGGCGGCCTCGCGGAGGGGGCATCTCAGAAGAACAGAGTTAACGCCAATGGGGCCAGGACCAGCAAACCCAGCGCCGGATGACCACGCCGCACCGTATTGTGGCTGTCCCAGCGGAATTGGAACAGCGCCAGACCAAACCCGACGACCCCGCAGGCCAGGAGCGACAGTATCGAGACCGACGGGTCGAAGTCAGCGGTCTCGCCCATCGCCAACCCCCGAAAGGCATTCATCGCCTGGGTAGCCGGCAGGAGTTGCGAGGCTTTGGCCACCCCCGGAGTCAGCTCCCCGTACGGGATCATGATTCC
>JAOTUY010000129.1 GCA_029863625.1 Acidimicrobiia bacterium
GCTCCCCCGCTTGACATCGGGGGAGCCCGCGGGGGGCGGCCAGGCGGGGGGTCGGCCCAATCGAGGTGGCTCGGCTCGGAAGAGCCGGAACCGGAGGGGGCATCAAGCTCCACGAGACTTGCCGTTTGCCCCTCAGTCCTCGCTTCGCTCGGACAGCTCCCCCGCTTCACATCGGGGGAGCCCGCGGGGTGCGGCCAGTCGAGGGGTCGACCGGAAGTGCGTCTTGCGCTGCTCGCAGCTCGCTTCAGTGGTCGGGGCCGCCGTCCATCTTGATGAGCCCGGCTTGCTTGGCAGCAAAAACGGCGATTCCGATGACCAACAGGATGAGGAGCAGTTTCTTCACGTTCACCTTCCTTGGGGTTCTCTACGAATCTTATGCCCTTTCGGGATGGACGTGATCACCCTCGCGGCAACAAGCGCAGGTGCCCTTCAGCGGCGGCCTCGACGGCCGGCCTCTCCCAGAGGAGCGGCTGCGTGTCGTTGACCACCCACAGATCGACCATGTCGACGTAATGCTTGTTGAAGGCGTGCCCGGACTGGCCGGTCGTGTGCACCGCTCGCGAACGGGAGAGGTCGTCGAGGTCGACGATCATCCGCATCGATGGCAGCCATGTCACCTCATACCCCTCTGTGGCATTCCAGCTTGTGGCGTTGACGACGTCGCCGCTGCCGGACACCTCGTACGGACCCCGGTTGAAAAGCCACTCGATGGGAGCGACGCCCGACTCCCCGAGGCTGGCATTGCGAAAGGTGGCCGTGTGCAACTCGCCCCACTGCCACTCGTTCGGGTCGGCGCCCATGGTGTCGACCATCTCGCTCCACGCTTCCTGCAGAGCCGTTTCGAGGATCGCGTCGCGCTCTTCGATGTTGCTGGTTGCCTGGCTGTCCCACCATTCGTTGGTTGGGTCGGCCAGCATGGGCCGGAGCGCTTCGAAGTACCTGTCTCCACCGTCCGGCCGGTAATCCTCCGGCAGCTCGTCGTGGAAGGTCGTCGCCAGGAGGTGACGCCACACCGACGCATAGAGAGCGCCTTCCGCCGATGCGGCGTCCTGTTGGAAGGGCTGAGCCCCTGAACCCCAGGCGGCCAGGAGCTCCTGGGCTGCTACGACGTCCGGCAGGGTGCTTTCCACCTTGGTGAGGAAGGGAATGATCTCTTCGGCCATGAGGTTTCGGTTGTCCCGCTGCATATCCTCGATCATCGCCACGCTGATCGGTCCTTCGGCTTCCTCAATCAGGTCGGTAATGCGTTGCGCCCGTGTGCCATACGACCAGCCGCCACCCAGGAAGTAAGGGTAGGAGGCGTCCACCACCGCGTTGTTGGCGGTGACGATGAAACCCTCCGGGGGGTTGTAGCGGCTGGGGAGTTCCTCGAAGGGAATGAAGCCGGTCCACTCGTACTGGTTGGTCCAGCCGGGGACGGGGAGGCGTCCGTCCCCGTCGGCCCGGATCGGGATCCGGCCCGGCATCTGATAGCCGATGTTCCCGTCCACATCTGCGTAGATGAAGTTCTGCGATGGGACGTCCCAGTTGCTGAGGGCCTGCCGGAACTGGTCCCAGTTGTCCGCGGTATTGATCCCCAGGATGGCCTCCATCAACCGGGTGGGCTCGAGAGCCGTCCAGCGCAGAGCAACGGCGTAGTCAGCGGGAACGGCGAGGTCGGTCTCCTCGGCGAGCTCCTCCAATGGCGCCCCGTAGGTGTCGGAGATGATCGGGCCGTGCCGGGTGACTCGCACTTCGAGGTCGGTCTTCTTGCCGCCGGCCATGATCAGCGTTTCGGAGTAGACATCCATGTCGATCCACTGGCCGTTGACCTCATACTGGTTGAGGTTGTCGGGGTTGAGCTTCTCGATGTAGAGGTCTTGTACGTCGGCCGCCAGGTTGGTGACCCCCCAGGCGATCCGGTCGTTGTGTCCGATCACCACCGCCGGGGTACCGAGCAGCGAAAAGCCGGCCACCTCGAAGTCACAGTCGGGGCCGACGGGTGCACAATGCAGGCCGATCTCATACCAGATCGACGGCATCTGGATACGGAGGTGCGGGTCGTTGGCCAGGATCGGCTTTCCGGTATCCGTGAGTTCGCCCGACACGACCCAGTTGTTTGAGCCGATCCCGGCACCTGTGCTGCCGAGCAGATCATCGACGAGTCCGACCCGGTCGGCGATGGTGGCAAGCAGACCCGAAGTCGCGACCATCGTTTGCGCGTCCACGGCGGTTGCCGCCGTTCCACCGTTGCCGGGGACGGTCACGGGGCGGTCGGCGGGGTACGCCGGAAACAAATCATCCACCCGGTCGGCGCCGGCCGCTTCCGAGATGACGGCCCGGGCGATCTCGACCTTCAGGTTTGAGCCGAGTTCCCATTCCATCGATTTGGCCCACACGAGGGTGTCGGCCGGTTCCCAGGGCAGTGGCTTGTACGACGCGTTGGTCAGCTTCAGTACCGAGTATTCGAGACCCAGCCGGATCGGGGTCCGTTCCTCCATATAGGCGTTGACGCCGTCGGCGTAGGCGATGAGCACGTCCTGAGCCTCCGCAGGCATCGCCGCGAATTCTTCGTCGGCGATCCGCGACCAGCCGAGGGTACGAAGAAAGGCATCGGTATCAATCTCGGAGTCCCCGAAGAGTTGGGCCAGGCGGCCGTGCCCGACAGCCCGCTGGAAATCCATCTGCCAGAACCGATCCTGGGCGTGGACATAGCCCTGGGCCAGGAAAACATCGTGGGTCGTTTCGGCGTAGATGTGCGGTATGCCGTTTTCGTCCCGGTAAATGTCGACCGGGCCGTCCAGGCCGGCGTTCTCGAGGATGGCTTCACCGTCCGTGCGCGGGAATGCCAGGCGGCTGAGTGCGAAGGTCGCGGCACCAACCATGAGCACCAGGATGAGCAGGATGGCCAGCAGGCCTTTGAGGAACGATCGAAAAACTTGCATAGGTGTCGCAGGCTAGAGCCTGAAGCGGCCGCCTACCAGCCTCAAGCCAGAAGGCCATTCCCCATATGGTCTCCCAGGAGCACCAGACTTCAGGGCGGCCGGGACCGGGACCCCACCGGTTGCACGATGCCGGCCGCGAACCGAGTCGGTTCCCGAGGCGGCGACTCTATTAGGGGGCCGCACGGGCGGGCGCCAAAGTGTAGATTTCCCGATGTGAGACTTGCGCACGGGGGCGCAAATGGGAACGCGTCTCCGGCTCGACTGGGGAGGTAACCATGGGGCATCATTCTTCTGATGGCTGGGGACCGAATCACCGTTCGAAGGCGCTTTTCACCGCAGCACTCATAACCGCGCTGCTGCTGGTATTCGCGCCGATGGCCTGGCCGGAGTCAGCCTCCGAAGCGGACGGCCATCCGGCCGTTGCACCGGTTGCACCCGTCGAAGGGTTTGCACCGGTCGTGTTTGCACAAGTGGAGCCGCTGCCGGTGGTGACGGTGGCGGCGTCGGATGATACGGCTACGGAGGCGGGGTTGACGACCGGCACCTTCACGGTGACCCGTAGTGCGGCCACCTCGGCGGCGT
>JAOTUY010000015.1 GCA_029863625.1 Acidimicrobiia bacterium
GGGGCGCAGTTCGGCGGGGTGCCGGGTCTCTTCGACTCGCTGTTGGTGAGTCTCCGGCTGGCTCTCCTGTCCGCGCTGGGTGCGACCGTGCTTGGCACGTTGATCGCCCTGGCCCTGGTCCGCTACAGGTTCCGGGGCCGCTCGACCACCAATCTGTTGCTGTTCCTCCCGATGGCCACTCCGGAAGTGGTGATGGGCTCATCGATCCTGGCTTTGTTCCTGGTGATCCGATTCTCGCTCGGATTCAACACGTTGTTGATCGCCCACATCTTGTTCAACATCAGTTATGTGGTTGTGACCGTCAAAGCCCGGCTGCAGGGTTTCGACCGGCACCTGGAGGAAGCGGCGATGGACCTGTATGCCAACGAGTGGGAGACCTTCCGGCGGGTGACCCTTCCGATGATCATGCCGGGAGTCTTCGCCGCTTTCTTGCTCGCATTTGCGCTCAGCTTCGATGACTTCATCATCTCCAACTTCAATTCTGGCCAAACGGTCACCTTCCCCCTCTACATCTTCGGGGCGGCCCAGCGGGGTATCCCTCCCGAGGTCAACGTGCTCGGCACGCTGATCTTCCTGGTGACGGTCACCATCATGCTGGTCAACGTGTGGATGCAACGCCGGCGGGCGTGATCGACCCACCTACCGCCCGCGACCCTGGGTCCACATCCTCTGTCTCACCCGGCGTGCCACGGGAACGTGGTGCCGATGGGCTCCACCGGCACCCGGGTGAACGGCTATCCCGATCGGAAAGGAGCCTTCATTGAACCAGGACAGACGAACGAAGCAGTTGCCGGTCAGAGCTCAGGTGGTGATTGTCGGAGGGGGTGTGATCGGCTGCAGCGTGGCCTACCACCTCACCAAACTCGGCTGGTCGGACGTGGTGCTGGTTGAGCGAGACAAGCTGACGTCGGGGACCACGTGGCATGCGGCGGGGCTGATCGTCTCGGGTGGAATGACAACGGAGACTTCAGCGTGGATGGCGCGATACACCCGCGAGCTCCTCGAGGTGCTGGAAGAGGAAACCGGGCTCTCGACCGGTTTTCGAGCGGTCGGATACGTACAAACCGCCGCCTCACCCGATCGTCTCGACAAGCTTCGCCGGGAAGCAGACTTCCTGCGATGCATGGGCATCGAACGAGAAGAGATATCGGCGGCGGAGGTCCAGAATCTGTGGCCCATGCTCGACACCAGTGACATGATCGCCGGGTTCTATACCGCCAACGAAGGACGGGCCGACCCTGCCAACTGTGCGATGTCGTTGGCCAAAGGCGCCCGGATGGGCGGTGTGCGGATCGTCGAGGATACGTCGGTAACCGGGTTCGCTCTCAGACACGGCCGCGTGACCAGCGTTCGGACTTCTCGAGGTGACATCGAATGCGACCTCGTCGTCAACTGCGGCGGAATATGGGCGCGGCAGATCGGGGCTATGGCCGACGTGGCCGTGCCGCTACAAGCGGCAGAACATGCCTACTTGATCTCGGATCAGATCGACTCCGTATCGCGGGATATGCCGATCCTCGAGGATCCCGACCGCTACGCCTACTACCGGGAGGAGACGGGAGGGTTGATGGTGGGCCTGTTCGAGCCGATCGCCGCGCCCTGGGGCGTCGAGGCCGTCCCCAACGACTTCAGCTTTGGCGAGATCCCCAACGACTGGGACCGGCTCGCCCCGTTCCTGGAGCAAGCGATGGAGCCGCTGCCGATCCTTCGCGAGACGGGGATTCGCAAGCTGTTCACCGGACCGGAGAGTTTCACACCGGATAACGGATCACTGATGGGACCGGCGCCTGAGGTGGAGAACTTCTGGGTCGCGGCCGGGTACAACTCCTTGGGGATTCTGCTCGGGGGTGGCGCAGGCAAGATCATGGCCCACTGGATCGCTGAAGGCCTCCCGCCGGTCGATGTCACGGAGGTCGATATTGCCCGGATCCATCCCTTCCAGACCACCCGCCGGTTTCGGGCCGAGCGAACCGTTGAGTTGCTGGGAAGGCTCCACTCAACCGGCTCATGGCCCCATTCGCAGCCGGCGCGGGCCCGCGACGCCCGACGATCGGTTCTCCACGACCGTCTCTTGGGGATCGGAGCACACTTCGGTGAGTCGTCGGGATGGGAGAACACCGAATGGTTCGCCGCGCCGGGAACCGACATCCCCCACGTCGGCACGTACAGGCGGCCCGGGTGGTGGGAATACCACGAGGCCGAGCATCACGCCACTCGCAACTCGGTGGCGCTGTTCGATATGTCCTCGATGTCGAAGTTCCTGGTGGAAGGCCCCGATACCGAGCGCATTCTCAACCAGTTGAGCGGCAACAACGTCGCAGTCGAACCTGGCAGGTGCGTGTACACGCAGTGGATGAACCGAGCCGGCAAGGTTCTCGCCGACCTCACCGTCACGCGACTCGCCGAGGATCGGTATATGGTCGTGGTTGCCGAAGGCTTCCACCGGCGAGTCGAAATGATGTTGCGTCGGGCGGTGCGGCCGGACGACCGCATGTGGATCGGCGACGTCACATCCGGCATCACGCTCTTGAGTCTCCAGGGACCGAATTCACGATCGCTCCTCTCGAAGCTGACGGACGCCGATCTCTCCAATGACGCCTTTCCGTACTTCACAGCCCAGCACATCGATCTGGAGTACGCGCTCGGTTGGGCTTTCCGGCTCAGCTTCGTCGGCGAACTGGGGTGGGAGCTATTTGTCCCGAGCGAGTTCGCCCTTGGCGTCTACGACGCGTTGGTGAGAGAAGGTGAGGAGTTCGATCTCGCCCATGCCGGTATGGCCACCCTCGAGAGCACCCGGACGGAAGCGGGTCGCAAGGACTACGGGCTGGACATGGAAAACACAGACTCTCCGCTCGAAGCGGGCCTCGGGTTCGCCGTCGACTTGGACAAGCCGGGAGGATTCGTCGGCCGTGACGCTCTGGCGGCAGATCGGGAGGCAGGACCACTCCGGAGGCGGCTCTTGCAGTTCCTCCTCGACGACCCGGAGCCGCTGTTGTTCGGCGAGGAGCCGATCTTCCGGGATGGGGAGCGGGTGGGATATCTCCGCTCCGGGAACTACGGGCACACCATGGGCGGGGCCATGGGCTTCGGGTACGTCGGGTCCGACGATGGCGTCACGCCCGCCTACGTTCGGGAGGGCAGCTATCAGATCCAGGTTGCGGGTGACCTGATTCCCGCCCGGGCATCACTGCGACCCATGTACGATCCGGGCGGCAGCCGTGTTCGGATGTGACTAGTCGACATCGGCGTTGGTCGAGCCCGGACGCCGGGGCTAGTCACACGGCGGGATTCAGAATGACCCGGTCTGTGGTTCAACCCGGAGAGGCCGTTTTGTCGATATATGAGCATGAACGGCTCGAGAGCGTTCGCTTTGGCTTCAGTGCCGGCGGCGGCCGGGTTGGCCTGGCAGCAGTACCGTCGGGCCGTTCGCGCCGTCGACGGTCATCCGGCGCTGGCTCCCGAACTACCCGGCTCCCGCGGCCAGATCCACACCGGCTGGGGTTCGGTTGCCTACCGAGTGGTAGCGGGTGACCCGCACCGGCCGGCGCTGGTGCTGGTGCACGGCTGGGGTAAGACCGCCGATTCGGCCTGGTGGCCGGTGATCGCCGGTTGTGAACGGACAATGGTGGCGGTTGACCTGCCCGGGCACGGCTACTCCCGGTTAGAAGAGCCTTTCAGTTTTCAGCTGGCGGCCGAGGCGGTAGAGCGAGCTATGGTCCACGCCGGAGTGGAACGCCCGGTGCTGGTCGGCCATTCGATGGGCGGTCCGGTGGCGCTCACCATCCTGCGACGTATGGGTGATGAGGCGTTTTCCGGTCTCGTGGCGCTGGCCACCTCCGCCTACTGGGTCCGGCCGCGGTTGCGGGTCATGATGGCGGTGGCGCCCTATGCGATGGCGCCCCGCTCCCCGTTCCTGATCCATAACGAACGCGCCGAGTTCCGCCTTGCTCCAGAACTGGCCGACCACATTGCCTGGGCGTACACCCGCCGGCCGCCCCGCCTTTTGCTCGACGAGACCGCCCTCGCCCTGCGGCGTTTCGACGCCCGGGACTGGACCGACCTGTCCCTGCCGTCGACCACCTGGGTGATCGCCACCCGGGACGGGGTTCTGGCCCCCGAGCATCAGCTCATCTCCGCCCGCCACTTCGAGGCCGAGGTGGTGGAGGTCGACGCCCAGCATTCGATGGTCGTCCAGGCGCCGGAGGCGGTGCTGGGGATTCTCGAGGGGTTTGGAGCCGGATCGCTTGTGGCCTAATTGGTCCGATGACCGAGATCGGGTGATCGAACGCAACCCCCGGTTGGCTCAGACGCCGCGGTCGGCCATGATCTGATCGTTGTAGGGCTCGATCATGATGCACTCGCCCGGGCACTCTTCGGCGGATTCGATGACGTCCTCGATGAGCGCGTCGGGGATCCGGGCGACGCCCCGGGAGCCTTCCGGCCCGTGACCTTCACCAGCACCGTCGTCGAAGACGATGGCGGTGCCGAAGTGCTTCGCCTCTTCTTTGACTACCCAGAGACCGTCGTCGCGACCTACGAAGACGTCGGGAGCGATCTCCTCACAGATGCCGTCTCCGGTGCACAAGTCTTGATCGATCCACACCATCAAGCGAGTGGCGGTCATCCGGTCGCTCCCCGGTCGGGTTGGGAGCTACGACCCGAGCCAAGCAGTTCTTGGCCGAGACGGAAGTGAGCGAGACCTTCCACCTGTCGGATGAAGCGTTCGCTCCTTCGGAAACGGGCCCCGACCTCTGCGTGGGTTTCGCCCGCGGCCCGCAGCGTCAGCACCCGGCGCTCGATGGCGCGCGGCGATCGCTGTGGTGGCGGACCACTGCGGGGAATAGCGATCCAGGTGAAGATGCGCTCAACCTGAGCGGGACTCCGACCCACCCGGTGCGCGATCTCGCCGGTCGCCATGCCCTCATTCTGCATAGCGCTAATGCGTCGTTCCAACGGTCGAAGGTTCTCCATGCATCCTCCCCGATGAGTATGCACTGATGGTACTCAACGTAGGGGAGTGTCCGCGGCCGGTCGTCCGCTCATCTGTAGGTCGCGAGCAGGCTTTCCGCGAGAAAACACTGGTCAATACCACTCTCCGTGAGATATATTGGAACTGGGCAGGGGGGCGTTTAGACCAAGGAGGTGGTCATGGCGTCCTTCGACGGCTCGCTTCGCTCTCCGAACGAGTCCAAGCTGCCTGTTCGTGTGCTCATCGACCTAACGGACGAGCGTTTGCGGCTCTGGTCGGGGAAGACCGAGATCGCCAACTGGCGGCTCGGAGAGGTTCAGATCAGCGCTCAGTCTGATGGATTCCACATCCGCCGGGGAGGCGAAGAGCAGATCCTCGACATTCAGCAAGACGCCGAGTTTGCAGTGGCGCTCGACCTACGCAGTGTCCCGGTCGGCCTGGCCCGCCGGATGGCCGTCCATCGCGACAGCTTGCGCTGATCGCCAACCGACGGGCTGGGTCAATGCCCCGGCCGCGACGGCCGGCCACGATACGCTGGACCGATGAGGCGACTCGACCGGGCAATTTGGTGGCGGTGGACGGCGCCCGTCGTCACGGCGCTGATGCTGGCCGCCTGTTCTTCTTCCTCCTCCACCACCACCACTGAACCGACTGCGGCGCCGTCCGTATCGTCGACGACCACGACGACCGGTCCGATTACCTCAACCGAACGGTCGACCACCACCACCGCAACCGTCACAACGACCACCTTGCCCGACCTCAGTACCTACCTGGTGGCCGGCAACACCTGTCTGTTGGGCTGGTGGGACGGGGGCTGGCAGAGCGGCGACGACCTGCCGGTGAGTGGAGGGGAGCAGTACCAGGTAGTGCGGCTCGATGAGCCGATCAGCTCCGCTACCGGCAGCGAGGCGCGACCTTCCTGCGAACCGCTCGACCTGGTGAGTATCGAGTTCGAACCGGCCATTCCCGGCGGATTTCGGGAGATCGACGCGTTGGCCGTCCAAACCGATGGAGCGGTCCGTCCCCATCCGGTGGAGATGCTGTCCTCGTCTCCTGCCTACGAAGATGCGACCTCCGAGTTGCTGGAGGTACGGGTGCCTGGAGTGCCGGTAGTCAACATCACCCAGGTGATCCGCACCGACCTCGAGGGCGACGGGGTCGACGAAGTGATCATCGCGGCTTCTACCATTCCCGACGATCTGATCTCTTCCCAGGTGGGGGACTACTCGATTGTCTTTCTTCGCAAGGTGATCGATGTTGAGGTCGAGACGGCCATTCTGGGGCTGAGCATCGTGGATGACCTTGACAATTTGTTCCAGGACCTGGTGATCTTCGACGTGTCGGCCGTCGCCGACCTGAACGGCGACGGGAAGATGGAGATTGTGCTGAACGGGACGGTCTGGGAAGGAGCTTTCCTCCAGGCCTGGGAGTACGTCGACGACGATCTCGGCCCGGTCGAGGTACTCAGCTGCGGATGTGGAAGCTGACGTCCGAATCCGAGCATCCTGGCAGGCATGTACCACCGCTCGATGGCGCCTTCGTTGGTCACTCTGGGTGGTCGGGGTGGTCCGGCAGGCTGGAACCGGGCTGGTCTGCGAGAGCGAGGGCGAGCTGCAAGGTGGAGAGACGCCGGGCCCTGGTCTCGTCGCCGGCTCTCTAGCCGCCGGCGCGCAGCGCGTCTACCGGTTCCAGGCGTGCAGCTCTCAACGCCGGGTATACGCCTGCGACGAGTCCGGTGACCGCTCCGAGGGTGGGAGCGGCCAACGGCACCCAGGGATCTAGTACCGGCGTCCAGGTTCGGGTGGCCGATACGATGACGACGACGAGAACCCCGAGGCTCGTCCCGATGATGCCTCCGGCCAATCCCATCCCGGTCGATTCGACGAGGAATTGCGCAGCGATATGGCGTCGAGCCGCCCCCACGGCCCGGCGAAGGCCGATCTCGCCTATTCGCTCCAACACCGACACCAGGGTCACGTTGGCAATCCCGATCGCGCCGACGAGCAAGGAGACGCCGCCGAGGATTAGGAAGAGTGCGTTCACGTCTTCTTCTACATCCCTGCGCAAATCCTCCGGGTCGGGAGGTTTCTGAACCCGCAGCAGGCCTGGTTCCCCCGGCGCCAGAGCAATCGCCGCCTGCGAGGCGATCAGTGAAGCGGCGCCGATCTCAGTGTCGATCTGGACCGTCTCGGGGGATTCGAGATCGTAGAGCGCCTGGGCCGTGCCCTCAGGGATGATCACCGCGTTCAACAACTCTGGTTGCCTATCGACATTTACCAGGATCCCAATGACGACGAAACTCACTTCGCCCACGAATATCACAGGTTGCTGATCGACCCGCACGACGTTCAACTTCTGAGCGGCCCCTCTCCCCAGTACGGCAACACGATCTGCACGTTGAGAGTGCCCGACATCGAACCAACGGCCGGTCGAGAGCGTGCCTCTGACTGCCGCGTAGAGTCCGGGTGAAGCCGCCATCATCGAGATCTGGAACTCCGTCTGGCCGAGAGGATCGTTGATCGGCACAGAACGGGTGAGATCGGCGCCCACCGACACGTTCGCCATACTGCCGGCGGCTATCACTCCGTTGAGGCGTGTGAGCCGATCCTCCGCGTCCCAGGGGATGGCGATCCTCGGAGCCTCACCTCCGAAGAACCCACGATCCGACGACACAACCACCGAGGTCGCCGCCAGCTCGTTGAAGGACCCGATTATCTGGTTTCCTGCCGTCTTGGCTATACCGAGCGTGGCCACCAGCGCACCGATTCCGAGCACAGTGCCCAGCACAGTGAGGAGAGTACGCCCCGGCCTGGCGAACAGTCCGGCAGTTGCTTCCGACACCAGGTCACGGACCGACAGACGTGAGCGCGGCAGCGGATCATCCACCACGGTCCTCCTCGCTCAGGCTCCCGTCCCACATCGAGACTGTGCGGCGGGCGTGAGCGCTGACCTGCTCATCATGAGTCACAACGATGAGGGTGAGCCCATCGTCGCGGAGCTCCTCGAACAGCCCGAGTATCGCTTCGGAAGTTGCACTGTCGAGATTGCCCGTTGGCTCATCGCACAACAGCAGGGAAGGCCGGGCGACGGTGGCTCTGGCGATTGCGACTCGCTGCCTTTCCCCGCCGGACAGCTTTCCGGGCCGGAAGTCCATTCGGTGACCAAGACCGACTCGTTCCAGGGAATCGCGCGCCAGCCGTTCCCTGGTTGGCCGGGGCCACCGGTTGTAGAGCATCGCAACCATCACGTTCTCCAGAACGGTTCGATTCGGAAGAAGGTGGAATTCCTGGAAGACGAATCCGATCCGCTGCCCCCGTAGCGCAGTCCGGTCGCCCTCGCTCAGATCTGAAACATCGCGCCCTTCGAAGCGGTACTCCCCTCCCGACGGGCGATCGAGCAGCCCAAGAATGTTCAACAGGCTCGACTTGCCGCTTCCGGACGGACCGACGACAGAGAGATAGTCGCCGCCGTTGATGCGCAGCTTGACATCGCGCAGGGCACGGACCTCCACTTCACCCGACTGGTAGGTCAGGTCGACGCTGGAAAGCTCAACAACGGGTGATGCGTCACGCGCCGGTTGCATAGCCGACCACGACCAGATCGCCTTCTTCAAGTGCGCCATCCACTACCGTGACCTCGACCAAGCCGCCCGCCGCCAGTCCCGCGGCAACGGAAACAAAACGGGTGCTGCCATCGCCCTGGTCGACTTCGACCCGGGTCGATCCGTCTGCGGTGGCGGACAGGGCCGCGGCCGGCACCGCCAACACCTCACCCTCGGTCGAATTGACCGGAATCACAACCTTGACGTTCCGGCCGACGAGTTCTTCTGGTACCTCGGTTACCGAAATCTGGAGATAGTGACGACCGGGGCCGACGTTGTTGGTGTTCGCCTGCTCGGCAATCACTGTGACGGTTCCGACGATCGGAGCCTCGAGACTGGAATCCTCGATGAAGACCTGAGTGCCTTCCTGGATCAGCGGTGCGTCTCGATCCGACACGGAGCCCCGGATGGCCAATTCTGAGCCGGTCACGGTCATGAAGCTTCCCGTCAGGATTCCGCCCCGCGCTACGGTCATGCGATCGATTCGAACCGGAAGACGCTTCAAGAAGAGAAGCTCGCCGGAAGGGATCCAGGTTCCCACCTCTGCTTGAAGGGTCGCCAAAGCCTGCTGTGCATCGGCCAATTCCTCGGAGGCGTCACGAATCTGGCGGTCGAAGGATGACAGGTCAATCGGCGAGGTCAGCTCGTTCAGGAGTTCCTGGGCGGCCAGGACCTGCTCCTCGGCGCCCCTGACGGCAGCCGCGGCCTGGACGGCGGCGACTTCCTGATCGATCCGGGTTTGGGTCAAGGCCTGGTCGGCCTGCCGGAGTGTCTCGATTGCCTGCTCGTAGTCGGCGAGCAGCTGCTGGAGCTCGAACGAGGTGGGCGGCAGACCGGTATCGGGATGCGAGCCTGCCTGGGCGGTCTGCCATCGTTGTTCCGCCACCTGATGGTCCCGAACCGCCTGCTGTCGGGCCTGCTCGGCACTTCGCACGGCCGATTCTGCTGCCGCGACCTGCTGATCTTCTTCGATCTTCGCCAGCGTGGACTGTTCGTTGGCCGACCTCAGGGCCGACTCTGCGCTGAGAATCTCCAAGGCGGTAGGTCCTTGGGCGGATTCGTCCCGGGCGCCGCGGTTCTCCTGGAGGCTCTCAGCGGCTGCCCGGACCCGGCTTCTGGCCGAGTCGAGCGCAGCGTCCTCCTGGTCCGAGATCCCATTAGATCGATAGCCGGCCGCCGTGTACCACGTATCGATCGCGGCGGCGGTCTCGTCGTCCCAAACTCCGTCCGGGGTTTCCATGGAGAATCCCAATCGGGCCAATGCTTCCTCCAATTGGAGAACGTCCACCCCTTCGGCTCCCGGTCGAAGATCCCGGTAGACGGGGATGTCACCTTGCAGCACCATCACCGGCCGACCGGCAACCTCGATGAGCGTCGACCCCTCAACCACCTCGTCGCCGACCTCGGGAGCAGCCGTCACTACCAGTGTTGTTGGGTTGCCACCGAGAGCACCGCCGAGTGAGAGCGACGCCGGCTCGTCAAAGCCGATGTCGGCCCTGGTTATGACGTCGGCCGATAGCTCTGTTCTCACCACCGCGACCGTGATGAGCGACGGCTCGGGAGGCTGTGTCTGCGCGGCGATCTCGGCCGGGCTCCTGATGCCCCGCCCCACCATCCAACCGACTGTGGCCGTTGCCGCGAGACCGATCAAGACGGCTGAGAGAACGAGGCCTCGTCTCATGGTCAGTCGTTGTCACGGAGGGCTTCGAGTTCGGCTCGATGTTCGACAATGAACTCCGCCTCGTACTCGTTTGAGACCTCCATGTACAGATCGTCGACGTCGTGGGAGCACTCGGCGGCGGCCACTGCCAAATCGATCTCCTCCTGTTGGAGCGCGGCCAGAGCCGCCTGATCGACGTCCTGCTTCACGTCTGCCTGAGCTTGCTGAAAATACGCGTCGACTTCCTCAGGGGTCTTCTCTTCGAAGAAGACATTGATTTCATCCTCGGTCCATCCTTCAAACGGGTCGGCATAGCCCCCATTCGGGCCGACGATTTCTTCGAACCGTTTCTGGAGCTCTTCGAATACGGTCATGTACATGTCGTCCATGGACTCGTAGTCGTAGCCTCGATCGCCCATACATGCCGACCACTCCTCGTTGGCCGCGACGATACGCGGATCGGATTGGACCCGCTCGTACATCGCTTCCAGTTCAGGCTGGAATACCTCCCAGAGCTGCTGGCCACCCTCGTTGCCGTATACCTCTTCGGCGGCCTTGCCCTGGCAACCGCCGCCGAAGCCCTCCGACACGTAGTAGGTCTCGCCGGATTCTTCATCGACCTCCGGAGTGCCGAAGTCGGGTGGGCCGTAGAGTGCCTCGTAGTAGGCTTCTTGCTCGGACTCGGACATGGCTTCAACGATCACCTGGTTGGGATCGACCCAGTCAGCCTCAGGTCCGCCGAAGAACTGCTCCTCGTTGCCGAACCAGGTTGTTATGCCGAATCCTTGCTCGCGGGCGTATTCCTCCTGGTCAAAGGTGACCTCGAAGTCGGGCACCGGTTGCGTCGCCGGGATGTATTCGAACCCCTGTTCCGCCATGCAGAGGCGGACCAATTCCTGAATCTTCGTCTCTTGTTCCTGGAACTGGGCCTGTGCCGCGGCCGGATCGTCTCCACCGATCCAACCGAAGAACTCGGCCAGGGTTTCGGGTTCAGAGCCATCGGGAGCATCCGAAGTTGCGGTCGGATCTGCTGAAGCCGAACCGTCGGTTGTCGCTTCAGTGTCCCCGCCACAACCCCCCAGCACCATGATGAGGGCGCTTACAACTGCCATCCATCGATTTCGCATGTCCTGTACCCCCGATCAATACGTCAATTCGATGGCCAGACGGCATCCGCGGCCGGCCGGACCTGTTTCGATACTTCTGGCGGCCTGGTCAGTCATCCCACGTGACCGTCCCGGCCGCATCGAGTTCGATGACGCCATCATCCGAGCCGTCACCGTCACGATCCCAGAATGCGCGAACCGTGTCCAGGATGAGAGGGTCGTCACCGGCGGATGGGTCGGCCGGTCCCGAATAGACCATCGAGGCAACCCCATCGGCGGCCGTGAATACCGTCTGAGCCAGTACCACCACCCCGCCTCGCTCAACGGCAAAGCGAATTCTTTCACCCCAGACGGGTGCTCCCGCCCCGGTCGTCAGGCGTGCGGTGACGGTGACGGGATCCCCGAAGGCGGCAGTCTGAGGGGCCGATATTTGGATCGCACCGGCGACCGCCGACCAGGTGATGGATGCGGTCGAGGAGTCATCGACGGTGTCCGCATCGAACTTCTGACCTACCGGTCCTATCCATGCGTAGACGTGGTCCTGCTCGGCGATCGAATCGTGGGTCAGGAGGACGGTGACCCTGCCCTCCGAATCGCTCTTCGGGTCTGCCCAATCGATCTCACAGTCGACCGAGGAGCCTGCATCACCGCCATCCACGGAGGCATCTGTATCAACCACGCATGTTCCGTCCGACTCCAGGGAGGAGGCCACGAATATGTCGACGAGTTGATCCCGCAGCGGGTTGCCGTCGGGTCCCGTGACAACGGCCGTAGCTACGACCAGACCGTCCGACAACGCAAATGAGGTCGAGAGGGTCAGCTTTATCCCGTGGGGATCTGCGCCACCCACCCGGAGAGCGTTGGCCAGGAATATCGCCATCTGCCAGCGGGGCAACGTTGCCAGCGGCGCGAAGGTCGTTGCGGAGGTACCGGCGGCCACGCCTAGCCGGGTCACTCGATTGATGGCCGAAGTCGCCTCAGGAGTCAGGCCGTTCACGTCGGTGAACCCCTGGTCGGTTGCGGCGGGCAACGTAACCCAAGCCCGTTCTAGGAGGCGGGTCAGGAAGATCGCCATTTGCCACCGGGGCAGCTTCTGGTGGGGCGAGAAGGTGGTCGAACTGGTTCCCGATGTCAATCCCAACGCGGTGATCTGGTTGATCGCGATTTGGGTGGCTGGGTCGAGGCCACCGATATCGGTGAATCTTGGCGATGGAGTGCCGGGAAGGGTAATACCGAGTGATCGGGCGGTACGGGCCAGGAAGATCGCCATCTGCCACCGGGGAACTTCTTCCCCGGGTGAAAACGTGAAGAAACCCGTCCCGGTTGTGATCTCATAGTGTGAGATGCAGTCGATAGCGGCGATCGTCTGAGCGGAGTGGCCGTCCAGGTCAACGAAACCCGCCGGGGCGAGATTCGACGGGCAAGCCTCGACGGCTAGGGCACCGGGTGCCGGCCCGGCCGTGGCCCCTATCAGGGCTACCACTAGGACGAGTCCGACTCGACCCCAGTTCCTTTTCATCATCTGCCCCCATGAGTCCCTCTGGACTGTCTGTCACGATGCTATTCGTTCGCCGGTCCCGGCGCCTGAGGGTCGGTGACCCGATGGCGGGACGCCGACGGCCGATGGGTCGGAAAGAAGGGACGAGCACCCGGCCCTCACCGGTGACCTAGCCGCCCGAAACGGCGAGGCTCGCCCCCGGTGGCAAGCGCTCCATCGCATCGGGGTCATTCAGATAATGGTGGGGAAGCTTCACGGGGCGGGGGCCGTGCGTGTGGCCGCGCGGCGTGCGGGCCGCCGCGCCTGGGAAATCCTGGTCGAGGTCGACTCCGGCCACCTCCTCGACCGACTCGGTGAGATTCAGGCGGCGCCGGGCAAGGCTGCCAACCACGAAACCCTTCAGGTACCACGACGTGTGTTTGCGGAAGCTGCGGATGCCGCGCTCAACCCCGAACTGTTCGACCAGCAGCTCAGCGTGATCGATCATGATGCTCCCTATCTCCCGGAGCCCGGGCGGTGGCGTGATCGGCTTGCCCGCGAACGCTTCGGCCAGCTCGCGGAACAGCCAGGGTCGACCCAGACACCCGCGACCGACCACCACACCGTCGCAGCCGGTCTGTTCGACCATGGCGATGGCGTCGGTGACGTCCCAGATGTCCCCGTTGCCCAGCACCGGGATAGAGGTGACCGCCTGTTTCAGCTCTCCGATCGCCGCCCAGCGAGCCGCACCCGAGTACAGCTGGTCGGCCGTCCAACGCAAAGACCCTGCCGGGTCGGAAAGCCGTCCGGGCAGGGTCTTTGAGTTGAAGAGGCTGGTCGGCTCTCGTGAAGCTCGGTTCAGGACCCCTTGCGGGCGGCCGGTTCTGCAATCAAGGGTTTCACGTAGCTACGACAGGCGCAATTCGGTACCGAGCACGCATCGTCGATGAAGTGCTGGCGGTGGGGATGACCGCATCCCAAGCACCGTCGCCTTCCGCCGTCGATGGTTCGGGGGGGAGGGGTTTTCAGCGTGAACGCTCTTTGGCGATGTTGACGGTCAGGTCCCGTCCATCGAGGTTGTGACCGTTGAGCTTGCTGATCGCCGTCTGGGCGCTCTCCGTTGAGTCCATCTCGACGAAGCCGAAGCCACGCGATCTGCCGGTCTCACGGTCGTTGACTACCTGCGCCTTGGTCACTTCGCCATGCTGGCCGAAGAGGGTTTGCAGGTCGTTGGACGTGGTGTTGAACGAAAGGTTCCCCACGTAGATATTGCTGGACATGATTGTGCTCCTTCCGAAGCTTCGAACCGTCGGGGGCTAACGCCCCGCCGGATCTGAGTTCGGAGCCGAGCGCAATGCGCGGGCCAGAACGTGCATGTCCTGCGGTGTCTCCACCAAACGGAACGAGTGGGTGGAGCGGGCGTCGTACGCGTGTGGCGTACGTGTGTAGCTTCACCATAGCGCATGTCGCCCCCTACCGTCGAACAGATCTTGCTGCGGGCGGCTGGGCTCCCTACGCCGGCCGGGTGCAGGATTCTGTCACCCCGGGCCTGTATCGTTTCCAGCGTGATGAGTGAGAGCACCGAGCCGCGACCCGAAGACATCGAGCCGAGTCGGGGCACCACCACGTCGGCCTTTGGGGTAGGTCGGCGAGAGAACCACGATGCCTCGGCGTTCTACGCCCGGTTCAGTCCCCCCGAGCTTTCCGACGACGACCGGCTCGGACCGCTCGACGTCGAGTTGCCGGATCCTCCCTGCATCGTTGGAGACGCCCGGCAGATGACCATCATCCCGGATCGGTCGGTGGCGTTGGTGGTCACCTCACCACCCTATTTCGTCGGCAAGGAATACGAGCAGGCAATCACCGGGTCAGGCGAAGCGGCCCCACCGCACGTACCCACCTCGTACATCGAGTACCTGGAAATGCTGCGGGAGGTGTTCGCCGAGTGCAAGCGCACCCTCGAGCCGGGTGGGCGGATTGCGGTGAATGTCGCCAATCTCGGTCGCAAGCCCTACCGCAGTCTGTCCGCCGATGTGATGCGGATCCTCCAAGATGATCTCGGTCTGCTCCTGCGCGGTGAGATCATCTGGCAGAAGGCCGAAGGCGCCTCGGGATCGGTGGCCTGGGGGTCGTTCAACAAAGCCACCAATCCGGTCTTGCGAGACGTGACCGAGCGGGTCATCGTCGCCTCCAAGGGCCGGTTCGATCGGGCCCGGTCCCGCCAGCAACGCGAGAAGGACGGCTACCCCTTCGAGAACACCATGCCGGTCGACGAGTTCATGGAGGCCACTCTCGATGTGTGGCGCATCGACGCGGAGAGCGCCCGGCGGGTACAACATCCGGCTCCGTTCCCGGTCGAGCTGCCGCGCCGCCTCATCGAGCTGTATACGTTCGAGGATGATCTCATCCTCGACCCGTTCCTGGGGTCCGGCACGACCCTGGTGGCCGCGGCCCGGACGGGCCGGCGCGGGGTCGGCTACGACCTCGACCCTGCCTATGTCGAGACGGCCCGGGCCCGTTACCGGGCCGAGAAGCAGCGCTACCGCCGCCAGCGTGAGCAGGAGACGGTCCACCAGGAGCGGTTCGCCCTCGAGCTGCCACCCGAAGCCACCGCCGAGGAGCGAGCCGACCATTTCCAGCGCCGGGCCAGCCGGGAAGGCAAGAAGGCGCAGGATCTGGCCCGCCAGGTCCTCGAGGAGGTGGGTTTCGAGGTTATCGACGAGGCCTACCAGCTGCCCACTTCGGGGGTGCACTTCAACTTCCGGATCGTGGACGCCAGGGGGGATCGAGAGTTCCTCGTCGACGTATCGGGTGCCTTCACCACGGCCCGGCCCGGGCTGCTGCGCACCGATACCCTCTGGAAGACGCTCGGCCGGGCGCTGGTGCTCAAATCGTTCGACGAGGACGCCCGTTTGCTGATCGTGACCTCGAATCTGCCCCGACCGGGCAGCGACGGAGACAAAGCCCTGCACGCGGTAGGGCCGGGCAACGTGTGGGATGCCATCGAAATGTTCGATGCCGGTGGGGTCAATCGCCTGGCGGCCTACGCGCAGGGACAAGCCGAGCAGCTGTCCGGTTTTTGGACGGAGGCAGAGCTGGCGGCTCGTCGCGACGAACAGCTGGCCCGCTACTACGACGCCGACGACGAATGAGCGGGGTCGCGTACGCGGTTGTTCGCTTCGACGCTCCGTCGGTTTACCTGGCCGAAGATATCGACGTGCTCCAGCGGCTGCTCGCCCTCGAGTTGGTGGCCGACACCGACCCGGCGTTGCTCACGTCCAAAGGAGCCGACGAATTGCGCCGGGCCCTGCTGGACGAGCGCTGGGGTGATGCGGTGGTGACCTGGATGGAGCTGTCCGGGGTGGCGGTCGACGTGTACACCTTTCTGCCCGTCTACGGGAGCGAAGAGCTTCCGAGTGAGCTGATCGGCGCGCAGCTCCAGTTCAAGCGGCTGTTCCGGGACGCCTGAGGATGCCGGCGGTCCGCACGGAGATCACCGAGATCGTGACCGGATTGGGCATGTTCGGCTATCCGAATCTCGAGCACGCCCTCGGGATGCGCCCGCCCGGCTTCGAGAACGTCGACGACGTCGTCTACGACCGTCTAGCGGCCGCCTACCGGTCGGGGGGCCACAGCCGGGTTTTCGCCACCGCCTGGAGTAACGGGGTGCGGTTCGCCCGCTCGGCGGAAGGTCTGCGAGGCCGGCCGCCCTGGATCGTCGAGTGGAAGGGGGCGCACCGTCCCCCCGGCTACGAGCAGATCCCCGCTGATCTGCGAGTCGATCATGTCTACCTGGTGTCCTGCAAATACGGGTCGAACATCCTCACCAACTCGTCGCCTGCCAACCTGTTCGATCCCCGCCGTGATGAAGAAGATTGGTTCACGGCCGTTGCCGCGGAGTCCTATCAGGTGCTCTATCACGAATGCCGGCGCCTGGTGCCCGATCCGTCGTCCCTACCCGGCCGCGTCACGGATCTGACCCAGGACCACCGCCGGTTACTGAAGCAATCATTGCCGAGAAACCTGACCGACCACGCCAGACGCGCATACCGGGATTTCGCCTTCGAGGCGGCCGCCGGGTCGTCCCACCGCTGGGCTGCCTCGCTGGGAACCAAGCGATCCCAAGAGGAGGTGATGTGGCGGCTACTACGGCTCCAATCCGCTCCCTATTTCGTTTTGGGTGAGTCGGCCGAGGGTCACCCACTGGCGTACCGGGTGCAGACGCCCTGGGATCTGCGAGCCTCGCACCGGTTCGGGTCGTTCCGGCACTGGGCCGAAGAGGCTCGGGGCCAGCCGATCGTGAGCTGGGAGGCGACCTATGCCGACCGGCGGTCGGGCAGCAAGGCGTCGGTGGCCGGTCACATCGAGGTCCGCTGGAGTCACGGCAAGTTCGCCGGAGCCCCCGAAGCGAAGGTGTACCTCGACACGCCCCACCATGCGGTCCCCGCCTACGTGCCGCTCGAAGGCCGCGCCGAAGGTGAGTTCGCCCTCTTCGACTGAGCCGCCCGAACGCACATCGCAAACCGCCCTAACTCGGTAACGGCACGACCGGAGCGACCTGGTTGTCGCGCGGGTCGGGGCCGCTGAACTGTGAGTTGTAGAGAGCGGCATAGGCGCCGTTGAGTTCGAGTAACTGGTGGTGGTCGCCCTGCTCGACGATCCGGCCCTCTTCCATCACGAGGATCAGGTCGGCGTCGCGGATGGTGGAGAGACGGTGGGCGATCACGAAGCTGGTCCGGTCGGCCCGGAGGGCGGACATGGCGTGCTGGACGAGCAGTTCGGTGCGAGTGTCGACCGAGCTGGTCGCTTCGTCGAGGATCAGGAGGGCGGGGTCGGCCAGGAAGGCCCGGCCGATGGTGATGAGCTGCTTCTCGCCGGCACTGATGCTGCCGCCTTCGTCGTCGATGACCGTGTCGTACCCGTCGGGGAGGCTCCCGACGAACCGGTCGACGAACGTGGCCCGGGCGGCGGTGAGGATGTCCTCTTCGGCGGCGTCGGGACGCCCGTAGGCGATGTTTTCGCGGATGGTGCCCTTGAAGAGCCATGTGTCCTGCAGCACCATGCCGATCTGGGACCGCAGGTCCTGGCGGCGGAGCCCGGAGATGTCGATGCCGTCGAGGGTGATGCGCCCCGCGTCGAGATCGTAGAAGCGCATGATGAGGTTGACCAGCGTGGTCTTGCCTGCGCCGGTCGGTCCGACGATGGCGACGGTCTGGCCCGGCTCGACGCAGAAGCTCACGTGCTCGATGAGCGGCTGGTCCTCCTCGTACCGGAAGGACACATCCTCGAACCCCACCCGGCCTCGCGCCTCGGCGGGGGTTTCGGTGATCCCGTCCTCGGCCGGTTCTTCTTCGGCATCGAGCAACTCGAAAACCCGTTCCGCCGAGGCGACCCCGGATTGGAGCAGGTTGGCCATCGAGGCTATTTGGGTCACGGGTCGGGTGAACTGGCGGGAGTACTGGATGAACGCTTGCACGTCGCCCAGGGTCATGGTCCCGCTGGCGACCCGCAGACCGCCCAGTACGGCGATGATCACGTAGTTGAGGTTCCCGATGAACATCGTGATCGGCATGATCAAACCGGACAGGAACTGAGCGATGAAGCTGGCCTTGAACAGTTCGTCGTTTTCGACTTCGAAGGTGGCCTGGACTTCCCGCTGGCGGCCGAACACCTTGACCAGGGAATGGCCGGTGAAGGATTCCTCGATCTCCACGTTGAGGGTGCCGGTGCGGCGCCACTGGGTGATGAACTGGCTCTGGGACCGTTTCATAATGAGCCCGGCAATCACCATCGTCACCGGGATCGTCACCAGGGCGATCAGGGCGAGGGTGGGGGAGATGTAGATCATCATCCCGACCATGAACACGACCGTCAGCACCGAGGTGAGCAGCTGGCTCATGGTCTGCTGGAGGCTCTGAGAGACGTTGTCGATGTCGTTGGTGACCCGGCTCAGGAGCTCGCCGCGCGGCTGGCGGTCGAAATACCGCAGCGGGAGCCGGTTGAGCTTGTCTTCAACTTCGGAGCGCATCCGCAGGACCGTGTGCTGGACGACGTCGTTGAGCAGGTAGCCCTGTAGGAATCCCAGCAGGGCGGAGACGGCGTAGAGGCCGATCACGACGAGAAGGACCGTGCCCAGGGCGTTGAAGTCGATGCCCTGGCCGGGCACGAGGTCGATGCCGGTGATCATGTCTGCGAACTGGTTCTGCCCCTGGGCCCGGGCGGCTTCGATGGCCTGTGCTTTGCTGAACCCGGCCGGCAGGTTCTTCCCGATGAACCCGGCGAAGATCACGTCGGTGGCCTTTCCCAGCACCTTCGGGCCTGCGGCGGTGAGGGCGACGCTGATCACCCCGGCTACGATCACGGCGATCACCTTGGGACGTTCGGGGCGGAGCCGCTTGACGAGCCGTTTGATGGACGGGCCGAAGTTGAGCGGCTTCTGGCCGACCATCCCGCCCCCGAACGGGCCGCCCCGCCCGTGTCCGCCGCCTCCACTGATGCGCTCGGTCTTCTGCATGGTGCGGGGCTCGGTCATGACGCCTCCGCTTCCAACTGGGAGTCGACGATCTCGGCGTAAGGAGCGCAGGTGGCCAGCAGTTCGTCGTGGGTGCCCAGACCGACCACCCCGCCGTCTTCGAGCACCACGATCTGGTTCGCGTCCATGATGGTTGCCACCCGCTGGGCGACGATGACGACCGTGGCATCGGCGGTCACCGCGTCGAGGGCGTGGCGGAGCCGGGCGTCGGTGGCCACATCGAGGGCGGAGAAAGAATCGTCGAACAGATACACCTCGGGGCGACGGATCAGCGCCCGGGCGATGGCCAGACGCTGCCGCTGGCCACCCGAGACGTTGGTGCCTCCCTGGGCGATGGGAGCTTCCAGGCCTTCCGGCATCGCCTCGACGAAGTTGCGAGCCTGGGCGATCTCGAGCGCTTCCCACATCTCGGCTTCGGTAGCGTCGGGTTTCCCGTAGCGCAGGTTCGACGCAACGGTGCCGGAGAACAGATAGGACTTCTGGGGGACCAGGCCGATCGTTCCCCACAGGGTGTCCGGGTCGATGTTGCGCACGTCGATCCCGTCGACCAGCACCTGTCCTTCGGTGGCGTCGAAAAGGCGGGGAATGAGGTTGACCAGAGTGGTCTTGCCCGTCCCGGTCGACCCGATGATGGCGGTGGTCTGCCCCGGCAGGGCGGTAAAACTGATGTTGCTGAGGACCGGCTGGGCGGCGCCCGGGTAGCGGAACCCGGCCTGCTCGAAGGCCAGGGTGCCGTGACGGGGCAGCTTGGTCACGCCGTCGGGCGGCGGAACGACCGAGGGTTCTGTGTCGAGCACTTCACCGACCCGGTCGGCCGAAACCGATGCCCGGGGGAGCAGCATGAAGATGAAGGTGGACATCATCACGGCCATGAGGATTTGGATCAGATAGGACAGAAAGGCGGTCAGCGAGCCGACCTGCATTTCCCCGGTGTCGACCCGAAGGCCCCCGAACCACAGCACCGCGACGCTCGACGCATTCATCACGAGCATCACCGCCGGGAAGATGGCCGCCATCCAGCGCCCCACGCTGATCGCGACGTCGGTCAGGTCGCTGTTGGCCCGGGCGAAGCGTGAGGTCTCAAACTTTTCCCGCACGAACGCCCGCACCACCCGGATGCCGCTGGTCTGTTCGCGCAGCACCTGGTTGACGGTGTCGAGCCGGCGCTGCATGAGCCGGAACCCGGGCACCATCCGGGTGACGATGAACCCGATGATGGCGGCCAGGATCGGGACGAGGGCGGCCACCAGCCAGGAGAGCCCCACGTCTTCGCGCAACGCCATGATCACTCCGCCGACCATCATGATCGGGGCGGCGACCAGCATCGTGAAGCTCATCAGGACCAGCATCTGGATCTGCTGGACGTCGTTGGTGTTGCGGGTCAGCAGCGACGGTGCCCCGAAGCGGGCCATTTCCCGGCTGGAGAACTCGACCACCCGGTGGAAGGTGGCGGAGCGGACGTCCCGCCCGAAAGCCATGGCGGTCCGGGCCCCGAAGTAGACGGCGATGACCGTGCTCGCCACCTGGATCAGCGATACGCCCAGCATCAACCCGCCGGTCCGGACGATGTAGCCGGTATCTCCCAGGACGACGCCCGTGTCGATGATGTCGGCATTGAGGCTGGGCAGGTACAGCGAGGCGATCGTTCCGACCAGTTGGAGGACGACCACGATCAGCATTTCCCGCTTGTAGGGCTGGAGGTACTTGCGGAGGATGCGCCACAGCATCAGGTGACTGCCTTGGTCGGGTCGGCAATACCGGACAGCAAGATCCCGACGATCTCCTCGATGGTGAGTTTCTCGTTGGGCGCTACCAGCGGTTGCAACCGGGCGAAGATCAACCCTTGGAAGGCGGCGGCCGCCCGGGCCGGCTCAATCCGCAACCGGTTCTGATGGCGTGTGAGGAGATCGGTGAGGGCGGCAAGGACGGTTGCGTGGGACTCGGCTACATATCGCCGGGCTCCGGCAGGTGGGCCGGAGGTGGGCGTAGGCATCGTGCGCAGCACGCCCACCAGGACGGTGACCCGGCCGAAATGGTCCAACAGGATGCGGGCCGCTTCGGCTAGTTGAGTCTCGATGGAGTCGGTCGAGGGGATCCCGGCCAGGGCGGTGCGAACCGGAGCCGGATCCATGCAGACCTTGACCGCCTCGTGGATCAGAGCGGTCTTGTTGGCGAAGACCCCGAAGATGGTGCCCTCGGCGATACCGGCCGCTTCGGCCATCTGTCGGGTAGTGACCGCCGCGCCGTGCTTGACCAGCAGGGGGATGACGGCTTCCACGATCGCCCGACGGCGATCGTCGGGAGGGAGGGGCTCGGCCCGGCGTTGCTTGGTTTGCACCGGACGACTCTAACCGAGTGAGCGCTCACTCACAAGTCCCGGGGAGTTCCTTTGACGTCCTCCCCCGCCGCAGGTGGGGGAGGTGGCTCTCGCCGAGGCGAGAGCCGGAGGGGGCCGGGCCGCTATGACCAATCGACCTCGTAGAGGGGGACCGGGTCGGGAAAGCCCTTCAACCCGATCGAACCCTGACCGACGAAGCGGATGTCTTTGCCGATGGCCAAGTCTCGCACCGTGCCGGCCACCAGCGTCTGGCCACCGCGAGCGTGGGCGCAGATCCGGGCGGCCAGGTTGACGGCTGCCCCGAAGAGGTCCTGGCTGTCCTCGACCGGTTCGCCTGCACTGAGACCTATCTTGATGGCGAGCTTCGGACCGGTATCTGACGCTGCGGCACTTCTTTGCTGGATGGCGATCGTGGCTTCCACCGCCTTAGTGACTGAAACAAAACTGGCGAAGAGCCCGTCGCCGGTGTGTTTGACCTCGTGTCCACCGAATTGATCGAGGGCCTCGCGGACGATCCCGTTGTGGCGCCGGACCAACCCGACGGCCACCGCATCGCCGTGGCTGGTACTGATCGTTGTTGAGCCTTCGATGTCGGTGAACATGATCGCCCGCAGCGCCGTGTCGGGTTGGCCCTCGACGACGACCCGGTCGGTGGCGTCGTTGGCGATGTTCCCCATGAACTGGGCCAGGGTGGGTGCCTCAACCTCGATGACTTCATGGGGCATGAGGCCATGGGCTGCTTTGTGGCAAGCGACCAGCGAGTCGACGTCGGGCGATTCGGCCAGGCAAAACGCCTTCCCCTGCGGATCCGAGAACCAGTAGCTCAGGAACCGGACCCCGAACTCACCCTGGACCTCGAGGTCGTGGCGGTGGGCTTCGGCAACGTCGTCGGGGGTGGCGTCGCCCAGCCCGGGGTGGACGTCCATGTAGATAGGCATGGAGTGATGTTAGGGAGTGGTTGCTTTCCCGGTCACCTCTTCCGTCGCTTGAGCGTCTTTGATCGGCGCTGCAGATCGTCGATGGCGTGCGCCGCCCCTTGGGCCTGGAGTCGCTTGGCGGCCCCATCCAGGGCTGCAATGGCGTCCTTGGTGCGACCCAACTCGAGATAACCGTCGGCGAGTTGGCTCACCAGCCGGCTCTCGGTCAGGGCGTCGAAGGCCGACCGCCCGTCATGATTCTCGGGGAGCGGTGCCGTCGCCGTGGCGAGGCGGGTCACGGCGACCTCGTGGTCGGGTGCGGAAGAGACAATGATTCGTTTGCCCTCCCTAATGTCGATCCGCTTGAACGCGCGGGCGGCGTCGCGCCCGAGAGCTGCTGCGACGTGTCGCACCGCGACGGGGTCCGAGCCGGCGTACCGTTCGGTGGCCGCTACCAGTTTCTCCGTGAGGTCCGGATTGCGGCGGGAGCCCCCGTAGTACAGGAACTGGGCTGCGGCGCGGCTCGTCAGGAGATAGGCGAGCTCCTCGCTGCCGCGGCTCAGCGGATGGGCGATCCGGATGCGTCGCACAGCCGTTGCGATGAATCCGATCGGGAAGCACGGGTAGTAGATACGGATGAGGTATTCGCCGGGCTCGGCGAACTGATGTCCTTTCGCCCCAAAGCTGAGCCCGATCGTGGCGTACGTGGCTTCGCCGGGAGCCAGCTCTACCGTCTCGGGCGGGGCCATGAGGCGTCGGACCGGCGGAACGAATGAGACGATCTCGCCGCCGGGTCGTTCGATGAAGACGCGCAACAAGCCCTCCTCCGGCTGCAGTCGGTCGATCACCCGGACCGGAGAATCGGACGTGTTCACCAGCTTCAGCTGGAGCTGCACCGGGACCCCGACGTCGAATACGTTGGGACTCTGGAGCTCCAGGGTTACCGGTCTATGACCTTGGTCGAACGCCGGCTTGAGATCCATGCTCAGGTTGTTGCCCATCCAGTCCCGCCCACCGAAGATCACGTTGTTGCGATCGGCGTGGCGCATCCAGATCAGTTCCACGTCGTCGAACTCCCAGCGGAAGTTGGACCAGAAGTTGGTTTCGCCCCCGCCGCTGTCGGTGTATCCCCACGGGTAGTTCATGAAGGACTCGGACCCGCTGTCCGGATTGACCGAGCGGGACCAGGAGTGCGGCAGGTTGAAGGCATGGCCGACCTCGTGGATGAGGGTCTGCAGGATGAGGCGGTCCTTTTTGTCTGACGTGTCGTAGAGGGTGCCGACCTCCCGGCCCCGGGTGGCGTCCTCGGCGATGGCGCATCCCTGGCGAAGGAACGCGTCGCCGGTTTGCCACCCACCCCAATCGAACATGGTCCCGTAGTAGCCGGAGGCGTAATCGGGGTCGCCGAACTTGGGCACGATGACGCCGTAGAGGTTCCACTGCAGCGTGTTGGCGTACCGGTCGAACCGGTCCTCCATCAGGTCATGCAGTTCCGCCTCGCTCCAGTTGCTGCCCGGATCCGGGCTGTCCGGATCGTTGAGCGTGTCGTCGTGGAGCACGGTCAGATCGATCCCGGATCGCTCGAAGGTCTCACGGATTCCGACCGAGTCGGGAAGACCGGCTGGTGACGGGTCGATATCCGGGTCGAAGGCAGGCGGGAAGGCGGTGCCCTGGAAACGGTCGATTTCCAAAGTGGCGATGCGGAAATACTCGGAGATCTTCGGGCACACATACGAACGAACCAGGGCACCGTTGGTGAACCAGTGCACACACGCTGCCGCAGGAGACGCGAAGTAGCCAACCCGCGGGATGCGAACCTCGATCGAATCTGCGGTAGTGGTGGGATTCGCGTAGTAGACGACCGGCCCGGAGAGGACCATCGCCGTGCCGTCACCCGCCTCGGTCACGTTCTCCACGACGAACGAACCGCTGAAGAAGGTGATGGGTATTCCGCAGAACGTGAAGTGCGTGTAGAGATCGCCGCTCAGACGCTCCTGAGGGCGGCGCCCGTCGACGTCAACTCGTAGCTCCAGGATCGAACCGCTTCCGGCCGGTGTGACGTTGCGGTACGTGCCGCTGACCGGTCGTTTCAACCACGCCACGATCCGATCTGCCTTGAGTCCGACGATCTGCTCGAGGTCCAACTCTGCGAATTCGTACCCGGTCGGCATGACAATCCTCCTTTGCCCTCTGCTTCGAGAGCCTCTCGAGCGCAACCTCCCCAAGAGTCCTCACGGGTTGTTCAGCTTCCGCCTCCCTTCTTCTTGGCGAGGGCGAACGCATGAAGAGCGGCGGCGTCGTAGATGGAGATCCGCTGGCCCCAGCCGGTAGTCGCCTTGGCCCGCACGTACAGATGCTCGGCGAAAGCGGCGTTGTCGCAGGTGCCGAGCAGGTCCCCGACCGGGAAGTCCGCCCAGAAATCGCCGAGGGTGTTTCCGGTATATGCGGCGGCGGCCGCCACATCGACGTCGGTCAGTCCGACCGAGGCCCCCCCGACCGGTGAACCCCCGCGCACCATCGAGAAGGTGAACCGGCCGTGACCGTGGGGGTGGTGGGCGCGGAAGGCCACATGCGCGTTGTCGGTCGGCTTGTATCGCACGAACCCGCACGGATCGACCGGGACGGTGGCATCGACGTAGGGGGCGCTGATGGTCGCCCCGCATACGTTGTTGTCGATCTGGAGGCGGAAAACGAACCCGCTCCCGTCGAGTTCGGTCGGCTCGGCGACCCGGGTGAGGATGGTCCCGTCGCTATCCACCCCGGACGGCACCACGAAGGTGAACGTCCCCGGCGCGGGCGCAACCGGATTCTTGGCTGCATCGAACACCTCCAGCCTGAGCTGGTATTCGCCTGCGTCCGGTTCGATCGAGTGGGTCGTCATGAACCCCGAGTAGATGTCCCCCAGCCCTTCGTCCACCGGCCAGTGATGCTGGGTCCCCGGTGGGTCGGTCGGGTCGGGAAGGGGCGCGGTGTGAGGCCGGAACTCGAAGACGTCGCCGGGTTTGGGGCCAAGCGGGTAGACCGGGAAGCTGGGGTTGGGGATACCGGGAACCTCACGGACGAAGTGCCGGATGACCGGTTCGAGCAGCGGTGTCCATGTGGCAGATCCGATCTTGCGATACGACCAGCGGAAGTAGGCAAGCCCCGAGTAGGGGACCACCCCCGAGCTCAACAAGCGCAAACCGATCCTCTGGCCGAACGGGGCTTCGTTTCCTTCCGCGTAGTCCGTGAATCCGTCGGTCCGTACCCAGCCGGCCGGGGCCGCCGGGATGGGGTCTCCCGGAGCGGGAGGAGGCGGCGACCCCCAGATCCGGGTGTTCCCGACCGCATACGGCATGACCCAGACCGATACTCCCGGCGGCGGGTCGACATCGGGCGGGGGAACGCATGGGACGGCGCGGGGGTCGGTCACATGAATCGTGACCTCCGAGCCGCACGGGTAGTTCCAATGAGTGCCGCACCCGATCGATGGGGCGTAGACCGTCTCCCAGGTGCCGTTGATGAGCTGTTCGACGGAGAAATAGAGGTCCGGCTGGTCGCTGCAGTCGTGGAACAGCAGGGTGGAGAAATGGCCGGTCTCGTCTACCTCGACAGTCTGCAGGCAGTCCTTCCGGTACCAGAAGAGCGGCCACAGCCAATCCCACCAGCACAGGTACGGCAGGAGCAGGTCGGCCACGCCCACCAACGCTTCGCGGAGCTGCAGGGTCGTGCCCGCCGATTCGACCCGCAGGAGGTCGGTGGAGCGGGTGGTCATCACCGAGGAGCGCAACGACGACGACATCGTCTGCGGTGCTTTCACCGTGCGAGAGGTCGGGCCAACCGGGCCGGGCCGCGGCCCGGCCGGATCGGGCAGGCCGCCGGGCGGAGGAGGAAGGGGAGGCCACGGCTCCGGTTCCGGGTCCGGAATCGGGAAGGGCGGTTTGACGAGATCCAGCCACTCGTCCCTGACTTTCCACACCAGCGGGTCGGGGAGGCGCCAGATGAGGCGTGGGACGCGGTCGACCTCACAGATGGTGACCCGGGCGTTGCAAATGGGCAAGTCCAGGTGGGTGCCGTCGGGGAGATCGAGACGGGTGACCACTCGCCCCCGGACCTGACAGGTACACGGCCACCATGGTCTCCAATCCCACTCCGGGATCTCCAGGGTGGGGAAAGCCTCGAAATCGACCCGCAGGTTTCGCTCGTAGGCGCGCAGCCGTCGCAGCTCCGCCGGTCGTACCGTCTTGGGGTCATCGACCTCGGGACCCACCAATACTTTGAGGGCTCGCCCGGCGAGTTCCGACGGAATCGACAATCGCGCCTCACCCTTGGCAGCTACCCGGGCGGAGGTCACCGGACTCCCGGTTGCGTCGAACGCGTACACACGGAGAGTGATCTTCTCGGTGGGTTCCCCGCCCAGACCAACGGACACGATCCAATCGTTCGACTTGGTTGCCATGCGAACCAATCCTTTCGTTCCCGCTCCGGAGTCAATTCCTGCCGGGCGGCCCACCAGCTCACCTTCGCATTGTCGGGGCGCCGGAAGGGCAGGTCTATGACAGAGACCCGTCACATGTCTGCCACGGTGAGTAGTGTTGAGGCAGGTCAACGGGCTGGGAGCACCTCGAGACGAAAGACGGTGCAATTTGGATGAGCCCGTTGCGGTAGTGACTCCGTTTCCTGTTCTCCGGCGTGGCCTGTTCGCTGCTCTGTCCGGTGCCGCCTTTGCGCCGGAGGAACCCGACGATCCGCTGGCTTGGGTGGGAGTGGATGGGCACCGGGCCGTCCTCCTCGCCGTCGACAAGCGCCAGGACGCCCAGTTGGTGGTCGACCTTCGACGCGGTCGAGAGGATCTGGTGGTCGTAGCCCTGCTATTGGAGCCGACCCCGGAAACCGTCCGGGGAGTATTGCTGGCCGGGGCTTGTTCTGTGGCGGGATGGGATGCTTCCCCGGAGGAGGTGGTGGCACTGCTCGAAGCCGGTTTGGAGGCGCGCAGTGTGCTTCCGACGAGCATGATGCACCAGTTGGCGATGGGCGCGACAGACGAACCGGGCGTTCCCGACCTCGACCGCGACCAGGTGGCATGGTTGCGGGCGCTGGCCGCCGGAGCCACCGTCGCTCAGCTGGCCGATCGGGTCGGCTACTCAGAACGGGAGATGTACCGTTTGCTGCGCGCCGTCTACGACCGGTTGGGTGTGGGAAGCCGCACCCAGGCGCTGCTGTGGGCCACACGACGGGGCATCCTGGACTGAGCTGCGTTCGGGTGATGGAGGATTGCCCAGACAAAGGCACTGCGCCTCTTGACACCACTCCCAACAGCAGCCAGCATCGCCGGCAACGACATCACGTGGAAGGGTTCGAATCCTGTCGCGATCTCGCCTCATGAAACCGGAGTTGCGGTCATGACCGCCATCGTCACGCAACTCGGCACGCTGGTGGTCGAAACCGGGGAATCCGCTCGTGGCTCGCTCCCGTCTCACAACCACGGGCCCGACAGCATTGAGATAGGACGGGGAACCAAACGGTGACCGACGGCCGACCCGACCGCCCCTGGAGTCATGAGATCCCCGACCACCCGTGGGACTACGTCGTGATCGGGTCCGGCATTGGGGGAATGGCGGCGGCGGCGATGCTGTCCAAACTGGGGCGCCGGGTGCTGGTGCTCGAGCAGCACAACATCCCGGGCGGGTTCACGCAAATGTTCAAGCGTCCCGGATATCGCTGGGATGTGGGTGTGCACATCGTCGGCGAGATGTCCGAGGCGAGCTACCCGGGCCGCGTCCTCGCAGCACTCACCGATGGCCGCCTGCAGTGGGAGCCGGTCGGCGAGGTCTACGACGAGTTCAACTTCCCCGACGGCTTCACGATCCAGCTACCCGACACGCCGGAGAGGTTCCGCGAGACCCTGATCGACTACTTCCCGGCCGAGCGCAACGCCATCGACGAATACCTGACGCTGACCCGCACCGCCGCCCGGGCGGCTGCCAAGTTCCTCCAAGTGCGAGCCATGCCCCGCCTGCTCGCCCCGGGGGGCCGCAAGAAAGCGACCGAAGCCGCGGGTCAACACATACATGCCACGACGGCCGAGGTCCTGGCGTCACTGACCGACGATATCCGGCTGCGCGCCGTTCTGTCCGCCCAATGGGGGTACTACGGAGCCACCCCGGCCCGATCGTCGTTCGCAATGCATGCCCTGATGGTGCGCCACTTCCTCCGTGGCGCGTATTACCCGGTCGGCGGTGCGTCGAGCATCGCCCGGGAGATGCTCACCACCGTTGCAGAGGGCGGCGGGTGGACGGCGGTGCGGCGCACCGTCGATGAGATCGTCGTACGGCACGGCAGCGTCGTCGGGGTTCGCTTGTCGGATGGTTCGGAGATCGCCACCAAGCGGGTCGTCAGCGCGGCGGGAGCGA
This sequence comes from Acidimicrobiia bacterium, assembly GCA_029863625.1. Taxonomy (GTDB): domain Bacteria; phylum Actinomycetota; class Acidimicrobiia; order Spongiisociales; family UBA4744; genus UBA4744. The sequence continues at coordinate 28,993 of JAOTUY010000015.1, forward strand.
TCCCCACTTCCGATCTGCTCGAAACGGGTCTGCCGGATTCCGGCGAGCCGTACCGTGAGGCGGGCCCGGCTCACGTCAGTGTGTACCTCGGTTTCAAGGGCGATACCGCCGCCCACGGCGCCGAGCGTTACTGCCAGTGGTACTTCGACACGTGGGACATGGAGGTGGATGTCTGGGACGTGCGTCCCGACCGTCCGGTCGGACCGGCTCCGGTGTTGTTCTGCAGTTTCCCTTCCCTCAAGGATCCAACCCACGATCCGGGACCGGAACAGCTCAACACCGGTGAGGTCATCACCTTCGTCCCGTGGGATTCGTTCTCGCAGTGGTCCGGCACCAAGTGGCACCGCCGCGGCGCCTCCTACGACGCCTTCAAGGACGCCCTGACCACGACCTTGTTCGAGCAGTATCTGGCGCACTACCCGGGTTTGGCCCCTTTCGTCGATCACGTGGAGATGTCCACCCCGCTGTCGACCCATCATTTTGCGGCGGCGCATCGGGGATCGATCTACGGGCTCGGCACCACCCCGGACCGGTTCGATGATCAATCTGTGCTCCCTCGCACCGGGATCAGGGGGCTCTACCTGGGCGGAGTCGACGTATCGGCACCGGGAGTCGTGGGCGCGTTGGGCGGCGGGGTCCTCGCCGCGGCGGCCGCCGAGCCGCTGCGGGGAACTCGGTTCCTGCAACCGATCATGCGACGACCGCACGCCTGACCCGACGATCCGCAACTGCGCCGGGTCGGGGGATCACCGGGTGGTACCCATCGGAGCGGAGAGGGTGGGAGGACCCGTGGCCGTCACTCCAATGGCGCCCGCCTAGCGGCACCGGCCCGCACGGTCGGTTGTCTTGGTTGATGAGACGTTCGCAACCTGCCCGTGCTGCGGCTCGACGATGAGGGCCGCGTGGGGCGCGCTGAAGGACTAGGTTCGGTGGGGGAATCCAGGGCTTGGGCGGGGCGGCGAGGGGTGCCATGAGCGACCGGCCGACCATCCACATCGAGGGCGACGTCTCCGGGCAGGTGGCTTCCGGCGAGTTCGTCTACCAGGCCCAGTCGATCGGCGGAGTCATCAACCAGCTCAAGATCGAGGGCCCGGTCATCAAGCTCAAGCCGTTACCGGTCGATGATCGTCCGGCTGCTCCGAAAAGCTTCAAAGGGCGGCAAGCGGAAGTGCAGTGGGTGTTGGACCGCCTCACGGATGGCCCGGTCCAGGTTTTCGGAGAAGCTGGGATCGGCAAGTCTTTTCTGCTCCGCCACCTGGCCCATAGCCAAGCGGCCGAAACCGCTCGCGACGGTGCAGTGTATGTCGAGGGATTGGGCCGGCCGCTCGAGGACGTCCTCCAGGCCCTTTTCGAATCGTTCTACGAGAGCGCCCTCCCGCAATTGGGACTCAAGCCAACCCCGACTCAGATTCGCAACGCGATGGCCGAAATCCGGGCCTCTGTCGTGCTGGATGACTTTGCCGGCGACCGAACACAGCTCGAACAGGTGCTTCGGGTCGCACATGGTTGCATTGTGCTGGTGGCCGGTGAAGAGGAGACATTGCTTTCCGAAGGAGCTGCCCGACCGCTGGGTGGACTGGCCGTAGCCGATGCGAGCGAACTGTTCTCTAACGCCGCCGGTCGCTCATTCAATGAGGAGGAGAATGCGGCGATCCTTGCCTTCTGCCGGGCGGTCGAAGGACACCCGGCGAGCATCGTTCGCACTGCCCGAAGGCTCGGTCGGGGCGAGATGGGTTTCGACGACCTCAACAACATCATCGCCGGTATGGACACGCACGCGCCCATGTCGAACCTCGCCGGCGTTGGACTCGGTCTGACGGAGCGCCGACTGCTGGCAGTGCTCGCCGCGGTGGCACCGGCGGTCCTGCCCGTCAGCGCGGTGGCCGCGGTTGCCGAGGAACCCGACGCCGGCCGAATGCTGGCGAATCTCGCCGAGCGGGGCCTGGTCCAGGCTGCCTCGCCGCGGTACCGGTTGTCGCCCGACCTGGTCTCGCTCCTCGAATTGCCCGACTGGCGAGAGGCATCGCTCGAGCGGCTGAATTCGTGGGTCACCGACGGCGCCGAAGCTAGTCTCGTGGCCGAAGCGGGCCCCGCGTTCGATGTCCTAGCTCGTTGGGCGGCAGGTCGCAATCTCGACGCTGAACTCGTTGGGCTGGCCCGCAACGTTACGCCGGCCCTGGCAGTCGCTCGTCGCTGGGGGAGCTTGCGATCGATCCTGGAGGCCGCTCAAAGCTCCGCCCGGGCCGCAGGTGATGTGGCCGGTCAGGGTTGGGCCCTTCATGAGTTGGGGACGCTCGAGGTGTGTTCCGGTGAACCGGCCAAAGGGGTGGAAATGCTGGGCCGTGCCGAAGCTCTGCGGCTCGCGGTTGGCGATACCCTGGGATTGGAAGTCACCCGCCACAATCTCGAGCAGGCGTTCTTGTTGCCGGGAGTAACGCCCCCGGAGTCTCCACCCGAGGAGGTGCCACCGGATGAGGGCCCACCCGAGGACGGCCCTCCGGAAACGAGCTCGCCAGACCCAGGGATGATCGAGCCCGAACCCGAAGCAGCTCCGCCGGAGCCCCCGCCGCCGGAGCCCCCGCCACCTTCGCCCCCCACTCCACGACGTCCTGGATGGCCGAGATGGATCAAGCTCTTGATCCCGATTGTCTTGATTGCGGTCATCGCCGTGGTCATCATGAACATCAGACCACCGGACGACGATGATGGTGGCACCCCGGGCGAAGCATTCCTCTCGGTGGACGGCGCTCCGATCGATTTCGGCACAAGACCGGTTGGGTCTGAAGACGACTTGAACAGGAGAGTGGCAAACGGCGGCGACGTCCCGATCGAGTACGTTGACGTCTACCTGGAGCAAGGAGAGTTCTTCGGTTCCGAAACCGATTGTGGGTTCCTCGACGCCGGCGATTCGTGCCAGTTCGTTGTTTGGTTCTTCCCACCCGAACCCGGCGAGTACCAGGACGTGCTGGTGGTCGATTCCGACGCGGCAAATACCCCACTGTATGTCGAGGTGCGCGGCAGAGCCGCGGATGACGGCGACCAGTCGTCCGGCCTGCCGGACCTGGCGGCGCAGATCGTCGGCATCTCCGATGGAAGAATATGGGTAACAAACGAGGGTTCCCCCTTCTACTCAGCGCAAGTGAGCATTGAGGTAGAAAACCTCGGGGGTCCTTTCTCGGAGGAGTACAAGGTCCAGTTCGAGTGGTTCAACGATGCGGCTGGTGAATGGCAGTCCGTTCCGACCGCATCGACGGCTACCGGGTTCGACCCGTTCTTCGTTGGGCCGGTAGGGGCCGGTGGGTCAACAGTGTTCCGCGGCTGGGCGGTCTGGGTACTGGAGTGGCTCGGCAATCAGCGACAGGTTTCCATTCGGGCACTGGTCGACAGCTGTTTCGGTGATGAGTTCATGGCCGAGTTTTGTCGAGTGGAAGAGTCCGATGAAGGGAACAACGTTTCCCAGACGGTGGACGCAATCATCGAGAGGTGACCGATGACGATCAACATCGGCGGGGATGCTTCGGGTCAAGTGGCGATCGGCAACGAGGTCGATCAAACCATGCAGGTTCCCGCCCCGGCCGGGCCGGCCGACGCCAAACAGGTGGTGCTGTTCCTGGCGGCCAACCCTTTGGACACGGAACCGCTCCGCCTGGATGAGGAAGCTCGAAGCATTTCCAGGCGCCTGCTCGAGGGTGACTACCGCGACCGGTTTGACTTCCGACCCAGCCTGGCGGTGCGCGCCGCCGATTTGTCGGAGGCGCTGCTGAGGCACAGCCCTGCGGTCGTTCATTTCAGCGGGCACGGCAGCCCCGACGGGCGAATAATCCTCCAGAGCGAACAGGGTCAGAGCTTTGAGCCGCCCGCAACGGCCATTGCCGATCTGTTCCGTATCTTCAAAGGGACGGTCCGCTGTGTTGTCCTGAATGCTTGTCACTCGGAACCGCTAGCCCGGGCCATCGCACAGCACATTGACTGTGTGGTCGGGACCAAACGGGCGATTACCGACGACGACGCCATCAGGTTCGCCGCCGGGTTCTATCGGGCGCTTTCCTTTGGCAAGAGCGTTGGGACGGCATTTGAAATCGGGCGCAACGAAATCGCGCTGACCGGATCTGCGGGCAGTGCCGTGCCCAGCCTCGTCACCCGCCCGGGAGTGGAGGCGGGGGATGCTTCCGTTATCAGCGATCTGCCCGAAACGGTTGCCCTGCCACCCACGGCCGGTTCCGGGGTGTTGTTCGACGAAGGGCACGGGCAGACGATGTGGAGTGGCGTACCGGCCCCGGTGATCACAGGTGGATTCCGCCGGGCGGCGGAGGTCGCGGCGTCTCTCGGACCGGTCCGGCCGCTGCGCGGAGGCATGCTTACGGAGCAGGCCTTGAGGGCCGGGAAATGTCTGGTGCTGTCAACAGCGCCGCACGGTCGGGCTCGGCTCAAAGAAGCCGAGCTCGAAGCCCTCAGGGGCTTCGAGCAGGCTGGGGGAGGGGTGGTGGTGTTGGGAAATTATGCCGGTGAGTGGCACCACGAGAGCAACCTGAATGAGTTCCTGGCACCCTTCGGGATGGCTTTCAACGCCGATGTACTCGCCCCAACCGGAACGGCCCCGGAAAGAGCATTCGGTGCCACCAACTGGGCACCGACGAACTCCGACCTCCAGATAGAAGCCGTGCCGTCGACAACCGAGTACCCGCAACGTAATCGGCGGGAAGAACTCACCGCTCTGCTCGAAGGGGTGAACGCAATCCACACGGTTTCACCCTGTTCGCTTTCCGTGGACCAAGCTATGGCCATACCCCTGCTCGAGAGCATCGCTCAGCTACTTCGCCCGATTCCGCGCACACCGCAACTCCCCCAGATTCGTGAGTACGTGGCCGAAGGGGTTGGCCCGGTGGTGGTGGCCGCCGCCTCAACGATCGGGAAGGTCGTGGCGGTGGGGACTTGGAAGACCTTTCTCGACGACTTTCTGTATGACGAGCGATGCGACAACGAAAGGCTCCTGGCGAACCTGTTGTCCTGGCTCACCTGACATCATCCCCGTGTGGTCGCCGACGAACTTTGTCGTTGAGTTCTCGCTTTGGAGAGGGGCGGATGGCCGCCCGTTCTCTGTAGGCCAGAAATCCGCAGTCGGTGCTTCCGCCATACACGCCACCCGCCTGCGGCGTAAGGTCGAAGCGAACTCCCGCTGCTTGATCTCGAGCCCGAAAGGGGAACGCCGTGAGATCCCTCGAACATCGATTCACACAAGCTCATTGACCCCAAGGAGGTAATCATCAGATCGCCGGCGTGAACGAGGGAGAAGGTATGGCACAACGGGGAACGGCCGGATGGCGGCTCGCTCACTACGGCGAGCCGTGCCGGGCACCGCGCCAATCGGTTCCCTTCGCCGGCTCGTCGATCAGCGTTGACGCACGGGCGGCCACAGCCTTTCAAGCCCTCGGCATTCTCATCCAGGCCGAGTATGGGGGTACCGACTCGACCCAGACCGGCGCATACAACTGTCGCAAAATCGGCGGGACAAATACATGGTCGGCCCATGCCTGGGGGCTGGCCGTCGACGTCGACTGGCGGCTCAACCCGATGCGTCTACCTCTCACGACGGTGATACCCGCCTCGTTGCGGGCTATCAAGACGCGTCTGAAGACGGTCGACACGAGGGTGCCTGTATTGCGGTGGGGTGGTAGCTGGCGGACGCCCGATCCCATGCACTTCGAGATCATCGCCACCCCCGTCGAGATCGCTGAAGGGCTCGAACTCGACGGGCTTTCGGCAGCTATCCAGCCTAAGGAGACACCGGACATGATCAAGAAAGGTGATCACGGCCCAACGGTCGAATGGTGGCAGGAACGGCTTCTGGCCTGGCAAGCTGACAGCTTGCCCGAATATGGCGCTGATGGGGATTTTGGGGACGAGACCGAGCGAGCCATCCGGCGCTTTGAAGCCGAGCAGGAGATCAACCAGCGAGGCGTGATCGACCTCGTCAGGGGCGCAGCGCTGATGGCCGTCACGAGCGACACGCCCGCCGACCTGACCAAGCTGTTCTCATCCGAACGAACCACTCGCAACCTTCGGCGAAGCGCGCCGCTCGATGATTGGCCGGCCGACTAGACGACCTTGGCGGAAGGATCAGCAAACACCGTATAGGCCAGCCAGGTGGGGTCGCCCGTCGGGCGAATCGCGGCCCGTGCCTGATGAGCTGCATCGCCGATCGTGGCGCCGCCCAACAGCTTTTCGTAGAAGGTCTTGGCGAAATTCTGGGCCGGCTCGTCAAACACCGACCAGTAGGCCCCGACGAACGCCGCCGCGCCCGCCTTGAGAAACTGAGAGGCCCAACCACCGACATCGGTGAGCGACATGGCCGACCGTCCAATCTGACAGGCGTTGAGAAACACCAGCGGGTCGGCCTGCCCAAGGTTGCGGACCACTCCGCTGATATCTTCAGGAGTCAACTCCTCTTGGTTCTCCAGCAGCATCGCCGATCGGTTGGGGTTGGGGTCGCGGAACACTCCGTGACCGCTGAAATGCCATGCGTTGTGTTCTCCGGCTGCCAGGGCGGCATGAACATCCAGGTAGGTGGCGGGGATCGATTCGACCCGGCGCCCTCCATTCGCCAGGGAAAGCATGAATTGCTTCTCGCTTTCGGCGAACGGTAGCCCCGAATCATCGGGAACGATGACGGCCATCTTGTGCATAGGGAGATCGGGATGGAGAGCCACACCGGGTATCCAGCGGGTCACTGCAAACGCCTCGGCCAGGAACGGACCCTCGACGATTCTTCCATTCTCCACTCCCTGCAGCTTGCACAGCTCCCAAGGGATCCAGGGCTCCTCCGACTCGATCCGCATCGTGGTGATCCGTTGGCGAATCGACCACAGCAAGACCCGCAGTTCCTCGGGGAGCAGGGTTTCGAGCAGATGGGAGCCCTTGGCGGCCAGCTTCGGCTCTATTGCGGCTCGTTCCTGGGCGGTGGTCAATGGGAGGTTCTCGATGTCCAAGAAGAAGTCCTGGAAATACTCGAGGGCGCTCATTCGTAGACGGATCGGTCCGAAGGGCCGGAGATGGAGTTCGAGCGCTGGATCGGCGGCCGATAGCCGGACGGTGAAGGTGGGATCAGCGCCCGATTGCTCGAGGATCAGCAGAGATAGGTCTGGCTGACTGACCCGGACCTCGGAGATCTCCCCGCTGCGACTGGCTCGTTCAATGCTGGTTGGCCGACCGGCGGCAACCACCTCGGCGGCGACCGTGAAAGCTCCCAGTGGTTGACCTTCGTGGAACACGAGTACGCGGATTCGACCCGTCCCCAGCTCCGTGGCTCGCAAGCGGAACTGGATGGGTAATGGTTCTTCTTCGGTTGTGACGGACAAGCTCCCATCTCCGGAGCCTTCCAAGGTGAAACCTTTCTGCGACTGTACGACGACATCGATGGTCGAGCCGGTCGGCAGGGCAGTGGGGAGCGACGGCCCTTCCCCCGCTTCGGCGGTCAGAGAGACGAGTAGAGAAGCCACGGCATCCATTTCGACTTCTCGGGGGAAGTCGGCATTGACCGAGCGCGGGATCGGATGCTGGTCGGGTGCCGCGCCGCGGGTCGCTCCTCGAGTTACAGACCGGGTGACGCCGCGCCTGGTGGGTGGGAGAGATTCCAGACCGCGGGTCGTTGCCCGCGGATCAACGAAGCCGACGAGCCGACCACCCTCGATGATCACCGCCCGGGCGGGATCCGACGGAGCCGGGGCCAAGGCGTCCATCGCCGGAGTGGCGGTGTGTTCGTGCAGATCGAGTACACGAATGATCGGCGTCGATGCATCCGCCCGGGCGAGCAGGTCGAGGATGTCGATCCGGGAGTACAGGTAGTAGAAGTCGCCGTCGGTCGTCTCCCGGCGATGAACGATGACGTGGTCGGCCCTGGTCTGCTCGAGGAGGCTCCTCGAGCGACCGGCGTTCCACCCGGCCTGAAGTAGAACGAAATCTTCCGAAACCAAATCACCCAGGTACATCGAGACTCCCTCCGTCGGATTCGGGGCCTCCTTCGAGACTACGGGAACCGGCCACCTCGGTGCTCAACTCGATAAGGAAAGCGGGGACTGCGATGCCAATTGATGGGCGCCGCGACGGCGGCCGACTCGAGGCTGGAGGGACCTTTTTCTCCCCGTTGTTGCAACCAGGTGTAGTTTTCAATTCGCACCTGAACTTACGGGGGTATTCCGTGAAGAAGAAGGCTCTGTGCGTCGGGATCAACGATTATCCGATCGCCGGAAGTGATCTGAGAGGTTGTGTCAACGATGCCACCGGTTGGGCAGCGCTGCTGGCCGATCATTACGACTTCACGGATGTCGAAGTGATCACCGACGCCAAGGCGACCAAGAAGAACATTTTGTCGGGCATTGAGCGGCTCCTGGCCGGCGCCAGGTACGGGGACGTCCTGGTCTTCACGAATTCCTCGCACGGTTCCCAGGTGCCCGATACGAGCGGCGACGAAGAAACCTACGACGAGGTGTTGTGCCCGTACGATGCGAGCGACCGGGTCATCACCGACGACGAGCTGCGGGAGCGGTTCGCTGATCCGGGTCGGGGTGTCAAACTCACTGTCATCTCCGACTCGTGCCATTCCGGGACGGTCACCCGTGCGGCCCTGGCCGACAACTTTCCCGGGCTGGCCACTCCCGACGACCGGCGGGTCAGGTTCCTGAACCCTGCTCTCATCCGATCGACGCGGCTGCTCGCTGATCCGATAGGTGCGCCACCGCGGCGAAGGGTTTTCTCGCAGGCCACCATGAAGCATGTGCTCCTGAGCGGATGCCTGGACAGCGAGTACTCCTACGACGCACTTATCGAGGGCGCCTACCACGGCGCGATGACGTACCACGCCCTTGAAGCGATACGGCGGGCCCGCTATCGGATCACCTATGAACAGCTCGTGGCGCGCGTCAACAGTCTTCTCGTCAAGGCCGGCTACCCGCAGCATCCGCAATTGGAAGGCCGGAACTACGCCAAGAAACGTCAGGTTTTCACCTGATGTTCGGGAAGTACGGCGAGGGCGGAGAGACCCTGCCGCGGGTGATCACCCTCTCGGTGAGTCGATACCGCCCGGAGTTGCCGCAACCGGGCGAAGGGCTCGACTTCCTGGTGGGTATCCACGAGGAGGGCACGGGCGTAGCTTGGCAGCGAAATGTTACGCTCGACCCGGCGGTGGAGTCATCGCTCCTCAAAGACACCGCCGACCTCTATCGGTGGAGCCTGGGGCTCGGTCTTGGCCCGGCCGAAGCGAGCAAGCGGGTCGAATCGGTCGGCAGGCAGCTTTACGAGAGCTTCATCGGTCCCGAGGGGGAGGAGTATCTGGCGGGCGCCGAGCCCACTGCCCTGCTGATGGCCGTCGACGAGACCATTCTCAATCTCCCATGGGAACTCGTGCGTTCGGAACGGGGTGTGCTCTCGCAGAGCACACCGTTCGGTCGGATCGTCTCAACGAGGATGGTGCCGCGACCCGGCCGCGATCCGCTTCGCGAGGACCGGATCGTGCGCATGCTGGCCGTCGGAGACCCAACGTCTGATCTCACTGCGGCCCTCGCTGAGCTAGAACGTGTGCGAGGACTGGCCGGTCCGCGCGGGCCATTCACCGGCGAAGTGGAGGTCCTCGAACAGGAGGATGCATCGATCGGCCGTTTCGAGAAGATGGTACGGGGTGGAGACTACGACATGATCCACTTCGCCGGGCATGCCCGGTTCGACCAATCCATCCCGGAGAGCAGCGCCCTTCAGTTCGCCGACGGGGCGCTCACGGCCGACGACGTCCTCGAACTCGAGTGGAGCCAACCCCCCAGCCTGGTCTTCAACAGCGCTTGCGAATCAGGCCGGGCGGCGGGAGGTCGGCGTCTCGCCGACGGCGCCAGACACGCCAACGGCCTTGCCTCGGCGTTTCTGGCGGCCGGGACCGCCGCCTATGTCGGCTACTTCTGGCCGGTCAGCGACGTCGGTGCCGCCCGGTTTGCGGAGGTCTTCTACGAGTCGCTATTCATGCTCGAGAACGTCGGATTGGCTTGTCGTGAAGCCCGCCGAGTCTGTATCGACCAGCTGGGCGATACCGGAGACTTGACCGGCTACAGCGCGGTGCTCTTTGGTGATGCCGCCTCAGACCACCGGCGGGACCTGGCGATGGCCGTCTGAGCCGTCACGACCAAGGCCGGTGTCGTTTGGGGATTTGGACTGTGATGGTTGCTCGTTTCTCCTCCCGGTCTCCTCCGACCCGGCGTGCCCATCCTTCGATGGCGCCCATCCACTCGGGAAGCCCGGCCGGGAGATCGATCGCCGGAATGGGGACCAGCTCGTGATCTGCGATTTTCTCCCCGTACAGGACCAGGTCGCGGTCGACCTCGGGGCGACAGATCGCCGGACGGAGCGCCTCCAGCCCTTCGTTCCAGTTGGTCAGGAGCTCCTTCATCGCCTCTGACTTCTTCTTGATTCGACGCGCCGAAACCGCTTCCGGGTACGTGGGGTGGATCACGTTCCGGTACGCCACACCGACCGACGATCCCTCCGGGGTGGCCTTCCATTGCTGGAATGCCAGGTCGGCCAGCCGGCCTAGAGCCACGACGGCCTCGATTCGCTTGCCGACGATCAACGCGTTGAGCCAGCTGTGACGATACGCGGCTATGGCCGGGTCGTCCTTGTGCCGCTCGCCGCCGCCCTGTCCATAAACGCTGAAGAGGAACGTGTTGATCATCACGTAGCTCGTATCGATGCCCAGCTTGGCGAGGAAGCCCTGGATCCGCTGACCTGCCTCGCCAACCAGAATTCTTCGGGAAATCGCCTCGTGGGCCGCCGGGTCCTGTCCTATCACCAGCACCCGGGCCGTTCCGTCGAGGCGTCCCCGGTGAAACACCGGTCCCCACTCGATGCGAAAGTCATCGGGCGGGTAGACGTCTGTCCCGGGGTAGTTGCGACAGAGCGACGCAAACGGCTCTGTTGCGTATCCTGGATCGAAACCGCGCATGGGAACCCCCCGTTGAGTGGCTGAGACCCAATCGGGTCTTTTGTCATAACCTACGTCGAGTACCGGAGGATTGTGATGAATCTTGTGCTGACCGGAAGGGTCGTGACCTTCGATTCCGAGCGTCGGGATATCGAACGTGGAGCTGTGTATATCGCCGACGGCAAGATCGAGGCCGTCCAGTCCAGGTCAGAGCCGCCGCCGCCCGGTTTCGACTCCGTCCGGCCGGTGCACACCCACGGCGTCATTTATCCCGGTCTCATCGATCTCCACAATCACCTGGCCTACAACTACCGGTCCCTGTGGTTCCCTGCCAGGGAAGAGCCGTATGCAACCCGCTACCAATGGCCGAAAGGCCGGACCTACAGCGACGATATTTCACGCCCAACCAACGCTCTCGGTCAATTCGCAGCCAAGGCGCTCCTCAAGTTCGTGGAGGTCAAGGCCGCGGTGGCGGGGGTCACGGCCATCCAGGGATCACCCAAGTTCAACCGACCCTACGAGGGATGGCTGGTCCGCAACATAGAGGACGAGACGTTCCAGACCGGTCGGGACGTCGTGTACCAATCGGTTCGGAATCTGCCGGCCGCCGACCTCGAGGACAAGGCGGCCAAGATGGCGGCCGGCAACGCCTTTCTTTACCACCTCGCCGAGGGAACCGATCCCCACCTCCGGGAAGAGTTCCGGGCATGCGACACCGCCGGATGCACGCAGAGTCGCTTCGTGGCCATCCACGCAACGGCTCTCCGAGCGGCCGATTTCCGCAAGCTCGGCCGGGCCGGGGCCTCCATCGTCTGGTCGCCGTTCTCGAACCTGTGGCTCTACGCAGCTACCACCGATGTGGTTGCCGCCCGCGATGCCGGGGTCCGGATCTGCCTGGGTTCCGACTGGGCGCCGTCCGGCTCCAAGAACGTGCTGGGTGAGCTCAAAGTCGCCGCACTATGGAACGAGACCCAGTTGGGTTCGGCGTTCACCGATCTCGAGTTGTGCGAGATGGTGACGGTCAATCCCGGTGATGCCATGGGGCAGGCGTGGGGTGAACGGATCGGGCGGATCAAGCCTGGCCTCGAGGCCGATCTGGTTGTGACCGCCGATCGCTTCGACGATCCCTACCGCAACCTCATCGCGGCAACCGAGCGGCACATTCGGCTCGTGTTGGTGGGGGGCAGGCCGGTCTTCGGCAACGTCTCGCTCTTGCGATCGGCCGGCGTTGAAGCTCCCGAGCCGATCACCGTGGCGGGGGTACGCCGCGCCGTCAACCTGCTGGATCCGGCCGTCACTGATGCAGACATGACCTGGCGGCAGGTGCTCGACCGGCTCGCTGAAGCACGGAGGAGTCCGGCCAGAGCGTTCCAACGTGCCATGGCGATGGTCCCGCGCGGTGAGCAGATCCTTCAATTCGAACCCGACATGCCGGAGGGTGAACTGATCCGCGAGATCCGAGGGCCGGAGGATCTCGAGTCGGTCACCATCCCTCCCTTTGATACGCTGGCCCACGACGCCAAGTTCTTCCGGGCCCTCACCCGTGCTCCCATCCTCCGGGGGTTGCTGGACGATCTGGCCGACTACTACCGCTGACCAACAACCGATCGACCGTCATCCGGAGTTCGGTTGGCACTTTGTGTGCCGAATCTGGCCCGAAAAACGCGGTTTGCGATAGCCTTGAAAACTCTTCGGAAGACCTCAAGAGCAGAGATGACCCGGTGAAGGTGGACCACCATGTCCGAACAGGCCTATCTCGATTTCGATCTTCTCGTTGCTCGATCGGACGACGGCGCAATGTCGGCCCGCGTGGTCGATTCTCCCGCCGGTCAGGCTGTCCACGAGTTCGAGTTGCCGTTCTCCGACCTCGAGGTAGAGAACTTCCTATTGCGGGTCGGACAGACCCGGGGCCGTACGCGCAGACTCGAGTCGTCGGAGATGGAGTCGGCCCGCCAGTTTGGTAGTCGTCTGTACGACGCTCTCTTCGATGGCGAGGTCCGAACCGCCTTCCGTCGCAGCCTCGATGATGCCGACCGCCAGCAAAAAGGATTGCGGGTTCGGCTCCGCATGAACGACGTACCTGAGGTGGCCGATCTGCCTTGGGAGTTCCTGTACAGCTCGGGTCTCAACCGTTTCTTGGCGTTATCGACCGAGACCCCGCTGGTTCGATACATAGACCTGCCCAGCAGCACACGGCCGTTGACGGTAACCCCGCCCTTGCGGATCCTGGTGATGATCTCGAGCCCGACCGATTATCCCGAGTTGGATGTCATGTCGGAGTGGACCCGCCTGCAGAGCGCTCTTCAGGAACTGGCCGACCGGGGGTTGGTCGAGCTCGACAAGCTGGAGGAAGCCAGCCTGTCCCGGCTGCAGCAGCGCCTCCGACAAGGCGAATACCACATCTTCCACTTCATCGGGCACGGCGCTTTCGACGAACGTGAACGAGATGGCGTGCTCATGCTGGAAGACGACCAGCAGAGAGGCCGGCGGGTGAGCGGTCATTATCTCGGCACATTGCTGCATGACCATCGCTCGATGCGGTTAGCGGTCCTCAACTCATGTGAAGGCGCTAGAGCCACCCGGGACGACCCGTTCGCCGGGACGGCCCAGAGTCTGGTCCAGCAAGGTATTCCCGCCGTGATCGCCATGCAATTCGAGATCACCGATGAAGCCGCCATCGGCTTTGCACAGGAGTTCTACGCCGCCATGGCCGACGGCTACCCGGTTGATGCCGCCCTTGGAGAAGCTCGCAAGGCCATCTTCGCGGGCGGCAACGATGTCGAGTGGGGAACACCCGTGCTGTATCTGCGGTCAGGGGACGGCAAGATTTTCGACGTTGATCAATCGTCGATACCGGCGGTTGACGCAGGGGAGCAGCAACGTCTGGCGGACCTGTACCAGCGGGCTACGAGCGCGCTCTCCGACGGAAAGCCGGAGGCGGCCGTAGCGCTCTTCGAGGAGTTGCAGTCCGAACAGCGTGACTTCCGTGACGTGCCAGGCCTGATTGAGGGCGCTCGTCGGCAAGCAGCGACCAAGGCCCTCTACGAGGAGGCGAGGGATCTGGCTCAGGCGGAAGACTGGCCAGCCGTCCGGGCGAAACTCGATGAACTGCAGGAGATGGACAGCGGGTTCGGCGACCCCGACCAACTCGGTGACCTCCTGGCGGCTGGCCTGACGGAGCGAGCCGGTTCGTCTCCACCCGCCGAGACCCCTGAGTCCACCGGAAGGACGGTTCGTCTGACGGAGGAAGCCGATCTGGCTCCACCCGTCGGATCCCCCGGGTCGACCGGCGGCACAATTGACGAGGCGAAGCAAGAGCCCCGGCAAGACAGACGACCCGATGACGGTGGCCGGCCAGGGTTGGCCTCCTGGTGGGCGAAGCTAACTCTGTGGCGACGCATTCTGTTCGTCGGGGTTCCACTCCTTGCCTTGTTGGTGGTAGTTGTGGTGGCCGGCGGAAACGGGACTACCGACCAGACCACTACCACGGTTACGGACACCTCGACGACCGCCACCACCGGTAGTACGGCAGCGGCAGCGGTGACCGTCACCATGCCCGACGGCGTTGACCCCGCTGCCCATGTGGTCGGACTCAGGGCAGGGGAACAACCGACCATCGACGGTGACCTGACTGATTGGCCTTCCTGGCCGGAAGACCTGGTGGCCGTCTCGTCCCACCCGGTTTTTGCGTCCGGGTGGGACGGCACCGAAGATATGGAAGCCCGCTGGTTCCTGCAATGGGACGACCAAAATCTGTATGTTGGGGCGTTTGTTTCCGATGACCGGCACGTACAAAATCAGACCGGGTTTTCCATCTTTCGCGGTGACAGCCTTGACTTGCGCTTCGATACCGACCGGGATGGCGACGACGATTTCGACAACGCCGACTACGAACTACAACTCTCACCGGGGGACCTGGCCGGTCGAGAGCCCTCGGCCGCCATCTTCATTGGCAACGGCTCAGGGTTCGCGAACGGTCTGGTCCCCGACAACGTCACAATCGGGGCGGTCGGTCGCACCGAAGACGACGGCTATGTGCTGGAAGCGTCGATCCCGTGGAGCGTGCTCGGTGGGCGTCCCGCCGTCGACGCGGTCCTCGGGTTGGCTCTGCAAGCCAACGATATCGATGTGGTCGTCGACCCGGCTCGTCAGGAATTGATGATCTCCAATCTCGAGCCTCCCCCCGGACACGAACTGAGCAATCCGGGCTTCATCAATGAGCCGGCGTCGTTTGGGACATTCCACCTTGACTCGGCGACCGTCTGCGAGGTCACCGGCGACTGCTGAACGCCGCCACCGAACCGGGCCTACGTGATCCAGGGGATGCGCTCGGCAACCACCCGGCCGTGCTCGTCCTGGAACTGTGCTTCGAAGTTGTACGCCTCCGCCTCCAACTGGTTGCGGTGGTAGATGGTTGGACGGCGGATGTAGCCGGGCAGGACTCCGCCGCCGTCCAGGTACGCCTTGCCGTACTCGCAGGCGAACGCCTCTTCGCCACCGAGTCGGCGTACCTGGTCGACATGGACGACTTCGTGGATGAAGTTGACGATGTCGACCGGGTTCGATGGGTCGAAGTTGCCGCGCCAATAGATCGTGTAGCCGAAGGTCATGGCGAGTATGGAGCCGCTCTCCCGGAAACGATTGGGGGGAAGCAGGCAGCGGGTTCTGTAGCGGATCCGGCTGGCGTCGAGGTCGGGAAAGAGTCCTCGCAACATCGCGACCGTTTCCGGCCGGAGCCGCTGCCAGGGCCGGCGGAAGTTGGCAACCTGAGCCGCTCGCTTGGTTTCGCGGTAGATGGTTCTGCCCAAGGTGCATCCGATCGGGAGCACCTCGGTGCGCCACAATCCAAGGGTGGATCCGATTGCCTTGCCACTCGACAGGAACGACATCAGCGGATTGTCGCACTTGGCCGCACCTCCGTACAGGGTGTTTCTGAACGGAACCAGTCGGGTAGTCGTGTGGCGTCCCGGCACTAGGTACTCCGATTGGGTAGGTTGAGGAGCGGCCAGAAAAGGGGAAATCATGGCGAAACAGCCAATGCCGGACGTTGTTGTTGTACTGCCGGGAATCTTGGGTAGCGTCCTGCAGAAGGACGGCCGCGATGCTTGGGCCATCAACGGCGGAGCCATTCTGCGCGGGCTGCTGTCGTTGGGAGCCAGTGTCCAGGATCTTGCGCTGGCGGACGACGACCCAACCGTCGACGACCTCGGAGACGGTGTGACGGCGGATCGCCTGATGCCCGACCTGCACCTCATCCCCGGTTTGTGGACCATCGACGGGTATGGGGGGATCGCCCAAAGCATCAAGAAGAACTTCGAGGTTGAGTCGGGACAGAACTACTTCGAATTCCCTTACGACTGGCGGCGTGACAATCGGGTTGCGGGGCGCAAGCTCCGGCGGGTCAGCCATGTCTGGCTGCGCGAATGGCGGGAACGTTCCGGTAATGCCGATGCCAGACTGGTGCTTCTGGCTCACTCGATGGGGGGACTGGTTTCGCGGGCCTTTTTGGAACTGGAAGAAGGCTGGCGGGATACAAGGATGCTGGTCACCTTCGGCACGCCCTACCGCGGATCGCTGAACGCGCTCGACTTTACGGCCAACGGATTCAAGAAGAAGGTCGGTCCCGTCACGCTGCTGGACCTTTCCAACCTGCTGCGCTCGCTCACCTCTGTCTACCAACTCCTCCCGATCTACCCGTCGTACGACCCCGGCGATGGCCAGTTGTTACGCCTCACCGAAGCGACCGACATCCCTAACCTCGATCGGGCCCAGGCGGCTGCCGCCCGCGGGTTTCACGATGAGATCAGCGACGCGGTTGACGCTCACCAGACCGATCAGAGCTACCTGGACGGTGGATACTCGGTCTACCCGGTGGTGGGGACCGAGCAACCTACCCTGCAATCCGGTCGTTTGGATGGGAACCGGGTCAAGATGCTGCGTGACCTTGGCGGCCAAGATCTGGGCGGGGACGGGACCGTACCCAGGGTGTCGGCCCAACCGCTGGAATGGCAAGACCCGGCCCAAGGCATGTTCTCAGCAGAGGTACACGGCTCACTCCAGAACTCGCCGGCTGTGCTCACGCAGGTCAAGGGACTGCTCACCGCTGCCCAGATCGACCTCAGCCAATTCCGGGCCCCGGCTTTCAAGCTGAGCCTGGATGTCGATGACCTTTTTGGAACTGAAGAACCGATCGAGATTGGCGGACGAACCAATACGAGATCTGCTCGTCTGACAGTGGCCGTAACCGACGCCGACTCCGGCCGGGAGGTTGCCCGCGCCCTGCTTGGCACAACCGGCGCCGAGGGGTGGAAGGCGGCCGAAATACCGCCGCAACCAGAAGGCGTCTATCGATGTGTGCTGTCGAGCGACAGCAGCCGCGACACGGTGACCGGGATCTTCACGGTTCTCAAGGCAACTGAATAGGCGTATTGAAGGCTGAGCACACGTCTCGAGGGGTCGTACGTCCGGGACCGGAACCGCCGTGGGTTGCCTCGTAACTCGTCTCCTCGCCGGTTTGGGCCCGCTCGCCAGACGGAGGCTTCGGTTCCTTGTTAGACGCGAACCGGCGCCGCGGTGCGACGCCGGTCACACTTCACGCGCACGAGAAAAGGGGGCCGGTGCCGGCCCCCTTTCGTCGTGGTCGGTCGACTGGTTCAGTTTCGTCGGATGGCGAGGCGGGCGCCGAGAGCGAGCAGGGCCCAGACGGCCATTCCGGCCAGGACCGCACCGGCTCCGTACACCCACGGCTCGAGTCCCTTGGTGCTGGTCTCTGCTCCGTCGGCGACGGCGGCTACCGGTTCGGTGTCGGTCTGCGCCGAGTCAGCGTTGCCGGCGGGGGCGCTCACCTCGACCGTCACCTGGGTGGGGCCGTCCGTGCCCTGACCCGCCGGGGCATCGGCCAGGGCTTCGGCCACGGCCTGGTCGATCATTTCCTGGATCCAGTCGGGGATGGGGGGGTTGCCAGGTGCGACCTGGATGGCGCCGTCGTCTTCCGGATCGTCGTCGGGGACGACCACCTCAATACCGAACCCCGGTATGAGGCTGGGATCGATCTGGCCGTCGTCGTCGGGAGTCAACACACCCGGCGCGACCGGGATAGCTAGTTCCGGCTTGACCTGGTTATCGTCATCGGCCGGCTTGGGATGGAACGTCATCCCGGGGTTGATCGCAACCGGGACGCTGTTGGATTGCCCGGGGTCGGGCGCGATCGTCACCCCCGTCGAGCCGTTGTCTGCCGGCTGCGGCCCTTCACCGGCGAGGGCGCTCGTGGCCGGGCTCAGGCCGATCACCACCGCGGTGATTCCGAGAGCGATTCGTTTGGTGGTACGCATCGTGGGTGCCTCCTTCTTTTCGTTTGCCCACAAGAGGGAGACACTCACCATCTCCGGTTCTTACACCTCCCATCCGGGTTTCTGGAAAGATCCGGGCGTGGGGCGATTTGCTCCAGCAAGATCCGGATGTCGAGATGCCGCCTGCTCCCGCCAGCGGGCCTCCCAAATGTTTTCACCCCGCGGCGGGTTACCGGCAACGGGAGGCGGGGAGGACGACGATGTCCAGCGTGGTCGTCGAAGAGTTGCCGACCGTGTCGGTCGCCGTGATCGTGACGACCACGGACTGAAACGAGGGGACCGGGCCGAAGGTCCCGACGTAGGTCCCCGCACCGGTCAGAGTCGTCCCGCCGTCGCCTTCGGCCAGGGTCCAGGTGGCCTCGACCGACCCGACCCCGGACGAGTCGGCCACGGCCGCGGTGATTTGCGTTGAGGTGGCACAACCGGTGGCGCTCCGCTCCCAGATCGGATTCGGTGAGGCGGCGACCCGCTGAAACAACGGTCCGCGTCGGTCCGGGATGGTCGTGGTGGTTGGGGTCGTCGTTGTGGTGGGGGCGGCCGTTGTGGTGGTGGAGGTGGGGGCGGCCGTTGTGGTGGTGGCGGTGGGAGCAGCCGTGGTGGTGGTGGCAGCCGTGGTGGTGGAGGTGGGAGCAGCCGTGGTGATGGTGGCCGTCGTCCTCGATGTGGTTGGGGCGGTGGTCGTTGTCGAAGCAGTGGTGGTGGACACCACGGCCGAAGGCGGGGTTGTGGTTGCGGGCTTGTCCTCCTCTTGATTCGAGGCGACGGTCGCCGTTACCGCGGGCGGTTCGTCGGTCGGGGCGGTCACGGTCACGCTGGCCACATCTGCCGGTGCCGATAGCGCGGAGGGAGTGGGGTCGGGGGCGATCTCGGCGACCCCGATCGTCGCCACCAACAGCAGACCGAGCAGCAACCCGCCCGCCCCGGCGCGACCCATCCTTCCGCCCCAGATATGAGGCGACCGGAAGTTGCGGGCTGCCTCCTTCCAGATAGCGTCCTCGAGCCCGGCCTCCGCGGCGACGTTGGCCAGGGCCGCCAGCACGTTCATCGGTGCCACCAGCCGGCGCCTCGTCTCCTCGCATGTGTCGCAGGAATCGACGTGGCGGTCGACCCGACGCTTCAGCTCGGGCTTAACTGGAGGGAGATCCGCACCGGCCACCACCGCGGCCAGCTCCCCACAATCCTTCGACCCCTTTCGGATGAGGAGGTAGGTCGAGACGGCCCCGCCCAGCCGCGCCTTCATCCGGTTCACCATGACGTAGCCGTTGTTCTTGGAAACGCCCATCACCACTGCGATCTCTGCCGAGTCGAGGCCCTGCCGGACGTGCAGGTCGAGAACGGCATAGGTTCGCTCGTCCAAGGCGGAGGCGGCCTCCCACACCAGCGAGGCGAGCTCGGCGGAGGCAGTAGCCTCGGCCGGGTCGCTGAACCGGTCCTCGTCGATCTCCGAGAGCAGCAGGCCGGGCCCTTCCTCTCCCTCGAGGGGCGACTCCGGGCGCGTTCTGACCGCCGCCCGAGCCTGGTTGAGTACCTGGCGGCGGGCGATCGCGAACAACCAGCTGCGGAAGGAGTCCGGGTTGCGGAGTTGGCCGATCTTCATAGCGGCTCGGACGAAGGTGTCCTGAGCGACGTCACCTGCGTCGGCCCGATTTCTCGTGGCGCGGGCCGCGTAATCGAAGACCCGGGGAAAGTACCGCCGGTACAACTGTTCGAAAGCGCCGAGGTCCCCCTGCCTCGCCAGCTTCGCCAACCCGGCGTCGGTCTGCTCGTGCAGTGCGGTAGCCATCCCTTCATAACCTACCGGCTGAGCAGACCCCGATCTCCCCCAACTTCCGCCACAGGCGGGCGACCGAGGCGGCTCTCATCACCGGGTGACATCTACGCCGCTCGGGACTGGTCATCGGCTTTGGTGTCGACATCCGGCGATCCGCGGCCGGTGGCGCTGTGCATCGTCTCATGGGGGGGAGACAGACCAGGCGCCGGGTTCTTACACCGGCCCGCTTTCGTCTGGCCGACGTCCGGAGGGGCGCCGGGCGGGATGACCGGTAACAACCGGTGGTAAGGGTTTTGTCTTACACGGCAGAGTTCACTGGTTTGAGTCGAGCCGACGAATGCTTGTTTCGGCATCGGTGACTGCGGTCACCCTGTGCCGGCGGCGGTGTTGCGGATGCGTCCGCCGAACTGGTATTCGGCGATTGGGATTCCTCGGCTGTCGAGGAGTTCGAGGCCGGTGAGGGTGGTGGTGAAGGAAGCCGTCTGTCGGATGGTGTTGAGGTAGTCGGTTTCTTGGTTCATGACCCCGTCGGGTTCGAGGCACGCTTTCTCGGTGTGGGTGATGGGTCCGAGAATGAGCTGGTCGGCGTTGACCTCGTAGTCGGCGGAATAGTCGTTGCAACCGGCGATACCCGTCAGGGTTCTGTCGGTGCGGAACGCCAGGCTGATCTCGGTCCCGTCAACCGGTGAAGTACCTGCGCTGTACGAGGCAAGCCGCCAGGTGATCCCCGCGAGTGGGAGCAGGGTGGCGGGGCGGAAATGCAGCTGGACGGTTCCTCCGGCGTCGGTTAACTCAAGCCGGTCGTTGGATAGGTTGAATCGTTTCGAGGTTTGAAGGGCTTGGATCACCGCGTTGCCTTGGCCCACGTATTCGGGGTCGCAGGCGGAGCCGGTCAGGCCAGGTCAGCGAAGGTGATGGAGGTTGCGTCGATCGAGTAGGCGGACCGGAAGAGGCTGCATCCGGTGGATCCGCTGGCGGTGCCGTCCGTCAATACCAGCGTGGCGATGGTGGTTGGGTTGGCGGGCATCACGAGACGGCCATCCCACACTGAGGTTATCTCCCATTTGGTTCCTTCCAGCGGGTCGCCGGTGGCTGTCTGGCCCTCTCCACAGGCGGCGCCATACCCGGCGGCGAGCGCCGCCGCCGAGGCGCTGCGGATGATGAGGGCGTGGCTACCGCGGAACGAAACGGTCGCACCAGCGACCACCGCTGCTCCAAGCAGTAGGAAGATCAGACTCAGAGACATTGCAGCTCCTTTGTGGTGGCTTTCTCTTCTTCATTGGAATCGGAGAGTGGCCGGTTCTACTGGTTGCGGGCCTTGTCCCATGCTGCGAGGTCCTCGTCCCAGTCCGCCCGGGAGATGACCCAGCAGCCGTCCGATTCGAACAGAGCCGACCAGGCAGCACAGTCTCCGTTGAGGCGGAACTCGACGCGGGCCACCTCGGGGTGCTGAAACACGTTTCGTCTCAGCTCGGCGTTGAAGAAGATCATGCCGGTGGCAGTGTTCATGTTGTTGACGATGATGGCGTCGTTGAAATCGACCACCAGTTCTCCGTCGGTCAACCTCACACTGTTCAACGCGTCTGCGGTCGCCTCGTCGAAGGCCGAGTCGAATCCGACGACCCTTTCGTCTGGGGTTGGTCCGGCGAGCATCGACCGCAGGGTCCACTCGATCCGATCGACCACCTGGTCGGACTCGGGAACGATTCGGGGAACGCCGACTCCCGCCGTCGGGGAGATGGCGTCACCACCGCACTCGAACAGAACGGTGATGACCACTTGCCCGGGGCCGGGAGCGAGGGGATCGGGCGGGTTGCATGTCGGAACGGTTTGCACGTCGACGGTTACGACGGTGCCTTGATCGACGTTGGCTCCCGGGGCAGGCTCCTGGGCCACAACGATCGCCTCGTCAATGTCCTCGGGTAGCGCCAAGACCTCGAGACGAACGTCGCCTAGCTGTGCCCTGGCCTCTGCCAGGGTCAGGCCCCTCAGGTCGGGAACCGACACCACTTCTGGGACTACGTCGGGCCGCGTGGTGGTTGTGGTCGGTGGCGGCAGCGTGGTGCTGCCTGCGACATCGTTTGGAGCGGTGGCTCCGCAAGCGGTCACTACAAGGACCGCCACCGCGAGCAGAGCGATTCTGAGAAGCAGCACGGTGTTTCCTCCTTCACTTCTTGTCGTGTCTTGGACGATCAGATCCCGACGCACGGTTCCCCGCGCTCGGAGGTCCTCGATGCCAAGCGCATCCAGCGCGGTGGGTCAAGATAGGGGATCACTCAAGTGGCGGATCTCCATCCCGACCGATGGTCAAACCCAGGCTTCTCCCGAACTCTCCCTCTGCCTCGGGGGCCTCTGCCAGGCAGCTCACTTGCTATCAAGAGATATACTGTGATCCGATAGCGCTATCTGCTATCATGCAGCCCCAATATGGCAACGACTCGCACGACGTTCACGCTCGATGAAGCCCTCGCCGAACAAGCCCGCCGCCTCGGGATCAATATTTCTGCTGCTGCTCGCGATGGGGTGGCTGCGGCGGTTCGCGCTGCGTTGGCCGGCTCCGACCGTGCGGCCTACGAACGCAACCCGGAGCAGCCCGATTCGTTCTGGAGCGAGGCGGAAGCCTGGGGCAAGGAATGAACCGAGGGGAGATCTGGCTGGCGCAGGTTGGACGGAAACGGCGACCCGTGTTGGTCCTGACTCGGAACGAAGTGCTCGACGTGCGCGCCCTGGTCACTGTGGCGGAGATCACGAGCTCGTTACGGGGTCTCGCGGCCGAAGTTCCCATCGATCACGCGCAGCTCGGACTCGACAGAGAATCTGCCGTCAACTGCGACGGACTTCATACCGTGCCCCAGACGATGCTGACCGAATTCGTCGGCACCGCCAGTCAGGCGACCATGCGCCGAGTCTGTGCTTCCGTCTCCTACGCCCTCGGCTGCTGAGCCGCGGGCTCAGTATCTCGCCGCCCATTACCTTCCCGATAGCCGCCGCGACCGCACGACAACCCGAAATGACCGCTGATGTCCGGTGACAGCCGGTGGCAACCGGTGGCCTGGATTGCGTCGCTGTGTCCTTTGAGGACGATGACGTGGGAGTGGTGGCGGTGGCGAGCGCCACCCGGTAGCCGCGGCGGTGGCCTGGATCCGAGGGCTATGGAGAGAGCCAACCACGACATTCTCAGACTGCGGGGGCAGCACCTGCCGACGACGTCAAAGGCAAAGGTCAGATGCACACCTGGTCCTCACCGGACGAACGTAAGCAACTAACGTCGCAACATGGAGCGCATACGTGGCATATGGCAGCGCCTCATGTCGATCGGTGCCTACCCGGGCGAAACAGACGCGCAGGCAGCCAGGCGGCGGATCGTCGTCGGGTACATGGTCTTCACCAGCACCCGCATCTGTTCCATCGGCCCGTTACGCAGCTTGGGGGTTCCCGTCGCTTGACCGGACAGGGCCGCCCGAGCGGCCGCCAGCGCGTCGGTCGGATCCGATTTGCCGTGGCGGTGTCGGAGCTGCCCGAACCACCGTCCCGAAACCACCCAACCAATCCAACAACTTGCGGTAGCCGGCCTCGGTGGTCTCGAACGACTCGATCCCCAACAACCCGCCAATCTGATCAAGGCAAGCCGCCACATGGAAATCGAGATGTGTGTCCACCCCACCGCAAACGGCACGGGTATCTACCATGGTCATAAGCCATCCCTTTCTCTCGCTATATGTGCAAAGGGGTGGCACGCACCACCGGGACGGCGGTCGTCGATACGGTCGAAGCTGTTCCCGCAGCTCGACCAACGTCGCACCGCCCGACCGGTGAGTGCCTCTCCGTGCCGGTTCCAGGATGGTTTCTGGCTTCTGCGCCGGGGGTGTGGAGCGTGATTATGCGGTGGTTGGGGTCGGCCCGCCTCCATCCGGCAGCCATGTCGTCTTTGAGGATCTGCGGGCTAATCGGCTGG
>JAOTUY010000067.1 GCA_029863625.1 Acidimicrobiia bacterium
CCACCGACAGGAGCTCCTCGAGGAACAGCGGATTGCCACCCGCTCGCTGGACGATTGTCTCGATGTCGTGGGGGCGGAGAGGGTGCTCATCGGTGACGGCCACCACGATGGATGAGGCGTCCTCCGGCTCCAGAGGACCGAGGACGATCACCGGTGTCTGGTCGGGTTCAAACCCTCCCTCGCCACTGATCCTGGTTGTCGCAACCAGCCAAGGATGCTCCGCGCTGGCCCGGCACAGCCGCTGGGACAGCTCGGTGGAGGCCTCGTCCATCCACTGGCCCTCTTCGAGGATCAGGGCCAAGGGGCCGGGCCGGGCGAGTTCCAGGAGCCGGATCACGACATCGGCCAGCCGATCCCGGCGGAACTGGGGATTGATGGCGTCAACTTCCGGTGTCGGTTCGACGTCTACGTGGGTGACATCACCGATGAGGGGCAGGAACGGAAGCAGGTCAGGGTCGAGACGACCCACCTCCTCGGCCAGTTGCCGGGCCATGACCCGTTGGTCGTCGCGTTCGAATCCCAGGAGGTTGCGGATGGGATCACGGAACGGCCGGTAGGGAGAGGCGGTGCCGTAGGGCTCGGCCCGGACGGTCATGGCCGGCACATCCGGTTCCAGGGATACCGCTTCCTGGAGCAACCGGGTCTTCCCCAGGCCTCGGTCCCCTACCAGGGCGATGACGGCGCCGGACCCGAGCCGGGCTTCCTCTAGAGCGTCGGTCAACCGGGTGAGTTCTTCGTGCCTTCCCCGGAAAGGTAGTTCTTCTCTGGTACGCGCCGACCGGGTGCCGGTCTCTTCTCCGACGGAGAACGCCTGAACGGGTTCGGCTTTGCCCTTGACCGAGAAAGGCTCCAGCGCGGTGGTAGCGAAGAGCGTCCGGGAGTTCTCGAGCACAACGGGGGTGGCGTAGATCTCGCCCGGCGAGGCAGCCGACATGAGCCGGGCGGCCAGGTTGACGTCGTCGCCCATGATTGTGTAGGTCCGCCGGTAGGCGGGGCCGACATCGCCCGAGAAGACGTGGCCCCGATTGACGCCGATCCTGATCGCCAGTTGGTGGTCGCGTCCAACGATCTCCCGCAAAGCCAGCAGCATCCGCTCCGAGTCGTTGCCGGTGGCGGTCGGGGCACCGGCGGCGAGGATGATCTTCCCACCATCGTCGTAGACGTCGGTGGCGAGGAAGGCGACGCCGCGCGGATCGATAGCCTTTTGTACCTGACCGACCAGCTCCGAAAGTGCCCAGGCCACTGCATCGGGTCCCTTCTTCGAGAGAAGTTCGTCGACTCCCATGAAGTGGAGGAAGGCCACGGTCACCTGGCGGTGCTCGGGTTCGTTGGCCCCGGCCAGGATCGACTCCCGCACGGCTACCGGTATGTACTGCTCGAGGTCGCTGGGTGGGGGGCGAACGTCGACTGTGCCGTCGTCGACTTCCGGGACCGCGGCTCGGACGAGGAAGCCGGGTCCCTTTGGTCGGCCGACTGCCGTCTTGGGAAGCGCGGCAGCCGTTGTCTTCGAGATCACGATCTCGGTTGCTTCCGCGGCGCCTTCCATTTCGACGGTTTCGGTGGCAGCCGGCCCGGTCAGGATCAACTCTCGATGCGAGTCGCCGACGAGGAAGAAATGGAAAGAACCGGAGTGAGCCCCGATGGACATGCGCAGGATAATGTTCCCGGCTGAGGTTTTTACTTTGCCCAGAGTTAGTATGGCCTCTTGCATTCCGACGGCGGCGTTGACGGCCCGGCATTCATGCAGGTCGCCGTCGAACAGCAACAGCAGGGCATCTCCACCGAATTTGATGAGACGCCCGCCCAGCGGGTACGCAACTGCCAAAAGCCCCTTGAAGCACTCACCCAGCACTTCGGTGACCTCTTCGGCACCCACCTTCCCAAACCTGGCCAGGCGCTCGGACATCGCCGTGAAGCCCGAGATATCGACGAACACCATCGTCCCGTCGATCTGACGGTGGGTGGACGAAGGTGCGTCGGCGTTCCAGTGCAGCACCAGACGAGGCAGGTAGTACTGATAAGGGTCGGTGCCCGTTTCGATGTTCTCGTCCACCCCGATAGCCATGGAATCTCCCGGTTCCAGCGGTGACGACAGTCTATTAAGAGTATTGAGGTTGGTGCCGGGTACATGCACGTCTTCCCGACGAGTGGTCGAAACAGTTCAAGATCTGCGACGCGGCGGTCGACATAGACAGGGGGGAGGCTCGACCTCCTCCATGCTTTGAACCGCCGAGGTTTCTATGACCGACAAAAAGCGCAGTGTCCTGGTGGTTGAGGATGCCGAAGCTACCTGGACGGTGGAGGAGCGCAGCCTGATCGGGTCCGGATTCGAACCCGTCATCTGCACCAATGGCGCCGCCGCCCTCGAAGTGATTGCTGCACAGGATTTCGACCTCGTTGTGCTCGATCTCTCCCTCCCCGAAGTGGACGGCTGGGCAGTCCTGGGCCGGCTCCGGGCCGAGCCTCGCACCGCAGCGGTTCCGGTGTTGATCGTCTCGGCTCGCGACGATGCGGGTACGCGGCAGAACGCCAGGCTGGCCGGAGCCAACGGCTATCTCACCAAACCGTTCGACGTGGACAAGTTCCGCAAAGCAGTGAACGATCTCGTCGGCGCCGCCTGAAACAGGCCCAGTGCTCCCTCCGTTCCGCTCGGTTTGAGATAGGCCCCGTGCAAGGGGGAAGGCACCGCCGCCGATAGGCGGGGGTAGGCGGTTGATCGGCCAGCCCTCTTCCTCGAGGATCGTTGGTGCTCCAAGATGGGTCCCACGCCTCGCTACCCACGTCCCACCCACCATCTCGAACGCGCCCGCCAGATGCGTCGCTCTATGACTTCGGCCGAAACCGCCGTCTGGAACATGGTCCGCAAGGAACGCCTGGGTTGGAGGTTCCGTCGACAGGAGCCGATGGGCCCGTACATCGTCGACTTTGTTTGTGTGGCAAGAAAGCTCATCGTTGAGATGGACGGCGACGGTCGCGGGGGACTCTACGACCAGCGGCGGGAGGCGTATCTTGGGTCCCTTGGGTTCCGGGTGTTGCGCTTTGCCAACGATGCTCTAGCCGAACCGGACTGGATCGAGGATCAGATCAGAGCCTGGGCCGACAATCTTGACCGATGGTGAGGCCCCCCTACCCCAGCGGCTGCGCCGCTGCGGTACTTTCCCCCCTCCGGGGGGACTGTCGCGGCCATCTCCCAGATCCACAACGCGACGCCGTCTCACGACATGGGAGGCCCAGACCAGCCGGCGGGTGAGGCAAGGCCTGGTGACGCAAGCGGTACTTTCCCCCCTCCGGGGGGACTATCCCGGCCATCTCTCAGATCCACAATGCGACACCGTTTCAGATAGGGGGCCCCCTACCTCAGCGGGTGCGCCGCGGCGGTACTTTCCCCCCTCCGGGGGGACTGTCCCGGCCATCTCCCAGATCCACAATGCGACACCGTCTCACGACATGGGAGGCCCAGACCAGCCGGCGGGTGAGGCAAGGCCTGGTGACGCAAGCGGTACTTTCCCCCCTCCGGGGGGACTATCCCGAGGACATAGATCTGCCGTCGATTAAACCGCTTCGATCCGGTTAGGTAGCACCACCCGGAAGCAGGCGCCCCCCAGCCGCTCGGACGGCCGATATCCGGTCCGGCCACCGTGGGCGTTGGCGATAGCTGCCACCACGGCGAGCCCGATCCCCGACCCCGGAACCGAAGCGTTGAGGCGGTTCGCTCCTCGCTCGAACCGCTCCCAGATCGCCAGCTCGTATTTCTTGGGCACGCCGGGGCCGTCGTCGTGGACCTCGATGGTGAGGTCATTCCCTTCGCGCCGGACGGTGATCAGGCCTCGTCCGTTGCCGTAGCGGACGGCATTGGACAGCAGATTGATGACGATCTGTTGAACTCGACCCGAATCGATTCTCGCCTGGAGGTCGGGGTCCACTTCGGTGTTGAGCGCCACGCTCCGATAGTCGATCGAGTGGATGGCATTCTCAACTACCCGGGCCATCGGAACGAGGTCCTCTTTCAAGGTCATTTCGTCCGGCGATCCCCGCGCCAACAAGATCAGGTCGGACACGATCCTTGACATGTGCCGGGCCTGTTGGCGGACCACCCCGGTGAGATCCTTCCGTTCTGCCTCGTCGAGTGCCGCCTGGTCGTCGTCGATCACGTCGAGGAAGCCGACGATGGCGGTGAGCGGGGTTCGCAGCTCATGCGAGATCGATGAAACCAGTTCGGCTCGTTGCTTCTCAATCAGGAGGCGGTTCTCTCGTATGGCCATACCCTGACGACCGATGACGAGAGCCCCGACGATATAGGTGGCGGTCAGCAGGACCTGGAGGCTGGGTGAAAGCGAAGCCCTGCGCGACTCAACGATCAGCAGTCCAATCATCGCAACGGCCACCGAGTAGGGAGTCAGTATTGCCCAGATGGGAGTTCGGCGGTCGGCGTACGCTCGAGCTTTTGGTTGGCGATCCGCAATGACGGCCGCCATCAGGTAGAGGGTGGTGGCCAGCAGAAACACGGTGAAGTTCGGCTGCGCCTCGGCGAAGGTCTTGCCGACTCCGGTGGTCAGGAACCGGAGATCCGCGGCAGATTGCAGAATGATGCCCACGGCAAACAGCACCAGGCGAGGGTCGAAACGGAAACTGCTCCGCCGGACGGCGACGATGACCACCACCATGAGGGCGGCAACATCGACGATCGGGTAGGCCGTGCCGGCCCATCGGTCCCAGGCGGATGCCGTTGCGAATTCCTGGAGCAGGTGGTCAAGGGCCAGCACCCACATGATTACACCCAGCGACAACGCTCCGATGAGGCTGTCGAGATACACTCGCACCCGCTGTGACATGCTGATCGGAAAATGGGGGAGCGAGGCGAACCCGGTGAGAATCAGGATGTAGGTCAGGATGAAGAGGATGTCGGTGGGTCCAAAAGCACCCACCGACCCGGAGACTGATTGGATCACCGCGACCAGGGCGATACCGAAGGCCGCAACTAGAAAACCGGCACCAACAAAGGCCCAAGCGCGTTTCTCCCTCCCTCGCATATTCCGGACCTTGCCGACCAACACAAACCCGGTGGCGCCGTAACCGAGCATGACACCAAGGGGTCCTGCCATTTCGGCCTGTTCGGGGAGCACGATCGTCACCGCGATCGCTAGTGCGAGCAGCCCAAAGATGAGGACCTGACCCCAGTGGAGGTGTACCGGGACGATCCTCCGCAACTCGCCGGGAGGCCTTCGAACGGTCGATTGCATGCCACATCGTTATCGGCAAGAAGCAACTCGCAGTGAAGAGGTTGATCGTCCGTTGGATATCCGAACGCTCTACGCGGTAAGGGCGTCCGCTTCGGTCAGGTCGAAGATGATCTCGGGTTCATCGATGATCTCCGGTAGGTGTCGGGCCATCGAATCGATGAGCGCAAGAATCTGGT
Organism: Acidimicrobiia bacterium; assembly: GCA_029863625.1. Lineage (GTDB taxonomy): Bacteria > Actinomycetota > Acidimicrobiia > Spongiisociales > UBA4744 > UBA4744. The sequence continues at coordinate 5,417 of JAOTUY010000067.1, forward strand.
CGTCTGTCTGGTAGAGGGTGTGGGTGAAGCGGATCCCTCCATATCCGCGCGGGACCGCCGGGAACGCCGCCGGGTTGACGTAGAAACCGTCTTTCATGAGTCGCCGCGTCAGTTCGATCGCATGGTCAAGGCGGCCCGTTCGGATGAACCAGATCGGGGTCGGATCGAATGCCATGGCCGGGAGCCGGTGCCCCGCTAGCAACCCGGAGACCAATTCGATCTGTGAGATAAGACGCGCTTGTCGCTCCACGTGCTCGTCGGAGAGGTGGATGTCGGCGGCGGCGACGGCGGCCCCGAGTTCGGCCGGGTGAATGGGTCCGGAAAAGGTGAGCGTGCCGCCCGCCAGCCAGACTCGCTGTGCAGTGTCGCCGTCCGCGAACAAGAGAGCGGCGCCACCGGTGCCGAACGACTTCGCCAGAGATACGACGATCACCATTCGCTCATGAAGCGGGATCTTGTCGAGCACGTAACCTCGCCCGTGCAGGCCTCTCCATCCGAAACCGTGGGCGTCGTCCAAATAGACATGCAACGACGAGTACAGGTCCAAGAGAGCGGCGATTTCACGCACAGGAGCGACGTCCCCATACATCGAATAGATGCTGTCCGCCAGATACCAGATCCCGCATTGCCTATCGTTCGATGCTTCCTCGAGTGCCCTTTCCAGCGCCGCCATGTCGTTGTGAGGGAGTTCGGTCACGGATATCCCCCGTCCCCGCAAGACATCGGTGGCAAGATGCACCGAGGCGTGGGACTGGGTGTCGACCAGCACCACATCGTCAGGTGACACGAGGACCGGCAGGGCAGCCAGGTGGCCAAGCGTCGTTGTGGTGGGCAGCACGATATGGCCGGTTCCAAACATGCGGGCGAGGCGTGCCTCGAGGGCGCTGTAAATATCGACCGAGGTGTAGGCCGCGGACGATGAGAAGACGGGTCCGAATCTCTCAATGGCGGCGATAGCACCCTGTTTCAGACGCGGATCGACATTCAGACCCAGGTAGGCGCAGGATCCGAAATTCACCAGGCATTGGCCATCCACGGTGACGGTATCGCCTGAGAGCACTTCATCCTCGACGCGAATACGGATCACACCGGCATCCACGCCCTGTTGCATGGACCTTTCGATGTGATCGAGGACGCGCTGGTGGCGCAAACCCTTTCTCGACATTCCCTACCCCCTTCGTCGCCCGCACGAGAGGTTCGAAACACTGTCCGGAACACGGCACAGTAACGGAGCAGATCCGCCTTTCCGCCGGTTCTTCCTAGGTCGAATGGCGGATTTACTGCATAAGGGGTCGCATTCCATGCGGATAGCGCATATATCCCAGAATTCTGGGTGGATACGATTGCCGGCAAGCTCACGCCAGCCCTCTAGTGTGGCCGTGGAAAGGCAGCCGTGGACCGCATCGCCAGATACATCGTTGCGCACTCCAAGCGGGTGCTGGCGCTCACCGGGGTCATCACGCTCGTCTCGTTGGCGATGCTGTTCCGCATGTCCTTCAACGCCGACGTGTCGAAGTTCATCACCGAGGGCAATGAGCGGGGCGAGGCGTGGGTCGCCCTTCAGGAGAAGTACGAGACGGGTGACCCGGTCAACGTGTTGGTCTCTGCCCCGGAAGGCCGCAGCCTGCTGGAGAAGGATCTACTGGTGGCCGTTGCCGAACTTCGCGACAGTCTGGCGAGTATCGAGGGCGTCGGCCAGGTCGGTTCGATCGTCCCGGAGGTCAACCCGCTCACCGGTGCGCCACTGACGGCGGACCAGATCGCCCTGGTTCCCGAGCAGGTCATCACCGATCTCCTGGGCCAGAACCCCCTCGCAGATCTGCTGGTCAGTGCAGACGGCCGCAACACGCTGTTGCTGGTCGTTCCCCTCGGCGACTCGCTGGAAGTTGCTCAGGCGGTGAGCGACGTGATAGCCCCCGACGGGTTGGAGCTGACCCTCTCGGGCAATCCGGTCATCTTCGCCTCGATGCTCGACAAGATGAGTTGGTTTCTCATAGTGATCCCGCCGGTCATCGTCCTCCTGCTACTGGCCGTGTTCTTCGCCAACGTGGGCGATCGCAAGCTCACCATATTTGCAGTCTTCCCGGCTCTGCTCGGCGCAGTGTGGACATTCGGGTTTATCTTCGCCTTGGGCAGAGAAGTCGACATCGTCACCATCCTGGTGCCGATCTTCGTGATCGTGATGGGCTCCGCCGACGGGCTGCATTTTGTTACCCATTACCAGGAGCAGGTCGATCGCACCTCTGATGAGGTCGATCGGGTGACCTCGACGCTCCGCCAGGTCGGCGTCCCGATGATCCTCACCACGATCAGCACCGCGGCCGGGTTCCTGTCGCTGACGTTCACCGATGTGGCGCCGATCGCCCAGCTAGGAGCCTTCACCGCCACCGGTATCGTCTTCGCCGGCATCATCTCGTTCTTCTCGCTGCCCGCTCTGCTCAGCCGGATTCACGTCGAACCGAAGCACCACACGGCGCTGCTGGGTCCCCGCCTCACATCTGCCGTCAAAGAGCTGGCCAGGCGGCAATGGATAGCGGCGGTCTTGGCCGGAGGTCTCATCGCCTTTTCGGCTGTTTTCATTCCACAGCTGGAGGTCGACGGCGACCAGCTGATCTACTTCAAGGATGACGACCCGGTGCGGATCGGATTCGAGAAGACCGCCGAGCTATTCGGTGGGGCTACTCCGTTGATCGGCGAATACGCCTTCGATCGGGCCGCCGGCGTTGCCGGTCTCGCCTCCGTGGCGGAGCTCTCGAGGGAGTTCGAACAACTCCCCGGTATCCGGAGGGTGTTCAGCCTGGCCGACCTGCAGGGAGCGGTCCCTGATGAGCAGCTCTCGGGCGCACTCAGCGGGGAGACACCCTTGCCGCTCGGTCAAATGGCCTCGGATGACGGGCTCCGGTTCATGGTGTTGCCGGGCCCATTCGAGACCGAAGACTTGCAAGGGTGGCTTGATTATGCGGCCGGAAAGGACGAGATCAGGATCCTGACCGGCATGCCGGTCATCTGGGACGAGGTAGCCCGTTTGGTCCTGCGAGCCCAGTTCATATCGCTGGCAGTTGCCTACGGGCTGGTGACCCTCATGCTGGCGCTGGCCTATCGCAAGGTTCGCCAGACCTTCGTGAGTCTGGTTCCGCTCTTGCTGACCAGTGCCACGCTGCTCGGGTTCATCGCGGCCTCAGGGATTCAGCTCAACCTCGTTACCGCCGTGCTTTCGTCCATCGTCATCGGGGTGGGCATCGACTACGCCATTCACTTCGTGGCGGCGATCGATTACGCCCGCACAGAGGGGGACGGGTATGTATTGCGGGCGGTCGACCGGGCCGGTCGGCCGATCATTGCCAACGCCTTGGGGATCGCAGTGGCCTTGACAGCCCTGTGGTTGTCTCCGTTCCGCATCCACCCGCACATCTCGATGATCATGTGGGTGTCGATGACCACTGCCGCCTTGACCGCCCTGGTCATCATCCCTGCCCTGCTCCCCCGGGACGGGGTACGGGAACAGGTCCCGGTCGCCTGATCGGCGACGTTCCGGCTTCACATCTCCGGCAACGTTCGGAGTAGGCCGCTCAAGCGACCCGAATCCCCCCTCTGAAACTACGAGGGTGTAATCTGTAACTCAGGACAATGAGAACCTATACCGTCTCGTATTCCAGGGAGGGGGATCGTCGCACAGCGCGCATCAACTTCCGTTTACCCTCGCCGGAAGCCCGTGAGCAACTCGAAGCAGCTGCCATGTCGCACGGCACGACCATCAACGGCTATGTCCGCGCGCTCGTCCTCGATGCCCTCCGCAAGGAACAAGAACACTCTGCGACCTTCTTTGGCTAGCTAGACCTGACCAGCGAAGGACACCGGGTCGATTTCAACTAGGGGTCAGCCCGGAAGCCGGGTCCGATTCAAGAAGGCAGCGGAGCGGTTGGTGCCCGAGACGCACGACCGTTCGCCGGTATCGCTCTGAGCTGGCGACGGCTCAGTGGTCCCGGTTGGAATCGAACTCACGACCTTGGGATTAGAGACCCGTCGAGGGGCCCAGGCGCCATGGGCCTATTCGCCCACCCGGGAGTCCGAGGACACACCAACCAGCTTTGTATAGACCGGTGGCGCGGGTATTCCGTTGTGCGGGCCTCATGACGCGGCGGTTCTAGGTTGTTGAAGCAGGTGAAACCGTCTCCGTCGTCAGTTACGGAGATGTGGGTAGGTTCCCCCAGTGGATGCGGCCACCACGTGTAGCTGATTCAGTCGGAAGCGTCGATCGGGACGGCTATGACCGGCCGGTCGCTGGAGAGGAGCAGCTCCTGGAGATCGCTACCGAGCAGAAACTTCCCCACCCTTGAGCGGCGGCGCATGCCGATGACCAGTGCATCGACGTCGTTCTCGGCAGCCGCTCTCTGGATCTCGTCCACCGGGTTACCGAACCGGACTATCACCGTGCTGGATGACTGCGCCACGCCGAGTTCCACGAGGCTGTTTTGGAGATCCGATCTGGTTTGCTTCAGCATCACGTCGACGTACTGGCTCTGCTCGACGTCGTTCGAGGCAGCCGCTCGCTGGATTTCGATCATCGGGTTACCCAATGGGAATGTCGCCATGCTGGATGACCCGGGCCCGTGCCGACGATCCTCCTCCTCATCCTCCGAAATGATGTGCACGACGTGCACCTCTCCGCCGGTTTGCTTCGCCAACCCGGCCGCAAACCCGAGCACCTTGTCGGACCCGGGGCTCATATCTACTGCCACCAATACTTTCATGGCTGTCTTCGTCTCCCAGTCGTCTACTCCAAAGTTACACCAGGAGACCCGGACGGGTTCCGCACATACTTCGGGGATAGACGACCCGGCAAAGGTACCCGCACCTCAGGACGGCCACGAACGGGCCATATAGCGAATATCGACACGCCCCGGTAGGTCTGACACACTCAGCAGTAAGAATCCGCGCGAGCGGAGTCCAATCGAGACGTACCAGGCCCGATGATGTTAAACACACTTTACATCTTGGTATGTCTGGTATACATTACATGATGTCAAGCACACCACACATAGAAAGAGTTGCACATGACGTCAGAAGAGAAGAGCACATGGATCGTGGCAGCTGCAACAGCGCTCATCTTCGGCTGGTACACCGTCAAGATCCTTGTTGATGCTGCCACTACCCCCATCAGCGAGATCCAATACCAGGATCTCCTAGTGGTGATGGTCGGAGTGTTCGTCGCGCTGATCATCGTCAGCCACATCGTGCTCGCAGTCCTCACCAGGACAATCGACGGCTCAGACGAACGCGACCAGAAGATCGACAGGTTCGGCGAGTACATCGGCGGATACGTTCTGGGGACCGGCCTCCTTGTGGTGTTGGGTCTCGCCATGGCCGAAACGGAGTACTTCTGGATCGCTCATGCCGCCCTCGGGGTTCTGGTGCTAGCGGAACTCACCACAGCAACGACCAAGATCATCGTCTACCGAAAGGGGTTCTAGCTTGGCACGCAAAACTCGGGTCACGAACACGGTTAGGACCCATCGCTTCAACGCAGACCAGATGACCCAGGCCGAGCTAGCGGCAAGATGCGACGTCACAAGACAGACAATCATCGCCATCGAACAAGGCCGATTCACGCCTTCGCTAGAAACCGCCTTCAAGATCGCCCGAACTTTCAACGTCCCACTCGATAAGGTCTTCGAATACCCCGACGACTGACAAACACCCTCACAACGCCCAATCCCGACACACCGCCCCATTAACAACACTCAATGCCCCGCCCATATCCAGCTGGGAGGGATTGTTGATCATCATGAGCGGCTACATAGGGGTTCAGCTGGCTCATCACGTAAGCTGTCGTCCGTTCGAGTTCCGTGACCTGTCGAGTTCCGCGACCATTCTGTGACCATCTGGGACGGACACGGATGCCAGGACCTTCGCTTGCGGCAAGAACCCTTTTGTTTGTCGGGGTCTTTCTCGGTGGGCCCGGTGAGAATCGAACTAACGACCTTGGGATTAAGAGTCCCCTCAGGGGGTTCAGGCTCCATGGGTCGATCTGGCAAACACCCCTATAAACATTGATGTTTTGGCTTGCAGCAGTTCGCGATATTTCGCGTCGTTTTCGGTTCTCCCGCGGCCCAGTCGCGGCCCAGTGAGTGATGTGTCGGCGTCAATGAGTCGTCCACCTCGGCGACGAAACACCTCGTACGCCTGAACGGGTGATCCTGCCCAAGAACGAATCCCTTTCCATGCCTTTTCGTTCGGTATAGCATGTGTGCTATGTCGTGGGGTGAGGTGGAACTCGAGCCGGAGGTTCGGGATTGGTACCTCTCCCTCGGCGAGGATGACCAAGCCCGTGTGCGGTTTCACATCGATCGGCTGGCCGACCAGGGTCCGCTGCTTGATGAGCCGCACACCCGCCAGCTAGATGGGAAGCTTCGAGAGCTCCGCTTCTACCTGGACGGCCGGGCGACGAGGGTGACGTATTGGATCGCCACCGGTAGGCGGGTCATCCTGCTGACCGTGTTCTCGAAGACCCGGCGGCAAGAGCGGGTTGAGGTTGGACGGGCGAAGCGAGCCATGGAGCGGTGCATGGCGGAACAACACACTGCAGGTGAGGAGTGATCGGATGAGCAAGCGAACCGGCTGGGAGGAACTGAAGGCATCCAAGCCGCTGTCGGAAGCCGGCAGAGCCGCGTACGACGACGAGGCCAGGATTACCGCTTTCCGTGAGTTGGTCTTTCGGCTCCGAACCGAAGCGAAACTCACTCAAGCCGAACTCGCCCAGCGGATGGGCACCACGCAGTCGGCCATCGCCCGCATGGAGGGCGGCGGCACTCGGCCAACCCTCGACACCCTCGAGAAACTGGCCGCCGCTGTCGGTCGGGAGCTAGTGGTCGGGGTCGGGGAGCGGCTGTCGGAGAACCCGACCATCGCCAAGCTGGTCCGGGACGGACACGCTGTCGTTTCGAGCCGAAGCTGATCGAGGGCGAACCCGTCATCGTGGCACGTTGTATCCAAGTCGACAGGCAGCCCACCGCTACCTAACACCGGAGACGGAGCGGCTCCCGACCAGACGATCGGAGCTATGAGTCTCCACTCAACGTGGTCGACAGTCTGAACAGCGCCGAGCGCGGACGTGCCGATACTGGGCACTCGGTGGAATGGGCGTTCTTGCGCGGTATTGGGTGATCGGCGTGCTGCCTGTGGTGCGGCCATGTGGCTCGATCCATCGCGCCACGCCGAAGCACTGGGAGCCCATGATGAGGCCTCGCTGCCTGAGTTGCACGGCGCGCCTGTCTGAGCTCAGAGGTCTCCGCCCGGCGCCTCGGAACCGCGCAGCTCGCCTCCGTTGAGGGTGCCGATCACGGAGTATGCGACATCCGTCCAGAAGACCTCACCGCTGGCGGCCGCGCCCAACAGACCGACGCACGGCCCATCGGGTTCGTAGCCGCATGGTTGGTTCGTTGTCAGCACACCATCGGTGATGCCACCCCCCGGAGGCATCTCACCGAATGGATGGGAGGCGGAGTACGGCTCGCGCCACAGCACCCCGTCGCGCAAGATCAGCGCAGCGCCACCACACCTCGGTGGGAACGACTCGACCAGGGCCTCACACAGCATCACCGGTTGGTCGCGTTCGGCGAGGAGGAAACCGCGGATCCACCCAACCTGGGAAGAGCTGGCGAGGGCCTCCGACACCGTCACGCCACCATCTCGGGGGGGCAGCGAGATCCCTCCTTCCGATTGTTCCTGGCTTCCACACGCGGCCAGGAACAGGGCAGCGATCATCGGGCTCAGCAGTCGGCGGGACATCATGACCTCTCTTTGCGGTGGCTGGAATGGACTTCGGAACGACGCGACATGACCCAGCAGCAATGGTCTCGAAGACGAGTCCCTTGCCTCAGCCACCGGCTGTTGTGAAGGCACTCGCCGCATCGGCAACTCCTACGGCAGGTACTGTTCGGCGACGTGGACGACCGTCCCGTCCTGCAGCGTCAGCCAGTAGGGGAGGGCTCCTCCGCCATACCACTGCCAACCCCCGGGAAGTCCACCTGGCGCCTGTTCGGCCAGCAGACCTGCCCACTGCTCGAGGGTGACCGCCGTTTGGCGCACGCAAGGACCGTCGACGAAGCAGGTCTGTAGAACCACTGGAGCCTTCTCGGAGACCGGCAACTCACGAAGAGTGGGGTTGTCGTTGCGGATGTAGAAGTCGTTGGGGACGGTTTCGTCGACGCCGATCACGCCGTCTTCCCGGGCCGCTGCACTGGCCTCCTCACCCGTCAGGAACGTCGCGTAATCGGCCGTCACAGTGGACCCGTCGAACCCGGTGACATACGCGAAGACGAGCTCTAGGTCCGGATCGACCGTCAACTCAACGACAACCTCCGACCGGTTGCCGGCCCGGTCTTCTGCCGTAACCATTACCTGATGCACTCCGGACTCCCGCTCGAAGTCGGCAGTCCAATCGAACTCTGTCTCCTCAGAAATCGCTGCCCCCGGGATACTCACCCTTCCGGGTTCGTCGAGTGTGCCTGACAAGGAGACAACACCATCCACCGAGTAGACCACCAGGCTCCCCCAGACCGTGATGATCGGCGGCGTAGTGTCCGACGGCTCTACCGTGCTCGTGGTGCTCTGGGGCGCGGTGGTGGTGACTGTCGCCGATGTGGTGGTCGACGATGTGGTGTCGCTCGCGCCTCCGCCGCCGCAAGAAGCAGCCGCGAGTGCGAGAACGATGAGCGCTGAGGTGCGCCGCATGGCTTCCTCCATATCGATGGTGAGAGCCGGTGGTTCCCGCTCTCGTTCCCAATTGGACGTTTCTGGAGTCTCGCCAGTTCCTCTGTCTCACGAAATAACGTCGTGCGTCTGTGGGTCTTGCCCTCATGAAAGCTCGCCACGCCCGGCATCGTGCTTGGCGCTGTTCAGCGTCGGCTTCTTGGTCGCGGACCGTGTCGCGTGTGGCCTCGTCCGGGACGCCGAAAAGCCCCTCGAGGCCTTCAGCGCCGCTCAGGACGTGTAGCTCGCCGAGGAGGACGGACCGCTCATCGATCGCGCGAGATACCGTCGAATGTTGTCGATCGAGGAAGCGGCAACAACGACCTCTGCCCTGACGCGATCTGCAGGGCCTATTCGGTGAACGACCCGCACCCTCTCGGACACTCCCAACGGATATCGCGCCCGCCAGGATTGCTGGCTTCGCTGTCGACTCCCACCCCCGGAGCAAGAAGACGCAGGTCTTCGTATTGCGGACGTGAGTGTGATCTTCCGACTTGTGTCGGTGCATTTGCTGAGATATCTCATGGCTACCCAACGCCGCAGCGCGGGGGTGGTGCAGGGTCCAAGTATGGAGCGATCGGCCCGCGTCTCTCAGTCGCAATCGACGACGACCGAGCCTTCGACGAGGCCCGAGTTTCCGAGGCCATCGACGAAGACGCCTTCCACCGCAAACCCGGATTCCGACGTTTGGAAAATCGGCTGGATCTGCGAGAGCTCAGCAGCGTCGAGGTTGAAGACGGCTTCACCCTCGACGGTCACACCTGCAGAGCCGACCGTGCCCACGTTCGATACTTCGAAGCTGAG
>JAOTUY010000016.1 GCA_029863625.1 Acidimicrobiia bacterium
CACGCCCCCGATGTCCTTCAGGCGATGAAGGACAACCTCGAACGCCTCGAGCAGCTCGGCATTGAGGCAATCGACGACTGACGGGGCCGTCGTCGAGCGGCAGGCGACGATCCCAGCCGGGTCGATCCGGTGCAGCGGAGCGCACCGACCGCATCGTTTCTGTAGCCATCAAGACTCGGCCAGGCTCGTCCACTACCGCCGGCTCAGGGCGCACAGAACAACCTCACGACAACGCTCGACTGTACGAGCCGAACCGGCAATCGGCGCTAGCTCTACCGTTATCTGGACCGCTGTTCTTGGGCTAGTGCCGCACCATACGACACCGAGCGCACTAGGAGCTTGGTCAGTGCAGCCGCCTCGACCTCCGTAGCCATGACATGTGCGCTCCCTCAGGGGACACTTGGAGACCTCGCATGCATTGCGCTGGCTTCGCCCGCCTAACATCTGCCGGCCAAAGGGACGGGCAGTTCGGTCACATGGCACAATGGAACCATGGCGGTGAGTCGTGCGGAGAGGCGAAACAACCGGAGGCGCCGGGCAATAGCGGTGTTCGGCGAGGACCGAGCGCCACTTGCTCTCGATCTCTTGGAACTCACCGAGCTCGCATGGCACGACTGCTACGGGGAGGTCACCCCATCCGAGGATATGATCGAGGATATGCTTCTCATCAGTGAGGGAAGCATCGAGCGACTCATCCAAGCAGCGCTACTTGGCGTCACAGATTGGCGGGATCTCAAAGTCGAGGCTGAGGAGTTTCGCAACCGCCGATAGCTGTTTCAGCCAGCCCCCCATCTGCCGGAACTGTGCCGCCCGTCACCAATGTGACCTCGCCAAGGTGACATCAGACCAGACTACGAAGCTGCAAAACACCCGAGCGCGTACGTATCGATATCGCACGGATAGCTCGCTACTCAACTGCAGTCCGGGCAAAGGCCAACCGATCCAACATAGGTGAAGACCAATGTCGAGGTTATGTTCCTGGTGATCGTCGGTGTGGTATCGACCGTCTACGCCTTCTACCTCGAAATGCGGCGTCGGGTCGAGAATGACCGATTTATCCAATGGCTGAAATCCGAGAGGCGTGTCGACTGGGACGCGTTGACTCGCTCAGACCGGGTCCTAACCATCAGGGCAATTGAGATTCTACGGCGCGGCGCTTTGGCGAACGACGCCGAGTTCCATGCCCGTTATCAGCTGACCAGGCACGGGACCCGGTTCGTCGTTGCGATGAGCGTTGCCTGCAGCGGTATCGCACTACTGGGCCTTGGCACCGTCTTCTTCGGCTGGAACTGGTAGCACCGTGGCGCTTTTGCCTCTGAAATCGTCGAGGCTATTCGGGATACCTCGAGCCGGGGGTTCGCACCGGCTTGTGGGAGTCCGCGATGTATGAGAGGGGTTGATGTGGCAGCGGTGGTGTTTCGATCTCGATGGGATCTCCCGGTCGGATCTCCCCACCAGCCAGTACGACGCCCATGACACCCGCGATCCGGACATCATTGCCTTCACTGTCTCGGAAGCGCAGGAGGGCCATCAAACCGTCTTGGAACTCCTCGATCTGAGCACAAGGATTCCGCAAGCCCGTCAGTTCGATAACCGCATCGGCTCCTAGCCGCAGAACCGTGCCGGTTGGCAGAGCAAGCAGGTCGGTCCCCCGAGTTGTGACATTCTCACCGAGCTGACCAGGTTCAACAACGTGTCCTTGCTCCGCAAGAGAGGCAAAGAGCTCCTGCTGGATGAGATGCACTTGACGTAGGTTTGGCTGCGTGGAATCCCTCCGTACCAGATACCGGTGCTTTACAAGCTGTCCAGAGTGAACGTCGCCAGCGACTCCAACACCAGCGACCAACCTGATCGACGGACGGTTCGGCTTGCTAAAGCTGTGCTTTGCACTTGAACTGACGGCAACGATGGACGATGTCACGATCGACGCCAGATTATCTGCGCAGCGGGCCGGTTGTTGGCAGCGGGCCACAATAATCTGACACGGACAACACCATGCCGGAACCCTAGACGCAGCGGCACGCTCCGACGAACCGCCCATACCCGGTCATTCCGCGCCACCTTTCAGGAGACGTTTCCCGCCTCGCAGGCCGGTGAGCATACTTGACAGGGCCACCCGGATCGTTATAGTTAACTGAGAGGTTAACTATTGTGACTGAGATGGACGAACAGGACCGGGTCTTCGAGGCCCTCGCCAACGAACACCGGCGAGTGATCATCGGTGCATTGAGTCTGCAGCCTCAGTCCATAAGTCAGTTGGCCGCAATGCGAGGCCTTTCCTTGCCCGCCATCCATAAGCATGTAGCGGTTCTCGAGAACGCGGACATGGTCATCCGAAAGAAGATCGGACGAACCAACTTTCTCGCACTCAACCGGGCACCCCTGCGTGGGCTTCAGGAATGGCTCGGGCAGTTCAACCCGTACTGGGGGAACGAGGGAGAGACCCTGGAGAACTATGCCCGACATCTGGGCACCCAACACCCCAAGAAGGAGGGGAACCAATGAAGAAGTTCGTATTCCTGTACTACGGATACGCAGAACCGACCCAGGAGACCATGGACGCCTGGATGGCCTGGTTCGGGACGGTCGGCGAGCACCTGGTCGACAGCGGTAACCCTTTCGGACCAGGCCGGGAAGTCACTACTGGTACGACTAACGAGCTGACCGCAGAGGCCAGCCCCATCACCGGCTACTCGATCGTCAATGCCGACAGCATGGACGATGCCGAGAAGCTCCTGGCGGGCTGCCCGATCATTGACAGCGTCCGCATCTACGAAGCGACGTCGATGTAGACGCCGATCCATGGGGGAGGCCCACCGATATGGTGGGCTCTCTCTCCTTTGACCCGGGTCGTCGTGGGAGATGATCGCTCGTATTGCTACCGGCGCACATCCATCTGCAGGTACTCAGAGACCCGCAGGAAATCGGGTGGAGCCTTTGTGGTCGCGGACAACAGCTACCACGCGACTTCTTTCGAGATCAATCTCGGGTACGCCAACTCGATCTCGACGCCGACGATCTCGAGCGCGGCCACCCCGGCAGCCAAGACGTTCTGAACCCAATCTGAGGCGCCGATCCATACATCACGATGAAGGCCGCCGTCGACGGGTGGCGGATTCGCTGGAGTCCCCAGGCCTACGAGGCACCCCCGGCTCGGGATCTACTCCGGATGCGGCGCCGACGGAACACGGATACCAGAACCAGACCCACGAAAAGCAGGGTGGAGGTTTGCGGAATCCAATTGATCAAGGTGTCTGAGGCAGAATGGCTGGCGGAGTCGATGCGGGCGAAGTTGGCAAGGGAGACGATGATGATCACCGCAGCCAGTGCCATCTCGAGCCCTCTCAGACGACGGCAGGCAGGTTGGGCCGTGCTTTCTTCTGACATCGGGCCCGGCCTTCTTTGGCGAGGTCGGACACGCAGCCTAACTCGCGCAGGACCAACGAATCAGCCAACCAATCCCCATTCGTCGGCAAAGCCAGGATGCCGAAACCAATGGCGGCTACGAGCGCGTGAATGCCGAGAAACCGACCCCAACCCGAGCTCCTGTTCATCGGCGTCGGGTGTTCCCATGCCACGGTCTCCCAACCGGTTCGCGCTCTGACTCTTGACATTGGTGAGCTCACGACCTAGAAACGGCTCGTCAGTCAAAAGGAAGGACCCCACCGAGCCGCGACGATTCCGACGACATGCATTCATCCAGAACAGGTGGAGGGATCAGGCCCTGTGAAACCTTGGCAACCATCCCGGACGTGGGAACGGTGCCAATTCCTGCCCGTTGGACATATCTGCGGGAGAGATGAGGACGATGACGACCCTGTTGTTACCGCCTCTCCACAACTGGATGCAGGCGGTTTCCTCGTTACGGGAACCCTGCATGCGGTGTGGCCCAAGACAAATGGAGAGGAAGCCATGACCTACCAATACGAGACCCTGCAGGTGCACGCCGGCCAGCAACCGGCCCCCGGGACCAACGCTCGAGCCGTTCCGATCTATCAGACCACGTCGTACACATTCGACGACACCGACCATGCCGCCCGCCTGTTCGGTCTCGAGGAATTCGGGAACATCTACACGCGGATCATGAACCCGACAACCGATGTCTTCGAGCAGCGGATCGCCGCCCTCGAGGGTGGGGTGGCGGCCGTAGCGACGGCTTCCGGCCAGGCGGCTCAACTGGTCGCCTTGACCACCCTGGCGCAAGCCGGCGACCAGATTGTTGCCTCCAGTTATCTCTACGGTGGCACCCACAACCAGTTCAAGGTGGCCTTTCCCCGGCTCGGCATCGACGTTTCCATCGTTGAGGGCGATGACCCCGACGACCTTGAAGCCGCCATCACCGATCACACCAAGGCGCTGTATGTTGAGTCGATTGCCAATCCCGAATACTCGGTGCCCGACCTGCGCCGTCTGGCCGATATCTCCCACCGGCATGGGATTCCGCTCGTCGTCGACAACACGTTCGGTTGTGCCGGATTCCTGGTCCGCCCGATCGAACACGGCGCCGACATCGTGGTCGCCTCGGCGACAAAATGGATCGGAGGACACGGCACCTCCATCGGTGGAGTGATCGTCGATTCCGGCAACTTCGACTGGCGCAACGGCAAGTTTCCGCTGTTTACCGAACCGGCCCCCGGTTACCACGGTCTGGTGTTCTCCGACGTGTTCGGACCCGATGGCCCATTTGGGAACATCGCGTTTGCGATCCGTGCTCGGGTAGAAGGTCTTCGAGACCTTGGAGCATCGCTCAGCCCGTTCAATGCGTTCTTGATGCTCCAGGGCCTCGAGACGCTGTCGTTGCGGGTCCAACGGCACGTCGACAACGCCCTTTCGCTGGCCGAATGGCTCGAGGCCCACCCTCTGGTCGCCTGGGTAAAGTATCCGGGTCTTGTCTCGCATGCATCGCACGAACGCGCCTCGAGGTACCTCCAACATGGATTCGGGGCCGTTCTGAGCTTCGGGGTGATCGGGGGTTATGAGGCGGCCCGGACGTTCATCAACTCGGTCGAACTCGCCAGCCATCTCGCCAATGTGGGTGACGCAAAAACCCTCGTGATCCATCCAGCTTCGACTACTCACCAGCAGTTGTCTCCCGAGGAGCAGATTGCAGCGGGCGTCACGGCCGATCTCGTACGGGTAGCGGTCGGCATCGAGCACATCGACGACATCAAGGCCGACCTGGATCAGGCCCTGCAGCGGACCGGCGAGGCGAGCGCAGCATGACTGCGCTCGCCGACTCCCTTGGCGTAGTCGAAACTGAGTTCTTCACGATGGAGAAGTCGTTTCCGTTGCAGAGCGGCCAGAAGTTGGAGCCGGTCACTCTCGCCTATGAGACGTATGGCAAGCTCAACGACGCAAAAGACAATGCCATCCTGCTGTTCCACGCTCTGACCGGCAGCCAGCACGCCGCCGGGTTCAACCCGTCCCTACCGGCCGCGCAGCCCCTTTGGGTTGACGAGGTGCACACCGGGTGGTGGGACGGGTTCATCGGACCGGGCAAGGCCCTCAACACCGATCGCTTCTCTGTGATCTGCGTCAACTACCTGGGGGGATGCTACGGGTCGACGGGTCCGGCTTCGATCGACCCGACCACCGGACGCCCGTACGGGTCCACCTTCCCGAGGATCTCCATTTCCGACGTCGTCGACTCGCAGCTAGCACTGTTGGACCATCTTGGGATTGAGACGCTGCACGCCACGATTGGCGGATCGGTGGGCGGCATGATGTGCGTGAACCTGGCGGCCCGCTACCCCGAGCGAGTGAAGAACGTGATCCCGATCGCAGCCGGCCTCGGTGTCACCGCTTTGCAGCGGATCCACATCTTCGAACAATGCAATGCAATAGAGAACGATCCGAACTTCGCCGGTGGCGACTACTACGAAGGTCCCACCCCGGATCGCGGACTCGCCCTGGCCCGGATGATCGGACACAAGGTGTTCGTATCCCTCAGGGCTATGGAGGAACGGGCCAGAGACGAGATCGTCGACCGAAACGAGACGGGCGGACACATCCAGATCGTCAACCCGATCGAGTCGTACATGTGGCATCAGGGCACCAAGTTCGTCAAGCGATTCGACGCCAACAGCTACCTGCGGATCATGGAATTGTGGCAGACGGTCGACCTGGTCGAGCAGGCAGACGGCTCGAACCTCGACTCGGTCCTCCGCCGCTGCCGCGATCAGCGGTTCATGGTGTTCACCATCGACTCGGACGTTTGCTACTACCCGGACGAGCAGGAAGAGATGGTGCGGGCCCTGAAACGAGCAGGAGTACCGGTGCGGCGTATCACGGTCCACTCCGAGAAGGGCCACGATTCGTTCCTTCTCGATCCGGACCTGTTCGCTCCACACCTGATCGACACACTCGAGTGGGAACGATGGTGAAGGGAAGTACTTCGTACTTGGTTGGCGGACGGCGGTTTCTACCGACTTCTCTCCCGCAACACCCCGGCCACATCGGCGGGTGACAAGCCTCGCTCGGCTAGCAACACCAACAGGTGGTAGACCAGGTCGGCGGCCTCCTCCGCTACACGGTCAACCGGTCCGGTCCCGGCGGCGTGGTCCTTGGCGGCCAGCAGCACCTCGGTGGCTTCCTCGGTGAGCTTCCGACCCACGGCGTCCACCCCACCCTCGAGCAGCGCCACGGTATAGGACCCCTCCGGCCGGTCGGCGGCGCGGGCCGCGATGACCGACCAGAGTTCGGGCGGAACCAGCGGTTCCTGGACTTCTTCTGAATCGTCGAAGCAGCTCGCGGCGCCGGTATGACAGGCTGGCCCGGCCGGGATTACCTGGATCAGCAATGCGTCTCCATCACAGTCCGTGCTAATCCGCTCCACGTCCATCGTGTTGCCACTGGTGGCGCCTTTGCGCCAGATCTCCCGGCGAGAACGGCTCCAAAAATGAACCTCTCCCGTCTCCCGGGTCAGCTCCAGGCTCTCCTCATTGAGGTAGGCGACCATCAACACACGACCACTCCTGGCGTGCTGCACGATCCCGGGAACCAGGCCGTTTTCGTCGAAACGAACCTTCGTCACGAGGCCACCTCGACAGGACGGATCGGAATCCCGGCCGCGACCAAACCAGCTTTGAGGTCGGCAATAGCGATCTCGCGACGATGAAAGATGGAGGCCGCCAGCACCGCATCAGCTCTTCTCTCGGCGAGGGCTTCCACACAATGATCGATAGTCCCGGCTCCACCGGAGGCGATCACGGGAACACGAACCGCGGACCGCACTGCCTCGAGTAGTTCGAGGTCGTATCCATCTTTCGTTCCGTCCCGGTCCATAGAGGTGAGCAGGATCTCCCCGGCCCCCAACCGGGCACCTTCTTCTGCCCAGACAACCACATCGAGACTGGTCGGGATTCGTCCGCCGTGGGTGTATACCTCCCAGCTTCGGCCGTCCCGCCGTTTGGCGTCGATGGCGAGCACAACGCACTGGGCTCCGAATGCTTCGGCGCACTCTGCGACGAGGGCCGGTCGCTCGACGGCGGCGGTATTGACCGTTACCCGGTCGGCTCCGGCCCGCAGTGTTGCTCGCATGTCTTCGACCGTTCGCACGCCCCCGCCCACGGTGAGCGGCACGAATACTTGCTCGGCGGTGCGGCGCACCAGGCCGAGCATGGTGTCCCGGCCTTCGTGGGAGGCAGTGATATCGAGGAAACAGATCTCGTCGGCGCCCTCCGCCACGTAGCGGGCCGCTAGCTCGACTGGATCACCCTCATCCGTGAGATCGACGAACTGAACACCTTTCACCACGCGACCGTTGTGGACATCGAGACAGGGGATGATCCTCTTACGCAGCATCGGCCGACTCCCGGCACTCCTGCATGAAGTTGCCCAGTATGCGCAGACCGGCCGGGCCGCTGCGTTCCGGGTGAAACTGCACCCCGACCCGATTGGCTGATCGAACCGCCGCTACGAACTCGCTGCCATAGCTGCAGGTTGCGATCACGGCGGCCGAGTCTTCAGGCACCGGAGCAAAACTATGTACGAAGTAGAAGGTTGACCCATCGGGAATCCCGACGAAAAGAGGATCCGCTCGCATCCGAAGGTCGTTCCACCCGATATGCGGGAGCCGCGGGGCCGAAACCAATCGCCGCACGGTCCCGGGGATCAGCCCAAGCGTCTGCCCGCCATCTTCTTCCGAAGTGGTGAAGAAGAGTTGTAACCCAACGCAGATGCCCAGGAGTGGACCATGCCACTCGGTCAGAGGCTCCACCAAGCCGGCCGCCCGGATCCTGTCCATGGCGGCTCCGGTTGCCCCGACGCCGGGGAGGACGATTCCGTCCATCCCGGCCAGGTCGGCCGGGGCCACCGCAATAACGACCCGGGCTCCCCGGTCCTGGAGACCTTGTGCGATGGAGACGAGGTTTCCCGCTCCGTGATCGATGACGGCGATCCTGGTCACATGGTGCCCTTGGTGCTGGGAATGCCCTCCCGGCGCGAGTCGTCGGCGACTGCATTCCGCAACGCCCGGGCCAGCGCCTTGAATGCCGCCTCGGCCACGTGATGATCGTTCCGCCCCCGGGAGGTGAGATGGAGGGTGAAACCGGCTGTTCGCGCCAGCGCTTCGAGAGCATGAGGGATCATCTCAGTACTCAGGGCCCCGATCCGATCAGACGAGAACGACAGGTCCAGAACCGTGTAGGGACGGCCACCTACGTCGACTACCGCAGTGGCCAGGGCCTCATCCATCGGGACGGTGGCGTCGGCGAAGCGTACGATGCCGGCCCGATCACCGAGCGCTTCGGCGAAGGCCTGCCCGAGCACGAGGGCGGTGTCCTCGACGGTGTGGTGGTCGTCGATTTCGAGATCGCCCTCGGTCGTTACGAGCAGGTCAAACAGCCCGTGGTGGGATAGGGAGGTGAGCAAGTGATCGAAGAATCCGACTCCGGTCGCTACCTCGGCAATGCCACTTCCGTCGAGCTCCAATCTGAGGTCGACCCTGGTTTCGCGAGTGGTGCGTTCGACCCGGGCAGCGCGACTCATGACAATCTCCTTTGCAGAGCGGACAGCAACCGGTCGTGGGCCCGGGGCGACCGCACGGTGAAACGTAGGTAGGAGGCCAGTGGACCGTCTTCCGGGAAGGTCCTCGTAACCAGTCCCCCTTTCATCAAGTCATCTGCCACCGACCGAGCCTGCGGCCCCACCTCGCACAACAGAAAGTTGGTCGTCGAAGGAAGCACGCGCAGACCGAGGTCATGCAGATAGCCGGCGAGTCGTGCCCGTTCGGCGGTGATTGCGGCGACCGCGGACCGCATGCGGTCGGGCGCCGCGAGGGCCGCAACCGCCAGCTCGACCGAAAGACTCGAAATGCTGCCGGGAGGTCGTACACCATCGATTGCGGCGATCAGATCGGGATGCCCCAGGCCATACCCGACCCGCGCCCCGGCCAGTCCGTATGCCTTCGACATCGTGTTGAGCACCAGCAGGTTGTGGTATCGGTCGACCCACGGTGCCCAGTCATCACCGGCAAACGCCGCGTAGGCGGCGTCGAGAACGACCACACCGTCGGTAGCCGCAATGATCGCCGCAACCGCTTGGTCGGTCGACCGGCTGCCGAGCGGATTGGACGGAACACACAACCACACGATCTCGGCGTCGCGAGCCGCGGTGATCACCTCATCGGCGGGAAACTCGAAATCCGGAGGCTGTGCCTCGATACTCACGACCCGGCCGCGCACCTGGGCGGTCGCGATCCCGTACATCGGGTAGGTGGGCTCCGCAATCACCGCGGTCTGGCCGGGAGCCAGAAAAGCCCGGGCCGCCAGCAGGATCAGCTCGTCGGCGCCCGCACCCGGAACCACCGAGTCGGGGTCCAGTCCGGTGCTGGTGGCCACCGCCTCCCGGAGAGAGACGTAGCTGGCGGCCGGATACTCGTTGAGGCTCAGACTCTGTCTGATGACGACGTCGGCGGCCCAGTCGCTCGGAAAGGGCGAGGTGTTGTGATCGAACCGCTCGACTTGATCGGGGTTGAGACCTGCTGCGGCGGCGATCTCCGCCGAGGTCGGCTGCCACTGGTACTTCGGGAAACTCATCGCCCCTCCTCAAACCGTACTTGAACGGCCAGGCGGTGAGCGGTGAGTCCTTCTACGGCGGCCAGTTCTTCGATGATCGGGCGGAGCGTACTCAACCCGGCCCGGGTCAGTTCCTGAACCTGGCGCCATGAGCCGAAGTCCTCAACCGAGAGGGGCCCATACGATCTAGCCAGGCCGCCGGTGGGGAGCACATGGTTGGCGCCGGTCGCATAGTCGCCGGCCGATTCCGGAGCCCATTCCCCGACAAACACCGATCCGGCCGAAGTCAGTCGTTTCGCCACCGAAGGGGCTTCTCCGGTATGCACGCTCAGGTGCTCGGGCGCAAAGTCGTTGGAGAAGGCGATGGCAGTTTCGAGGTCGGGAGCAATCGCGATCAGGCCGTGGTCCTCGAGGGCGGCCCGGATGATGGCCGATCTCTCCAATCCCAATAGCATCGCCTCGGCGGCGGCCAGGATGTCGGGGACCTGGTCGGGCGCGGTCGTGAGGAGCACCACGGGTGACTCGACACCGTGCTCGGCCTGACACAGCAGATCAACGGCAACGATTCGGGAATTCGCCGAACCATCCGTGAGCACCAGCGCTTCGCTTGGCCCGGCCGGAAGGTCGATTCCACACACCCCGAACACAGCCAGTTTGGCTGCAGTCACCCAGTCGTTTCCGGGCCCGACGATCTTGTCGACCGGAGCAATGGTCTCTGTCCCGTGGGCTAGTGCCGCGATGGCCTGTGCCCCTCCCATCGCGTAGACCTCGTCGATCCCCAACAGGGCGGAGGCCCCGAGGGTTGCTTCGTTGAGCCGTCCGTCCGGTCCAACCGGGCTCGCCACGGCGATGCTCTCAACACCGGCTACCTGGGCCGGGATAACTCCCATCAGTACCGAGGACGGATAGGCGGCCCTCCCACCGGGTGCATACACGCCGACCCGACCTAGGGGACTCCACACGCGAGCAATCTCAACCCCCGGTGCGGGCGCAACCAGGTGGTCTCGGGGTCGCTGTTGCTCGTGGACCGCTCGGATATTGGCGATGGCTCCCTCGAGTGCTGCAGCGGTTGCGGGCGGCAGATGGGTGAGGGCCGCGGCGATACGATCCGGGGGGATCCGCGCCTCTCGACTGGATGGGCCGCCGCCGTACCGGCGACCGGCCTCCCACAACGCCGCATCACCCCCGGCGGCAACGAGTTGGACGATGGATGCTGCTTGCTCCCGGACGGTTTGATCGGGTACGACGGAGCGCCGCGTCAGAGCGGACCGCTCGATCCTGCTGTGCGTGGTCAAATCGATCCGGCGTATGTCCATCACGTCAGCACCTTCAGGCAATCAGCGACTCGACCGGCAGCACCAGAATGCCGGTGGCGCCGGCTTCCTTCAGGCGCGGTAGAACCTGCCAAACGTCCTTGGCGTCGACCACCGAGTGAATGGCCACCTTGTCGTTATGCGCCAGAGGTACCACGGACGGAGCTTCAATCCCTGGAATGATCTCTTCGATCGCCCTGAGCGCATCCCTGGGGGCATTCATCACGACATAACGTTTTTGCCGGGCGGCGACCGCTGCCTGCAGCATCGTCACTACCTGTTGTTGGCCATCCGTCAATCCCTCAACCGCGCTACGGGCCACCAACACGGCTTGCGACTCGAGCAACGTGGCAATAGGTCGCAGCCCATTGACCATCATCGTGCTGCCGCTCGACACGAGGTCGACGATGGCGTCGGCAACATCGAGTTTGGGAGCGACTTCGACGGATCCCCGCAACGGAATGACGGTCATGTCAATGCCTTGCTTGGCAAAGAACTCCCCGGTCACGCGAAGATGGGCAGTCGCGACCCGCATGCCCTCCAGTTCAACGAGGTTTTGAATGGGCGAGGCATTGGGCACGGCGGCCGTTAGCCGGCAGGTCCCGAATCCGAGCTCGCCCACTACCTGCAGGTCGGCGCCGCTTTCCTGGAGAAGATCGAGCCCGGTCACACCGAGTGCGGCCACACCGTCCGCCACCATCTCGCAGACATCCTCTGCTCGCACGAATAGCAGCTCCATGTCGACATTGGCGACCGGGGCGGAAAGCGATCGCTCCGTCCGCTCGTAGATGAGACCGGCCTGGGATAACAAACCTGCCGTGGGAGCTTGTAGCCGTCCCTTATTCGGCACCGCCAAACGCAGCAACGCAGTCATGATTTCGCTCCGGCGAGCCGCTCGAGCATCATCTGGTAACCACCCGTTCCGTGCTGGAACCACTGATTGATCCGGGTCACGGTCGCAGTCGATGCCCCGGTGCGATCGGCGATATCCCGGTAGGAAAGACCTTCTGAGAGGAGTTGCACCACGGCCCACCGCTGCGTTATCTCCTCCAACTCTCGCAAAGTGCAGAGATCTCGTAAGAAGGCCGCGGCTTCATCCACCGTACGGAGCGAAACAATTGCTTCCAGCAAGGGTGCTGTCTGTGCGGTGCGCCAGTCGTCTCCCGGACTCGTCATGAGCCCTCCTTGTAGAGGTTCTGTCTTAATGTGCTAGCACGTTAGCATGCTACAACAGTTAGGAGAGGAGAAAGATGGAGTTGCTACCGGCAGTGGACGTACTCAACGGAGCCGTGGTGAGGCTCCGTCAGGGTCGGAAAGAAGACGTGACCGTCTACGCCAACGACCCGGCCACCCAACTCAGGACCTGGGCGGATCAAGGCGCTTCGCTTGTGCACGTCGTCGATCTTTCGGGAGCCATTGAAGGAACCTGGAACAGCAGTTTGTGGCGAGAGTTGGGCGGCACGGGAGTTCGCTTCCAGGCCGGGGGCGGTATCCGGTCCCTTGAAGCGGCGGTCCAAACCATCGCGGCCGGCGTCGACCGGGTGGTCCTGGGGTCGACGGTTGTCTGGAACCCAACCATGCTCGCGTCCATGGTCGTCACGCTGGGTCCCGACCGGGTCGTGGCAGCCGTTGACGTCCGTGACGGAATGGCTGTGGGAACCGGTTGGACCGACGCCGGGCGGCCGCTGGACCAGGTGCTCGATCAGCTGGCAGGAGCCGGAGTCATCCGGGCTTTGGTAACGGGAATCGCCGGCGATGGGATGCTGACCGGCCCGGCCGTCGACCTCCTCAACCACTGTGTCGACCGGGTTCCAGAAGTCGGGATCATTGCGTCCGGCGGAGTCGGCACCCTTGACGACCTCAGGCGGTTGCGTTCACTGCCCCTCGACGGGGTGATTGTGGGGAGGGCCCTCTACGAGGGAGCCTTTACGCTGCCCGAGGGACTGCAGGCTGTCGGCGGGCGTTCGGACTCTTAGGTCTGAGAACTCGGCTGACGATCGTCCAGTTCCACCACGACTCCTGGGTCTTCCCTTTGGGCAGTTCTGAGCGGCGAAAGCGTCCCCAACGACTCGGCCACTACGACCGCGTCGTCTCCCGGCTCGAGGCGAAAGTCACTGGGTGGGTTGACGAAGGAAGATCCGTTCCGGCTAACGGCCAACACCGTTGCTTGATGATCACGCCGCATGCGCGTAGCCAGCTCATCGATAGATACCCCGAGATAACTGTCGGGTAGTTCAACCCGGTAGAGCTCGGACCCATCTCCGCCGGCGACCATGTCTGCCACCACTCCCGAAAGCCCGGGATACAGTGCTGTACGAGCCAGGAGATGGGCGGCCAACCGGGAGCTGACCAGCACCTCATCGACCTTGGCGCGCCGAAAGTGCTCAACGTGTTTGGGATTGTTGACCTCAACGACGGTACGTACCCCTGGCGCCAGGTTCTCGATCGCCAGAACGGTGAGGATCGATCGCATATCGGCTTCGTTTGACCCATCGGTCGGGCAGATGATGGCCGCCGCGGCCTCTTCAATACCGGCTCGTTTCAGGTCATCGGCATTGGTGGTGTCTCCCCGGATGAAGTACGCATCGTCTCCTGCCGGGTTCCGCTCGGCTTCATGGACGATCACGACATCTGCGTCGTAGTCATCTGACCGGAGCTCATCGATCAAATCGCGAGCGGTTGAATTCCACCCGCAAACGACGATGTGTCCTTTATGTCCAGCTGCACCCATGCCCTGACCCTCCTTCAACAAGAAATCGATGACAAACCCGACCAACGCCCCGGTGATCGTGGCGAGAATCCCGATACCGAAGACCGCCAGCAACCAGCTAACCGCCCAACCGAGAGGGCTGGTGACGTGCGAGGCATCGCCCTGACCGAGGACCGTGGTGATCCCCCAGTAGAAAGACTCGCCAAAAGCCCCAAGAGTGAGGTCCTTCTCCAGCAGTGTTATGGCGACGGCCGCGACCGCGACCACTACGACCAGGCCAGCTAGCAAGGCAAGGAAGAACCGCCGATCTACCTGCTTGCTCACCCGTCGGACATGCCACATGACCCGGCGCAGAAACACCGAATGAAATAATGTGCCAAGCCGCCCTCGCATGGTTTCCTCCCTCTCGCGACCGAAAACTACATGGTTGAACCGGTGCGTGACGAGCCGAATATCAATGTCAGCTGGGCCATGGCAAGACGATCCAGACCTGGAAACCTCGGTGAGGTCACCTCCGGGCTAGCGCCAAGCAGGGCGATCGGCTCGGCAACTTTGTGCTCCGTGCGCACGAGGAAGACTGACGAACGGATGCTCGCCAGCCGGGCAACAGTGAGTATGGTGCCCCGGGGCCGAGGCGGTGCCGGTGCGGCCCCGGGCAAGCCAGATAGCTTCCTTCCCGGACGGAGTAGCTTGTCCGGATGCACGTCGTCTCAGTTCAGGTGGGGTCTGCTCAAACTCTGCAAGTTGGCACGCGAGAAATCGAGACAGGTATCAACAAGATTCCGGCAAAGGAAATCGCTCTTCGTATCGAGGGCGTCGAAGGTGACGCGGTTGTGAATACCAGGCACCACGGAGGACCAGACCAGGCGGTCTACGTGTATTCGGCTGAGGATTACGCCTGGTGGGAACAACAGTTAGACCAGTCGTTAGAACCGGGGACTTTTGGGGAGAACCTGACGGTTTCAGAAACTCCGGACGTGATTCGGATTGGTGACCGTCTGATCATCGGTGCCGTGGTCCTGGAAATGACTGCCCCTCGCATCCCCTGCGCAACATTCGCTACTCGGATGGGACAGGCAAACTGGATCCGCCGCTTTCGTGATGCCAAACGACCGGGCTTCTACTGCTGGGTCACGGAGAAAGGCACGGTGCGACCCGGCGATCGAATCCAATGGGCGCCCGCGCTAGAAGGGAACGTCGCGTTGCACGAGATGGTTGAGTATTTTTCCGCATCCGACCTCCCCGCTGTGGACATGCAGCGCACCCTTGCGTCACCCATCGCCGGACGAGCGCGGGCCGAATACGAGGCCAGACTCAACAGCCAAGTCGGCTGAGACAAGAGAACGGCGGCCCAACGATCACCTCCCGTCCGCATCCGGCACAATGGTGGCTATGTCTGACGTTGCCATCATCGGAGCCGGGCCCAACGGGTTGGGAGCCGGCATCGTTCTGCAAAGAGCAGGCCGGTTGGTGGTCGTTTACGAGCGACTCAACACCATCGGTGGTGCAGCAGCTACCCGGGAGCTCACCCTGCCCGGCTTTCGCCACGATCTGGGTGCTGCCGTCCACCCGCTCGGTGCCGCCTCGCCGCTGTTTCAAGCGCTCCCGCTGACCGAGCATGGGCTCACCTGGCTGCGCCCCGAGATCCCCCTCGCTCATCCGCTCGACGGGGGAACAGCCGCCACATTGCACCACTCGGTCGCCGTCACCGCCGAGCAACTCGAAAGCGACGGACCGTTCTACCAACGAGTCGTAGGAGGCCTCGCCCGGCGGTGGGATGTTATCGGCGATGCCGTATTTGGTCCTGTGTTGCGGATTCCGGCCCATCCACTCGCCCTGGCCGGTTTGGGGAGCCGGGGATTCTGGCCGGCCAGCGTTGCTCAGCGATCGCTCAGCACCGACCAGGGCAGAGCGCTGCTGGCCGGTTTGGCCGCCCACACACCGATGCCGCTCTCCAAACCCGGAAATACCGCCGTGGCACTCGTGCTCGCCGCACTGGCGCATGTGACCGGGTGGCCGGTCGCCAAGAGTGGGTCCCAAGCTATTGCGGATGCGCTGGCATCGGTCTTCCGGGAACTGGGCGGCACCATCGAGACCAACCGGCATGTGCGCGACCTCGACGACATGTCCCCGGTCGGGACCGTGCTGTTCGATACCGGACCACGAGCTATGGCCACCATCGCCGGGGAACGACTGTCAACCCGCGTCGGGCGGCGGTACCGGAATTACCGCCACGGCCCCGGCGTCTTCAAGGTGGATTATGCGCTCGACGGACCGGTCCCCTGGACCGCCCCGGACTGTCGCAAAGCAGGCACCCTGCACGTAGGCGGCACGGCCGATGAGATCGGCAACGCAGAACAAGCCGCATGGGAAGGAAGAGTCCCCGATCGACCCTTTGTGATTGTGTCGCAGCCAACGATCGCCGACCCGGGTCGCGCGCCGGAGGGCAAGCACGTGTTGTGGACGTACTCCCACGTACCGGCGAGTTCCACGGTTGACATGACGAAGGCGATGGAGCAGCAGATCGAACGTTTTGCTCCTGGTTTCCGTGACCTGATCCTCGCCCGGCGTACCATGGGTCCCGCTCATCTCGAGGACTGGAATCCCAACCTGGTCGGTGGCGACATTGCCGGCGGGCGGACCGACCGGCTCCGCATGCTGTTCCGGCCCAAGCTCAGCCTCCATCCCTACACCGTTGGTCCCCGCCTCTACCTGTGCTCGTCGGCCACTCCGCCCGGACCGGGCGTTCACGGCATGTCGGGCTATCACGCCGCTCAGGCGGTTTTGCACGCCGGAAGTTGACCGCCCGTCAACCTGCTGGACCGTCCGCCGGCGGCGAGGTGCTGTGCTGAACACCACCGCGAGACTCGGTCTTGTGCCGGTACAATCGCTACTCGATTTAGCTCGAAGCGGTACTCACCAACCAGAGAGCAGAAGGAACGCGTCTGTGAGCACGACGGCCGATCAGTCTCAGGAAGCCCCAACAGGCCTGGGGACGTTTGGCGGAGTTTTCACCCCCTCGATCCTCACCATTCTCGGCGTCATCATGTACCTGCGGTTCGGGTGGGTGGTCGGACAGGCCGGGCTGGTCGGGTCGTTGATCATCGTCACGATCGCGACGGCCATCACCTTCTTGACCGGCCTGTCCATCTCGCAGATCGCCACCGATCAGCGAATCCGGGCCGGCGGCGCCTACTACATGATCAGCCGCGCCCTAGGGGTCGAGATCGGTGGTGCCATCGGCATACCCCTCTACCTGGCCCAGGCCCTGTCGGTCGCTCTCTACACAATCGGTTTCGCCGAGAGCGTTTCGCGCGTCTTCCCGATCCTGGACCAGCGGATCGTCGGCCTGGTCACCACCGTCCTGGTTGCCGCGATCGCTCTCATTTCGGCCCGGGTGGCGATCCGGGCCCAATACTTCATCATGGCCGGGATCGGCTTGTCGCTGCTTTCGTTCTTCCTTGGACACGCGGCCACGGTGGAGGCGGCAGTGACTTTCGAACCGGTCGGGTTCTGGCAAGTCTTCGCGGTCTTCTTTCCGGCGGTGACCGGCATCATGGCCGGCGTCAACATGTCCGGCGACCTGGAGAATCCCCGGAGGTCCATTCCCCATGGCACCCTGGCCGCGATCGGGGTCAGCTACCTCATCTACATGGCAATCCCCTTGTTTCTATCTGAGCGCGCCACCGCCGCCCAACTCGTCGCTGATCCCCTCATCATGCGGAACATCGCTGTCTGGGGTGACGCCATCTTGATCGGCGTGTGGGGGGCAACCCTCTCGAGTGCCCTCGGCAGCATCCTCGGAGCCCCGCGCATCTTGCAGGCCATCGCCCGGGATAACATCCTCCCCAAGCCGTTGCGCTTCCTCGGACGGGGAACGGGCCCTAACGACGAGCCGCGCATCGGCACCTTCGTGACCCTCGGACTGGCCCTGACTGCCGTCGCCCTCTTTGACCTCAACGTCATCGCCCCGATCCTTACCATGTTCTTCCTGGCCACTTACACGGTCGTCAACATCGTGTCGGCGCTCGAACGACTGTTGCGTAGCCCTTCCTTCCGTCCCACCTTCAAGGTCCACTGGGGCCTGTCCCTGATCGGCGCCATCGGATGCTCGGTGGTCATGGTCCTTATCGACGCGCCCGCAACGGCCCTATCAGCCGTGATTGTCCTCGGCGTCTATCTGTGGCTGAAACGACGGGGGCTGAAGAGCACCTGGGGAGATGTCCGCCAGGGAATGTGGCAAGCCATGATCCGTTGGGGGCTCTTCAACCTGAGGGCCGACGCACAGGCCCGGAGCTGGCGGCCCCATTTCCTTGTGCTGGCAGGCAACCCGGAGAAACGGTGGTACCTCATCGACCTGGCCAACACCATCTCCCAGGATCGGGGCATCCTCAGCGTCGCAACCATCCTTCCCGAGTCTGCGTCGAGCACCGACCGCAAGAACAGCCTGGCCACCACCATCCGGGATCACCTGGAGGAACGAAACGTCGATGCGTTGGTCCGGGTGGTATCGGCTGCCACCCCCTATGAGGGGGCGGCCACCCTGGTCGAGGCTTACGGGTTGGGCTACCTGGTACCGAACACCGTCTTGCTCGGGGACGGAGAGACCACCGATGATCCAATCGAATACGCGCAGATGATCGCCAGTTTCTACCGGGCCAACCGAAACGTCGTGATCGTTCGGGCCGACGCGGACCGCCTCTTTGGTCGGCGTCGCCATATCGACGTCTGGTGGCAGAGCATGCGCGGCAACGGAAGCCTCATGGTCACCCTCGGCCATCTCATTTCCGCCAGCCTCACCTGGAGCAATGTCGGCCTCCACGTACGCATGATCGTGAAAGATCAGAAGGGTGCCGCCGAAGCCCGGGCCAACCTGGCCGGGCTCATCTCCTCAACCAGGATGCGGGCCAAAGTCGATGTTATGGTGGATGGCCGGCCGCCCATCGAGGTCATCAGTTCGACATCGACCGCCGCCGATCTGACCTTCATCGGGCTTCCCCGGCCCACCGGGGATATCGAGGCCTTCGCCGAACATCTCCGCAACCTGATCAATCAAACGCGAAACCTCCCTGCTGTTGCTTACGTGTTGGCTGCCGAAGATGTCGCTTTCGACCGGATCCTGCGCTAATCGGAGACTTGCGACTCGGGCAACCTGTCGCCGGGCGTAGGCTGACGGCCTCGACGATGGAGCGATGATTGGGATCGCGGATTCTCAGCACATCAGCCGGCACCAACCGGGAAGCGTTCGCGCCACGCGATTGGATTCTGTTCGTCTCCATCGGAGTCATCTGGGGGTCCTCTTTCCTGCTGATGGATATCGGCCTCGAAGCTTTCAAGCCGGGATTGATCACCTGGATGCGGGTGGGCTTGGGGGCTCTGGCCCTCGCGGTCGTGCCAAAAGCTCGAGGCAGAATCGAATCCGACGACCGTCCCCGCTTGATCGCCCTGTCCTTCCTCTGGGTGGCAATACCCTTCACGCTGTTCCCCATCGCCCAGCAGTACATCAACTCGGCGGTGGCCGGGATGCTCAACGGTGCCTTGCCTCTTTTCGCCGCAGCGGTTGCCACCCTCATGCTTCGCAAGCTTCCCCACGGAGCTGTGCTGGCGGGACTCATGCTCGGCTTCGTCGGGGTAGCCGCCATCAGCCTGTCGTCGGGAGCGGAGGGTTCCTCAGAGGCGCTCGGGGTAGGGCTGGTCCTGATAGCCGTCATGTGCTACGGCCTGGCGATCAACATCGCCGCGCCGATCAACCAGAAGTACGGCTCGCTGATCGTCAACGCGAAGATGCTGGCCTATGCGGCGCTGTGGACCGCACCGCTGGGCGTCACCGGGTTCCTACAATCAGCCTTCGCCTGGGATTCGTTTCTGGCGATCGCCGCGGCAGGTGCTGTGGGCACCGGGCTTGCTTTCGTGATCATGGGCTCGTTGGTCAGCCGGGTTGGATCAACGAGATCATCGTTCGCCACGTACATGATTCCAGTTGTTGCGCTCGTTCTCGGGGTCCTCTTCCGCAGCGATAACGTGACCGTGATCTCGCTGATCGGGGTGCTACTCGTCATTGTGGGGGCGCTACTGGCTTCGCGACGGGAGACGGGGGGCGCGGCGGAGTAGTCAACCGCGCGGCTTCGGTGGGGTATCCCTCCGAAGAGGCCTTCTGCTCTGACAAGTCCATCTATTAGTTTTGGGTCTAGCGGTAGTTATGGGTCTTACGGACTCTGGGAACAGACCGCCGCAGGCCTGGGGTTGGAGAGGCAAAGGAGGCACGCAATGAGCCATCCACGGGATCGGTACTACCGGGTCCTCTATGGCGTCGCAGCCGTGTACGACATCGTGTTGGGGATCATCTTCCTGTTCTTCGGCCGGTGGGCTTTCGACGCCTTGGACATCGCAGACAAGTACCCGGAGGGAGGGTTTCTACCGCTGGTCGGAGCATTCGTTCTGGTCCTCGGAGTCGGCTACTACTTGATCTGGCGGGGCGATCTCTGGCGAAATCGGGATCTGGTGGCGATTGGAGCCCTCTACAAGCTCGCCTACACCGGGGTTGGCATCTACATCGCCGTCACCGATGAGGTACCGCACGCCGTATTCCTCTGGGGTTTTGGAGTAGCCGATGGGGTGTTCCTGGTGCTGATGGTCGAGTGTTTGCTGTACTTGTACCGGCATCGACCCGCACCGCAGGCGACCCCCCGGGGGGTCGAGCAAGCCGGGCAGTAACGCGTCAGACCAGTTCCCCCAACATAACCAGGACCGCACCGACGACCACGAGTCCCGCGTGGACCGCGATGAGCATCCACCGGCCCCGGGCGAACGGTGCGTCGAATGGGCGCGGCACCGGCGCCCAGCGGTACCAGAACCACCCTCCCAGCGTGCCGCCTACCAGCACCCCGGCGGTCATCACCCACCAACCAACCCGGCTGAGAGCAGAGCCGTCGAATCCGAGGGCGACTGTCAATAGGCTCGCCAATACCAGCCCGGCCGGAACCGCCAACAGATACCGCCACCGCGGTTGGCGCAGGCTTTTCGCCAGCAGGACCGGCATGGATACCCACCCGCCGATCATCAGCCCGCTCGCAACCCAACCTGCATCGCCGGTGAGGCTCACGAGAAGGAAGATCCCTCCCAATGCGGTGGCACTCACCGCGGTGAGTCGTTTGACACGGCTCGCAAAACCCGGATTAGGGGACATTTCTACCGGAGGTGCTGCGCGGCGCACAGATGCGCGACGCATCATGCACCTACGGTCGGTATCGGGCCGGAGGCCAGCTGGGTCTTGAAACCCTGCCGCCGGCGGGCGGTGGCTTCCTTCGAATAGAGGCGCAGCCCGAGCGCGAGACCCTGCATCTCGAGGTCCTCTACGGTCATTCGTTTGGGCTCGAAATTGACATCGAACAGGGTGCACCTCTCCCATGCTCCGGGTTCGAGAATGCGGCCTTCGGCCAGTAGTCGCTCATAGAGGGGGGTGCCCGGGAAGGGAGTGAGCGCAGTGATCTGCACGTCAAACGGCAGGGTCTTCTCCACGAACTGCTCGATGGCTTCGAACACCTCGGGACCATCTCCGTCCAGACCGAGCACAAAGCAGGCATTCACGGCAATACCGTTGGACTGGATTATCTCAATCGCCCGGTAGTAGCCATCGATCTGCTTGCGTTTCCAATTGTGTTTCAGCTCCAGACCCTCGAGCCCTTGCTTGGTGGGGCTTTCCAGCCCTATGAGAAGCTCCCGGCACCCTGCCTCTTTCAAGAGCCGGAGCAACTCCAGGTCGTCGGCCACCGAAACGTCGGTCTCGGTGAACCAACGCAGACCGAGACCCCCCATCGCCTCGGCGAGTTCGCGGCCGTAATGCTTGTTCACAAAAGTGTTGTCGTCGGCCAGCTCCAAGAACGGCTCATCTGTCCAGATCGCCTTGATGGCTTCGATCTCGGCAATGACCCTTGGTACCGGCTTCTGCTTGTAACGACTGGTCAGCAGGATCGAACTGGCACAGAATTCGCAGTGCCATGGGCACCCCCGCTGGGTCTGCACGGTGAGCCGGTTGTACCGCTCCGGGTCGAGCAGATCGAAGCGGGGGATCGGCGCGTCGGCGAGGTCATAGGCGATACCATCCGATGAGTACACCCCGGCCAAACGACCCGCCTCCATGTCGGCCACTACTCGCGGCCAGGCGGGCTCACCTTCGCCAACGACCACCGCATCGCAATGCTCCAATGCCTCATCCGGAAGGCAAGAGACATGGAGACCTCCGATAACTGTTGGTACTCCTTCTGCCCGGTACAGGTCCGCCAACTGATAGGCGTCCTTGACCTGGGCCGTATACGAGGAGAAAGCGGCCAGGTCGCATTCGGGAAGCTCGCCGATATCACGGATATCTGCCACCTCGACGTACTCGACCTCATGACGCTCCGGTGTAAGAGCGGCCAGCGTAAGGAGCGAAAGGCTGGGAAGCGAGGCAATAGCCTTTCCTCGCTCCGCAAAGCCCGGGAGGGTGAGTCCTATCTGCGAGAGAATCGGGTTATGCACCCGTATTCCGCTCATAGCGATCAGTGCGATTCTCACGGGGCCCTACCTCCTCATCGTTGGCAGACGCGCATCGTATATGATCAAATCAAGAGGAACCAGCGCCAAGAGTCGAAGGTCCCGACAGAAAGCCGCCCGGAGCGGTCGTGTGGGCTCGGGTCAGGCTGCGTTTGAGCGAAAACCGACCTGTGTCATCATCGATGGTCTCGTGAACGGAGCTCAATGGAAAAGGCGACTGATAGAGACCTTGGGGTCGGTCCTCGGGTCGGACTGGCTCGCTCGATCGTTGGAATGTTCCGTCGGCCTGCGCTAACTCTCGAGGAGTTCGCCAAAGTGCCGTCCGGGTGGAGGCGTGGTCTCACCCTGATGGCTCTCATGGCGCTGGCCTACACCGTCGTAGACGTGCAACTGGCCTTCAACGGGGTTGCTCCAATTCCCGATCCGTTCCTTCGTATCCCCGCCGGTGAGTACTACAAGTGGGCGGCACTGTTCTACGGCGCGGCCATCCTCGCCGGCTGGTTGCTGGCTACCGGTGTGATGCAGCTGGCCGCCCGCGCCGCGGGCGGTGTCGGTGAGTTCGAGAGCCTCGTGGCCGCCACGGGACTGGCCACCGCCGTGGCGACGCTCCCCACCCTCATCCCCGACCTGATCACCTCCACGTCGGGGATCTACGACACCTGGGCGACCTCAGGCCTGTCGACAGCACTCCCCTGGCTATACATGGCTCTCTACGTTTTCCTCTTTCTCGTCTACTACCCGCTGGCGGTTGCTGCCGTCCACGATGTTTCGCGGGGTCGAGCGATAGTGATTGGACTCACCGGCTACCTCCTGTACCAAGGCTTCATCTTCATCTTCATCCGCTGAGCATCCCGATGTGGGTGTCCGGGAGAAGGCGCTTGCCGGAGGCACGGATAACCAAGGAGGGTTCGCTGCGTGCCGACGGTCACTATCGGCAAGAATGTGAATGTAAGAGAGTTGCCACGGATAGTTCTGTCGTTCGGCGAAAGGCGGTGTGTGAGTGGGCCAGCCGAGTCGCCCCCGCCGGGTGGAGGTGAGACCTTTTCCAGCGAGTCGACGGGTCGTGACCCAAGCGTTGCGAGCCGGCCGACGGATAGCCCCGGTGCACGGTCTGATCAGCGTGGATGTCACCGAGGCCCGACGTCGCCTCGAGTCGGCTCAGACGCCGCAGTCGTTCACGGCGTTCTTGGTGGCGTCGGTGGGTCGGGCGGCTGCTGCCCACCCTGAGGTGCACGCCTACCGCAACTGGCGCGGCCAACTGATGATTCATCACCACGTCGACATCGCCGTGCTGGTAGAAGTACACACACCGGAGGGATTGTTCCCCCTCGCCCACCTGGTCCGTGACGCCGACCTGCGAGACGTGAACGACATCAGCACCGAGATCCGCCGGGTCAAGGCCGACCCGACTTCCAGCCGCAGCGGTCAGCTACTGGCACGGGTCACACCGGTTGCCGCCAAGATCCCAGGCGCCGTCCCGCTGTTCTACCGGCTCATGGCACGGTCGGTGCGGATGCGCAGAATGGCTGGCACCGTGGCTGTCACCTCGGTTGGGATGTTTGCCGGTGGCGGGGGCTTCGGCATCGGGTTTCCAACGGTGCTGACACTGAGTGTCCTCGTCGGTGGGTTGAGCGAGCGCCCCCGGGCCATTGACGGCAGAGTCGAACCAAGCGAAGTACTCGATCTCACGGTTACGGTCGACCACAACGTAGTCGACGGCGCGCCGGCAGCTCGGTTCGTGGCAGACATGCGCCGGCTAATCGAAACAGCAGAAGTCCTGCAGTAGGGGCCCTCAACGCGGTCTGTGCGCCTTTGTGGAACTCGACTAACCCCGCAACGGCTATCGCCTTCTTCGGACTACAGCGTCCGACCGAGCGGCCCGATCGTCCCCGGCATGGCGCGCCCCCTATCGAAATCCGATCGAAAGGGAGCGCACGAGAAAGACCAGCCGGCGGACCTCCACGGCACCGGGCATTCACAGCCGGTCACGTTGTCTCCGCACTGCGTTCACAAGTTCTCCACATCAGGGCGAGATCCTGGCGTTATCGAATCGAGAAAGGAATCGATGATGTTGAGACGACGAGGCCCGTTTGGGGTTTTCCTGATGGTGGGCGTTGGTGTCTTAGTGGGGGCTACCCTCTTTGGCGGTTCTGGAGCGGTCGGCGGCCTGGTAGCCGCACCCCTTCTGGTGTTGGGATTCTTGTTCAAGATCGTTCTGTTCTTCATGCTCTTCGGTCTGGTATCCAGACTGTTCGCCAGCCTCGGTGGGCGAGATAAGAGCTGGTCCGGCCCATCGCACGAGTGGTGGTCTGATGAGGTCCGCTCGCGCCGGAACGGCCGGAGCAGATCGTCAGAGAGTGACGTGGGCAAACCGCAGAATGATCGCTTCGAGGAGTGGCACCGAATGGCCCATGCCCGACAGGAAGTGGACGATCACACCCCGCCTTTTGAGGAGTGAGCGACCACACTATGAGTCATGAAGACAATCCTGGTCGTTGACGATGAGCTGAAGATCACCCGCCTGCTGCGCGATTACCTGCAGCAGGCGGGCTTCCGCGTGGTTACCGTCGCCGACGGGTCGGCAGCCTTGACCGCGGCCCGCGCCGAGCGGCCTGACATGATCGTGCTCGATCTGGGGTTGCCCGGCCTGGACGGCCTAGACGTGACCCGCGCGCTTCGAAAATCCTCGGACGTGCCAATAATCATGCTGACCGCCCGGGCCGAAGAGTCCGATCGGATTGTCGGCTTGGAGTTGGGTGCCGACGACTATATGGTCAAACCGTTCAGCCCCAAGGAACTCGTGGCCCGGGTCCGGGCG
This sequence comes from Acidimicrobiia bacterium, assembly GCA_029863625.1. Classification (GTDB taxonomy): domain Bacteria; phylum Actinomycetota; class Acidimicrobiia; order Spongiisociales; family UBA4744; genus UBA4744. The sequence continues at coordinate 25,390 of JAOTUY010000016.1, forward strand.
GTGCTCCGCCGGGTCGACGCCTCAGTCGAGGCGCCCGATTTGGTGCGGGCCGGGGACCTCGAGATCGACACGACGAAGCGTACGGTGATCGTGCACGGCCGAACCGTCGACCTCACCCCGACCGAATTCGAGCTGCTGCTGCACTTCGCCCGGTCACCCGGTCGGGTCTACACGCGGTCTCAACTCCTCGATGCCCTGCACGGGGTGTCGTTCGAGTCGTACGAGCGGGCCATCGACGCCCACGTGAAAAACCTGCGCCGCAAGCTGGAACCCGATCCGGCGCATCCGAAGCATCTGCTGACTGTGTACGGAGTGGGGTACAAGTATGCCGATGGGTAGGCAGTTCCGCAGCGGTCCGCAGTGGTGGCCGGAGGGCGAGCACTGGCCCCCGAGGGGTGGGCGAGGCTACGAGGCCTGGGCAGGGTTTGGGCGCCGCATGTTCATGGGTGCCCTGGTGTTCATTGGTTTCCTCGTAGCGGTCGCGGTGCTGATTGGGGCCCTCATCGCCACTGCGGTGGCGGGAATGGCGTCGACCGGACGGGTCGGCGTTGTCCTGGCAACCCTGTTTGTGCTGGTGGCAGGAGGCTGGCTTCTGCGGATGGTGGTTCGGCGCACGTGGCGTCCGGTTCGCGATCTCATAGGCGCCGCCGGACGGCTTGCCGACGGCGATTACAGCGCTCGGGTGGATGAGCGCTCTTCAGCGGGGATCAGGGCAGTCGCCTCTTCGTTCAACTCGATGGCCGAGCGGCTCGAGGAGGCGGATGAACAGCGTCGTCGGTTGATGTCTGATCTAGGTCACGAGCTGCGGACTCCGCTGGCAGTGATTCGGGGCGAGATCGAGGCAGTGATCGACGGCGTCCGCGACGGTGGTCCCGAGCACATGGAGTCAATGCTCGACGAGGTCGAAGTGTTGGAGCGGTTGATCGAAGACTTGCGGATTCTGACCCTGTCGGAGGCGGGGAAGCTGCCGTTGCAGACTGAGCAAGCCGACCTGATGAAGGTGGTCGAAGAGGTGGCCGCTTCGTACCGGCCAGCGGCCTCTACCTCAGGGATCGAAGTCCTCGTGGAGGCGCCTACCGGGGTTCCGTCCGTGGAGATGGATCCGGTACGGATCCGACAGGCGCTCACCAACCTGGTCGTGAATTCAATCCGGGCCATGCCCGGCGGAGGTCGGGTGACGATCAAGGTGAAGGCGGAGGACGATCGGATCACGACCCAGGTGATCGATACCGGCCCGGGCATCGACCCCGCTCAACTCGAGGAAGTGTTCGGTCGCTTCGTGAAGTCCGAGAACTCCCCGGGCAGCGGCCTGGGGTTGTCCATTGCGCGAGGCCTAGTGAGGGCGCACCGTGGCGATGTGGAAATCATCGCCAGCGGCCCGGACGGCACCACCGCCGTGATGTGGTTGCCCCGATGACCCGCGACCGCCGAGGCACTTGGGGGGTGTCGGGCGGCAGTTTCGTTTCGACCGTTGCGCGCCAATCGACCTCCGTTCAGGGCACAGTTCGTTGAACCGGTCGGTGCTCGGAGGAGCGACCAGGCTGAAGGTCCCGAGTTAGTTGACGAGGGCTCAGTTGTCTTGACAGCCTTGTACGTGAAGCCGGAACCGCACCAAGGGGAACGTTCCGACCGACGCGCTACCTTTGCGTGCCCGACGAAGGCTTCCACCCGCATCCGACAACCAAGTAGGCTCACACAAATGCCTCTGCCGAAAGCACACTTTCGCGTCCACCTCGGCACGGATGAGGTGGGCGTCGAATCGATCACACCGCTTCATTGGGCGGGTCCCGGCCACGGCGATCCGGACCTGCAGCAGACAGTGACGCTGCGGCGGGCAATCGGCAGCGACCGGACCTTTTTCAAGTGGCGGGAGGCGGTGGCCTCGGGAAGGCAGGACGTGCGCGACGTCACCATCTCTCAGCTGAGCGCCCCGGCTCGCAAGGCGGTCAACAAGTGGCTACTCAAGGGGGCGACGGCCGTCCGCTGGAGCGGCCCCGACTTCCACGCCCGCTCGGGAGAGATCGCCTACGAGGAGCTCGAGCTCCGCTACGAATCGATCATCTGGCTCACCGCGTCCCACGTGGCGAAAGGAGAAGAGAAGAGATGAGCTATCCACTTCCGGTGTTTCACTTCCGGGTCGATTGGCAGGGTGCTCAACTGGCGTTCAGCGAGGTGAGCGGTCTGGAGATGGAGGCTGAGGTGATCGAGTACCGCGATGGCCTCAGCCCCACGTACTCGACGGTCAAGATGCCGGGTCTCAAGAAATACACCAACATCACGTTGAAACGCGGGATCTATGCGGGCAACAACGAATTCGCCGAGTGGTTCAAGACCATCAAGTTGCACACGGTGGAGCGGCGCGACATGGTGATCAGCCTCCTCGACGAGGAACACAACCCGGCGATGACCTGGAAGGTCAGAAACGCCTGGCCCACGAAGGTATCAGGCCCGACCCTCACGGCTACGGGGAACGAGGTCGCCATCGAGGTATTAGAGATCGCACACGAGGGGATCGAGATCGAGTCCCCCTAGCGTCGCCAGAGTGGAAGAGGCAGGCTCGGAGTAGCTGAAGTCTGGATGTGTGAATCCGCCGAGCGGAGGTTTCACAGGTTTCCAAGGGTCGGGGTTGGGGTCTGCGCCTGATTCTGCGACCTGCCGCCAACCGGTCCTCGCGCTACTTCTGACTCGGAACGTCGGTGGCCGCCGCTAGGCCGCCCGCCTCCATGTGCCGAGCACCGTCGTGTGCACGGGGTCCACGTCCGAGCAGATCAAGGACGCCGTCGAAGCGGGCTATGCGTGGCTCGGTGGCCTGGCCGAGCTGCGCGACGTGAGCTACGTCGACCTGCCGACCAGCCACCGGCCGATGTGGTCACGCCCGCAAGAACTCGCGTTGATCATCGGTGACGTCGCTCGAAGCGCGTAGCAACGCGTTCCCGCGCCGCGGCTTCGTCGCGTCGGGCTCGGTCGAGGCGACCATGTAGGGGCGCCCGCAGTCCGGCCCTACGACGGCGAGCCCGATGGATGGGTGGCCATTCGCCCGGCGGCTACTCGCCGGTGAGCCCTACCACCAACTCCCTCAGGAGGTCGGCATGGCCGTTGTGCCGGGCGTACTCCTCGATCGGGTGGACCAGGATCCATCGCAGGCTGGGTGCCCGACCGTCGGGCCACGTGCGCCGGGAAGCCGCGGCAGAGCGTACGGGCTGCTCAGGCGAGTCCCCGGCGGCCGAGTGCCATTCCCAGTCGGGGTCGGTGTTCCAGTCCACCGTGTCCCACGGGAGTGCCGGCGCTCGCCCGTGCAGCCGCCGGACGGCTCCCTGCGAATGGCCCCCAACTTGGCTCCCGGAGCCCGCCGGCCAAAATTGCGCTGGCAGTGGCGCCGGCTTCCGCGGGATACCGCGAGGATCGTGGCACAGGCCCCTCACCCCGACCCAGAGTTGCCGGCCGTCCTCACGCCGCCATCGGCTCCGCTTCGGGCGAACCGTGCACCTCGGCAGGGTGCCCCTCCACCGAGACCTTCGGGATCCATTCGAGCCAGCTCGGAAAGTACCAGTTCCAGGCCCCGAGCAGCTTCATCGACGCCGGCACCAGGACGGTGCGAACGACCGTGGCATCCAAGAGCACCGCCACCGCGAGCCCGAAGCCCATCTGTTGGAAGCTGGACAGCTGCCCGGCGGCGAACCCGGAGAACACGGCCACCATGATCGCCGCCGCCCCGGTGATTAGCGCTCCGGTACTGCGCAATCCGTGGGCTACAGACTCGGTGTTGTCGGCGGTCTGGTCGAAACGCTCCTTGATCCTCGATAAGAGGAAGACGTGGTAGTCCATCGACAGCCCGAACAGCACCGAGAAGAGAAAGAGCGGCAGCCACGCCTCGATGGTTTCCACCTGTGTGAACCCGAGGCGGTCGGCCACAGTCTTCATCCACGCCGGGCCTACTCCAATCTGGAAGAAGGCGACCAGGAGTCCGTATGCGGCGCCCACGCTGAGCAGGTTCATGGCGATGGCTTTGCCGGGTATGACAATCGACCGGAAGGCCACCGCCAGCAGTAGGGAGCTGAGCCCCAGCACCACCGCTATGACGATCGGGGTGTAGTGGTCGGTTTGGGCGAGGAAGTCAACGGTGGTGGCCGTCTGTCCTCCCACCAGTACCTCGGTGTCGGGCCGGCCGACGGTGGGAATGAGGTCGGCCCGAAGATGACGGACGGCGTCCATCGAGTCCACCGATGCAACGTCGCCCAAGAGTTGGACCGAGAGGATCGCCAGCTCGTCCGTTGAAGCGGGGTCGAGGAAAGAAGGTCCGTAGCCGCCGTCGGCGGCGATTGCCTTCTGGAGGGCTGCGGCCGTTTCATCGGCTCCATTGCCCGCCATCACTACCTCGACCGGTGAGGTCACCCCACCGGCGAACTCTGCCTCGAGGATCTCAAAGGCCCGGGCCGATTCGATATCCGCCGGCAGGGTTGACACCCCACCCAAGCCCGTGGACATGGAGAAGAAGCTCCATGAGGCGGCGATGAGGATCCCGACCGACACCACCAGCGAGATCACCGGCCGGTCCATCACCAGGCCGGTGACTCGGTCCCACACCCAACCCGGGCGTCCATCCCTCCGGTGCCGGCGCAGGCTCAGGGCTTCGATGCGGTCACCCATCAGTGACAACACCGCCGGGAGCAGGGTCACCGAGGCGGCCACCGCCGCCACCACCACAAGGATGGCGCCGAGGCCGAGCGACCGGAAGAGGGTGTTGGGCAGCAGCAGCATCCCGACCAGGGCCAGAACCACGGTGAGACCCGAGAAGAACACCGCCCGGGTGGCGGTGGCGCCAGCCCGGCCGATCGCCTCGAGCTTCGCGTGGCCCTTGTGTCGTTCCTCCCGATAGCGGGAAACGATAAACAGCGAGTAGTCGATACCGACCGCCAAGCCGATCATCGTGATCATGTTGGTGACGAAGAAGCTCAGATCGAAGGCCTGACCCACCAGCGCGGCAGCGCCCATAGCCACACCGATCGCAACCACACCGAGGACGATGGGCAACACCCCCGAGGCGACTGTCCCGAAGACCAGAACCAGCACCACGAGCGCCACGCCGATACCGATGGTCTCGCCGGTGGCGAGATCCTCCTCGGCAATGGTGTTGAAGTCGTTGTTCAGAGTGACCCGCCCCGCCACCAGCGCGGTGAACCCAGCGGGTGTCTCGATCCCGGTGACGATCTTGTCGATGGTCTCGGCGTTGGCCGACCACTCGTCCATGTCTGCTCCGGCCAGGGTGACCGGCAGAAGTACCGTCTTCCCCGACTCCGACACTGGCCCGTCCTGGGTGAGATACGACCCGACCCCGGCCACCGCCCGTGAGGCGGCAAGGGCGGTCTGCACCTCGTTCACATAGCCGGCATGCGCCGGATCTCCTGCAGTGGCGTTCTTGGCGGTGATGACCACGAACTCGGTCCCGGCTTGTTCTCCTCGCAACTCATCGATCAGTTCGAGGGCTCGGTCCGACTCGGGGTCGTCGGTGAAGGTGATCGAAGTGGTAAGGGCGTCATCGAGCAGCGCTGAGGTCAGCAGGCCTGCGGTGACCAGCAGTACCAGCCAGATCACCACCGTCCTCCACGGTCTCCTGGCACTGGCCCGGGCCAGTGCCTCTGTTCCGATAGACATGATCGTTCTCCTCTTGATGAACGTACGGTGTATGCGTACACTGTAAATGTACACCGTATATATACAACGTAAGTAGACTTTGTGTCAAGAGGAGATCTCGAAATGACTTACGATGTAGGCATGACCACCGAAACCCGGACTCCGCTCACTCGGGAACGCGTTATCCAAGCTGCGTTCGGCTTCGCCGACCAGCATGGTGTCGACGAGCTCTCGATGCGCAAACTCGGCGCCGAGCTCGGGGTCGAGGCGATGTCGCTCTACAACCACGTCACCGACAAAGGAGACATCCTCGACGAGATGATCGACCGGGTGTTCCTTTCGATGCCTCCCCCGGATCCCCGGCTCGACTGGAAAGATGCGCTCCGGCAGGCAGGCGTCGGGGCGATGGATGCGTTCACGGCCCACCCGTGGGTGATCAACCTGCTCGTATCCCGCGCCAGCACGCGAGCGGGTGCGTTGGCTTACATGGAACGGATCCTCGCCATCCTCACTCACGCCGGGTTCAGCGACGCGGATACTCACCACGCCTGGCAGCTGCTTGCCTCGCACACGATCGGCTACGCCATCCAGCAGGCTACCAACCCCGGAACAGACGATTCCGACCCGACGGCGTTTGAGACTTGGCTCAGCCGCGCCGGCGACATCCACCCCAATATCACCCGACTCGCCCCGCTGATCATCAATTGTCAATTCGGCCGCGAGTACGAGTTCGGGCTCGAGGTGATCATCGACGGTCTGGCCGGGCGGCTCCCCTGAGCGAGCATCACGGTCTGATGGCCTAGCAACCCCGTCGGGGTCGCCCAAGGGCTCCTCGCGGCTTGACCGCCCGGAAGATCCGCCCGGCCCTCCGTGGAGAATCCCCGAGAAGTGCCCTTTGCTCTCAGGGTTCTTTGCGGGTTATCCCCAATAGACCCGCCAGTCGGGATGTCGCATCGTGAAGATACACAAGAGACGCCATCACAAGGAGACCGTCGATGACCACCCAAACCGCCGAGACCTACCCCACCACCTACGAGGTCTCGTCCAATTCCCGCAACCTGGCCACACTGAGCCACCTCTCAGCCTTCATCACCTTCGTCGGCATACCGTCGCTGGTCGGTCCGCTGGTGATGTGGCTTCTGAATCGGGACGATCCGTTCGTCGAGCAGCAGGCCAAAGACGCTCTGAACTTCAACATCTCGTTCCTGCTCTACGGGGTGGTGGCGACGTTCTCGATCATCCTCCTCGTCGGCCTCATTGCCCTCCCCGTCGTGTTGATCACCTGGTTCGTGCTGGTGATCGTGGCGGCAGTCAAGGCCGGGAACGGCGAGAACTACCAGTATCCGTTCACGATCCGGTTCGTCTCCTGAACCACCTTACCCCTCCCCTCCCGCAGGAAAGGCCCCCGTTCCGGGGCCTTTTCTGCGTAAGTGGCCACCCGGGCGGCCTTCGTCTTTGTGAGGCCGACGGCCACCGGGGTTCTCTGGCTCCCGTTGGCGCCGACCGGGAGCGGAGGAAATGGGAGGCTTTCAGTGACCGATGTCGTGGTCGCCGGCCTCTACGAGCCCACTCTCGTAGGCGAAGACCACCGCCTGGGCACGGTCGCGCAAGCCGAGCTTTGTGAGAACGTTCGACACGTGGGACTTCACCGTGGCCGCTCCGATGAAGAGCTCATCAGAGATCTCGGCGTTGCTGGAGCCACGAGCGATCGAAGCCAGCACCTCGCGCTCCCGGTCGGTGAGGCGTTCCAAGCGGTGGGACACTGCGGTGTCGACGGCGAGACGCTCGGCGAAGCGGCCAATGAGGCGTCTGGTGATCGACGGTGACAGCAGAGCTCCGCCGTCCGCCATCGTGCGCACCGCCGCAACCAGGTCCTCGGGTGGGATGTCCTTGAGCACGAAGCCGCTGGCGCCCGCCCGCAACGCCTTGTAGACGTACTCGTCGGGGTCGAACGTCGTCACGATCAATACCCGCACCGGCCAGTTGGCCTCGTCGACGATGCGTGCAGTCGCCTCCAGGCCGTCCATCTCGGGCATCCGGATGTCCATGAGGATCACGTCGGGACGATGCGTACGTGCCGCCTCGATCGCCTCCAGCCCGTTGCCCGCTTCGGCCACGACCTCGATGTCGTCCTGATGACCGAGGACCATGGCAAACCCGCCGCGCACCAATGCCTGGTCGTCGACAACGACAACACGAATACTCACGCTTGCTCCTCTCCGACCGGCAAACGGGCGACGACCTGAAATCCCCCACCGGGACGGGGGCCCGCATCGAGGGTCCCCCCCAACAGCAACGCCCGTTCACGCATGCCGACGATCCCGTGACCCGACCCGGGCAAGATGGTGCCACCCTGCCCGGTGTCGAGCACCTCGATGGCGACCAGATGGTTGTCGGTGCTGAGCCGCACCTCGGCCCGGGCGCCGGGTCCGGCGTGTTTGAGCACGTTAGTAAGTGCCTCCTGGACGATACGGTAGGCGGACAGGTCGACGCGGGCCGGCAGATCGGTCGGTAAGCCGTCAGAAGTGAGCGAGACCTCTAACCCGGTCTGTCCGACCTGGTCGACCAGCCGCCGAACATCCGCGAGACCGGGCAGGGGACCGAGTCCGTCGACCTCGGCATCGAGTCGCAGCACGCCGAGTAAGTGGCGCAGCTCACCGAGCGCTTGACGTCCCGCCTGCTCCACGGCTTCCATCGCCTGGAGGGCAGCTGCCGGGTCGTCGGCAGCCACGGTCTTAGCAGCGCCAGCCTGCACCGTCATCATGCTTACCCGGTGGGCGACCACGTCGTGCAACTCGCGAGCTATACGCGATCGCTCTTCGGCTACGGCCCGCCGCGCCTGGGCCGTGCGTTCCCGTTCGAGGTGCGCAGCATGTTCCTGGAGGATGGTCACGTACTCGCCGCGAATGCGGATACGCCTGCCGATGTACCAAGGCAAGAACGTCAGGAGGAGAGCCAACCCGATGGCCTGCGCCGGCTCGTCTCTGATGACGCTGCCGATTCCTTCGAGCGCGAGGGCGACACCGGCTCCGGTGTAGCTCCAACGGTCTTTGATGGCGTAGCGGCCGACGCTGTAAAGCGAAACGGGAACGGCCAGCCCGGGATCGCCCGGATAACCCAGACCTGCCCACAAGATCGACACGAACACGCTCACCCCGAACACAACCAGCGGCCGCCACCTACGCCAGTAAAGAGCAGCGCTACCCGCCGCCAGAACGAAATAGGCTGCGTTCGGGAGATCGCCAACAACGGCAATGGTGAAGTCCTGGGTGTCAACAGCGTCCTGGAACGACCCGCTGAACAACCCCGCCATGAATACGACGATGGCGAGAACGGCGTCCGTGGTGCGCGGCCAGCGGGTGAACGGACCCCGCAGCGGCTGCCGAAAACTGCCGAGCGGTGTCATCGGGTCGACCGGGGTGCTGTCCACGTCGCTAGATGATGACATAGTCGGTGCCGGGTCGACCGGTCGAGGCGTACATACGTCCCACGGTACGCCAACTGGCACCCGGCGGTCACCCTCCCACCGGCCGATTCCGGTCTCCGCCTCACGGGGGAGGACCCCCGACTCCCCACCATGCCTGATCCGCCCGTGGGGGGAGCCACCGATCGTCCGCAGGACCGATGACCCCGCCGTCGATATGCCATACATTCGGCTTCATACAAGCCACATGAGGAGTCGAAATGAAACAGGCATGGCGTACAACATGGATCGCAGCAATCGCGGTCCTCGCAATCCTCGTTGCTGGGTGCGGCAACTCAGGATCTCAACGAGACCCGGAATCCCTCCCCGGCACCCAGGTCCAGGCCGGTGACGCGTCCTCGGCTAACGCCCGAGTGGCGGTCACCATCGACGAGATCGGTGTCACCTCGGTGACTCCCCAAGGATGGACCGAGACGACCGCCGGGCTGTTCGCCTACGAATCCGCCGAGCTCGGCTTCGGCGCCATCCCATCAAGTTCGGCACCCGACCTGGAGGAAGAAGGTTTCGAGCTGGTGGAGCAGCTAGCGGCCGATGGACGCGCGTGGAACCTCTACGACCTCGAAGCCGGTGGGGTCATCGTTCGCCTAGCGGCCACCGAAATCGGCGACATCGCGTACTTCGTGACCCTGCAATCGCCAGCGACCCTCGTGGAGGAGTACGCCGAATCGGTGCTGCTGCCGGCACTCGAAGCGTTCGAGACCGGGGAGATTGCCGACAGCTGGCGAATCCTCGATGACCTGGACCCCGCCGACGGCGACCTCCAAGACCTGCTGGACGAACTCATCGCCCGAACCGATCTCCCCGCCCTCGGGGTCACGGTATTCGACGGCGAGACGATCATCGAGACTGCGGTCTCCGGGGTGCGCCGCCGCGGGGACCCCACCCCGGTCGAACCGACCGACCTATTTCACATCGGGTCGAACACCAAGGCCATGACCGCCACCCTGGTCGCCACCTTCGTCGACGAGGGTGTCATCTCGTGGGAGACCACGGTTGAGGAGATCTTTGGGGACGTGTTCCCGGACCTCGACGAGGGTCTGGCGCAGGTCACCTTCCGTCAACTGCTTAGCCACACCGCCGGGTTCGACGTTCTCGAAGACGAGCGGACCTTCCTCCCTCTTCTCGGAACGGACGACGACCTGCCCGTCACCGAGCGACGTTTCGAAATCGCCGAAACCTCGCTCACGCAGCCCGCGCCCCATCCTGCCGGTCGGTACGAATACTCGAACGTTGGCTACACGATCGTCGGCGCCATGCTCGAGGAGCTGACCGGCACCTCGTGGGAGGACCTGGTCCAGACCCGCCTCTTCGACGTATTGGGGATGAGAAGCTGCGGCTTTTACGCACCGGGCACTCCCGGTGAAGTGGATCAGCCGTGGGGACACTTCGACGAGCGGGGCGGTGAAGCGATCGACCCCGGCGATCCGAACGCCGAGCTCCCGCACGCCCTGGCACCGGCCGGCCTCGTGCACTGCAGCATGTCGGATTGGGCGCTCTTCCTCCAGTCCCAGCTCCGAGGTTTCCAGGGCAGCGCTACCGAGATCATCAGTCCGGAAGCGTTCGTAGCGCTGCAGACACCGGCCGAGAGCTCGGACTATGCGCTCGGCTGGGTAGCTGTCGAGGCGCCGTTGGGGTTTGTCATCACCCACAACGGCAGCAACCAACGGTTCACATCCGACGTGCTGCTCGTGCCCGGCGAAAACTGGGGCGCACTGGTGGTCACCAACCTGGGCGCAGGAATGGCCGCCCCAACGATCGACGCGGTGGGAGAGGCAATCACCACGCGCTACCTCAACCCGTAGCCGTGGCCAACTCGGCCGCCTGCCCACGGGCTCATCTGTCCTCCGACCCACCGGAACAGGCGGCCAGCCCCCTCCCGTCGCATGGACACTCCACGCCGACTCACGACCTCGAAAACAAACCAATCCGAAGGGAAACAGTCATGACAATCACCACCCAACAACCCCCCACCGAGAAACCCCCGCGTCGCAAGAAAAGGAAACTGTGGATCGCCATCGCCATCGTGTCGGCGCTGGTGGTCGGTACTCTGGGCTTCAGGGTCTACGGAGCACTGTCGCTGCTGGCCGGCGGAGAGCGAATTGACATCGGGGGCCGCCATATCTTCATAGCCTGCAGTGGCTTTGGCTCCCCGACCGTCATCCTCGAACATGGCCTTGGAGCCAACGGCTTCGACTGGAAGAAGGTGCAGGACACGATCGACGACACCACCCGGGTGTGCTACACATCCCGAGCCGGTATGGGGTTCAGCGACCCTGCACCGGGAGACGGCGTGCGCATCATGCAAGACGCTGTCGACGACTTGTCCGCCGTGCTGGCTGCCGCCGAGGTACCGGGACCCTATGTGCTGGTCGGCCACTCGGCCGGTGGCTTCGTTGTCCGGCTCTTCGCCGACCAACACCCCGGCGAGGTTGTCGGGATGGTCCTCGTCGACAGCACTCACGAAGACCAAACGGCGCGCCTGCGTGCAGAGGTTTCCCCCAAGACTTGGAGTGAGGTCTCAGGGTTCTTCGGTTCTGACAACTCCGAGAACATGGACCTCGAAGCCAGTAGCGCCCAGGCAGCCGCAGCAGGCGACCTGGGAGATATGCCACTTGTCGTTCTCGAAGCCGGCCAGGAGGAGCCCGAGGCCCCTCCCCCCGGGATCTCTCAAGCGGCCGCGGACGAGGTCAACGCGGTGTTGCGTTCGCTCGGGCCCGAGCTGCAACTCGATCTTGCGGAACTTTCGACGAACGGTACGCACATACTGGTCAGAGGAAGCGGCCACTTCATCCAACTCGACCGTCCCGACGCCGTCATCGACGCCATCAACTCGATCCTCGGTGAATAACGCGTCACCGCCTGCGGAGGCACCGGCCTGACAAAACCAGCTGGCTGATCAGATGGATCGTCGAGCGAACGACGGATGGCTCCCAACCGTCAGAAGGTCCACGAGCTCGTCTAGCAACGAACCTCACTCTCCCACAGGGGTTTCGGTGGCACGCCCGGAGGGACTCGAACCCCCAACCTCCTGATCCGTAGATGTCCAAGCGGCGTCCATAGGCGTCCACAACCCTCCACACAGCCCGAAACGCAAGGCTTCTATGTCCATGGCCGTCCACACCAGTCAACGGCGATTGGCTCCCAACTTGGCTCCCAGCGGGGGCGAGAGCGCGGACCTTTGTGCAACGGCACGATCGGAACCGAAGGACCTTCAAGAGACGGCGCTGGCTTCCGGGTCGGCTGATAGTGGGACAGGAAGCATGCTTCGGGCGGGCGCGTATTGCCTGCGAGCTCGATGGGTGATTGCAGCACTTCGGCGAGTCTCTCTGATGGTGTCAACCATCCGAGGGTTTGTCTGCGGCCAAGAGTCCTTTGCTCCGGTCCCCACGATTGTGCCTTCACAAACGCACGATCCTGCGGTACAAAGTCCCAATCGCCCTACTCAGCTATGGCAGAGGGAGGACATTGCGAAAAAGGGGGGCATCCCAAAGGCGCGCGGTTCGCCCGGCGGTACCGCCGGTGGACGGGATTCCACGGTCGAAGCCAAGTGCATGACGTGGTCGCCAGGGACGAATCACACAATGGAATCCTCGGAGTCAGTGGGCTTTCCCCGCGTGTTGGACGAGAGGAATATGTCGTGAAAGTACGTAGCGGTCGCCGCTGGGCGATCTTATTTGTTGTTGCGCTGGTGGCGGCGGTGATGGCGTCGCCTGCGGGTGCGACGCATGGAGGGAGCCCGTCACCGGAGCTGACCGTGGTCGGGCATCTTGACGCGGACGGGCTCGGCGTCTTCGGTGAGAACATCACCGATGTGTGGGCGTATGGGAATTACGCCTATCTGGGTTCGTTCGATGACATTGCGTGCACGTTTGACACGACAGGCACCCACATCGTCGACATCAGTGACCCGGCGAACCCCGTCAAGGTGGCCTTCATTGCCGACAAGCCGGCAACGCGGACGAACGACGTGAAGGTCGCTCATCTCGAGACCAAACATTTCACCGGTGAGATCCTCGTCGCCTCGAACGAGCCGTGCGGCTCACCGTTCGTGCCACGACTCAACTCCAACGGAGTGTCGGGCAACGCCGGCCGCGGTGGTGTCGCGATCTGGGATGTCACCGATCCGACCAAGCCGAAGGCCCTTCGGCAGAACTACCTCGATTTTGGGGTGCACAACACCTACATCTGGGAGCAGGGCGCCAACGCCTACATGCTCATGGTGGACGACAACAACGTCCAGGACGTCCACATCGTGGACATCACCAAGCCCCAAAGCCCGAAGGAGATCGCAGTAACCGGTCAGCTCGATTGGCCCACGCTGAGCGGCAACATCGGTGTTGGTGAGGTGTTCCTGCACGACGTTTGGGTGCAGGACAACGTTGGCACCGTCATCGCCTACCTGTCGTACTGGGACGCCGGTCTGGTGCTGCTCGACGTGGCGGATCCGGCCAACCCGGTCTTCCTGGGCGACAGCGAATACCAGTCGCCGGACCCCTTGTCGGGTGAGGCCCCCGAGGGGAACAGCCACGTGGCCGTGCCCAACGCCGACGGGACGCGGGTTCTGATGGGCGACGAGGACTTCGCGGCCGGTCAGTTGACGAAGTTCGAGTTCGACGGCGCCGCGTACCCAGCCGCAGAGGGTGGGTTCACCCCGCCGGTGTTCGCACCGCCGTTCAATGGCGCCTTCAGCGACCCGGTGCACTGGACCGGGGGTGAAGGCTGCACGACCGGTGAGTTCGATCGCGCCGCCATCGGCAGCGAGGTCGCGCTGATCCAGCGGGGCACGTGCTTCTTCTCGACCAAGGCCGCCAACGCCCAGGCTTTGGGCTACTCCGGCTTCATCGTGGCCAACAACGCCGGGGATGGGCTGATCACCATGTCGGCTGGCACGGCCGATGTGATCACCATCCCTGGGTTCTTTGTTGGCCAGTCGACCGGTGAGATCATGAAGGGGGTTCCCGGTGGCCTGGTTGATGTCGAGGCGATCTTCGACGGCATGGGCTACTTGCGCCTCCTCGACGTGACCGACCCCGGCAACATCGTCGAGCTCGACCAGTTCGCCACCGAGAACGTTTTCGCCAACCCGCCGCTCGCCGGCGACACGACGATGCACAACGTGGTGGTCGACGGAGGCACCACGGCCTACATCTCGTGGTACGCAGAAGGCATGCGAGTGGTCGACTTCTCGGGTGACACGCTCACCGAGACAGCCCACTTCGTCGACACGGTCGACGGCTCCAACTTCTGGGGCGTATACCTGCACGATCATCCAAACGGCGACACATACATTCTTGGGAGCGACCGCTCGACTGGACTTTGGATCTTCGAAACCCCATAGTCATTTCGACGGTATAAACAAGACGCGAAACGGCCCGCTACTCAGCGGGCCGTTTCGCTTGGCTGATTATCGGGACCGCTCGTGAAAGTGACAATGGAGCCGCGAACACCTCGGTGCGAGCACGTTTGGGCGGATTGAAGGGAGCCGACCTGGCTCGGTGTCGCTACAGGCTCTCTGACGCAGACGTTGGGGCGACACCAGGTCGGCATTCGCAGGCACCAAAGGCCGAACCGTTCAACCCTTCTCTCCGTATTGCGTTGGTAGACCTGCCCAGAAGGAGGGAACCATGAGTAGATTCCGGATGACCGCGATCGCGCTCACAACCGTCGTGTTTCTGTTCAGCTCGATGGCGACGGCGCTGGCCGTCCACGAAGACGTGATCGTCGAGAAGATACCCACGTCCGATGTCCAAGTGGCATTGGAAACGGTGGCCGACGGGTTCACGTCGCCCGTCTGGGCCATCAACGCCCCCGGGGACAACCATCGAATCTTCGTGGTTGACCAGGTCGGCAAGATCACCGCAATCAAGCTAGACCCCGGCGAAAACGACAACGTCCCCGACCGACTCGCGTTCCTCGATGTCGGCGTAGACGGCCTCGGGCTGTTGGTGCCGCTCGGTGCCTTCGGTCCCGGTTCCTTCGACGAGCGGGGCTTGCTAGGTTTGGCGTTCCACCCCGACTACCGCAAGAACGGGCTCATATACACGTACACGTCGGAACCGGCGTCGGGAGCGGCCGACTTCTCGACCATCCCGGACGGCGTCGACCCCAACCACCAGGGTGCTTTGCGAGAATGGCACGTCCCCAACCCGAAGCGGGCCGACTCTGTCGTCGACACCAACAGCTCCCGAGTGCTATTGACGATCGACGAACCACAGTTCAACCACAACGGCGGAGCGCTCAACTTCGGACCCGACGGGATGCTGTATCTCGCCGTCGGCGACGGTGGCGCCGCCGATGACCAGGGCGCCGGGCATGCCGTCGGCGGAAACGGGCAGGATCTCAGCGACGGGAACGTTTTGGGCAAGATCCTCCGGATCGATGCGATGGGTTCGAACTCGGCCAACGGCGAGTATGGGATTCCTGCTGACAATCCGTTCGTCGGAAGCCAGGGTGCCGACGAGATCTACGCATATGGTTTCCGCAACCCCTTCCGATTCTCCTTCGACACCGACACCGGCGAACTGATCGCTGCCGACGTCGGCCAGAACGACATCGAGGAGATCGACATGGTCGTTAGCGGGGGTAACTACGGCTGGCCGGTGAAGGAAGGCACCTTCCTATTCGACATGAACGGCGCCGACGCCGGATTCACCACCGGCTCTTCACCGGGTGCTCCGCCCGGCCTGATCGACCCCGTCGCCGAGTACGACCACGACGAGGGCATCTCCGTAACAGGCGGGTTCACGTATCGCGGTAAGCGGGTCAAGGACCTGCGCGACTCCTACGTGTTTGGGGAATGGACGGGCCGCCTCCTCCACCTGACCAAAGACGGCCCCATTGCCGAGCTCAACCCGGTCGGACAAGACGGGGTTGGCGTCAACATCACCGGCTTCGGTCAGGACCGCAAGGGCGAGCTGTACGTGCTGGGCCAGCCCGGCTTCACTCCGGTCGGCACCGACGGTGTGATCATGCGGATCGTGGCCGCCAAGCACGTAAGAGAGTTCGAGGCAGAGCTGGCAGGTGACAACGAGGTTCCCCCGGTCGACAGCGACGCCGGAGGCGAGGCGAGCTTCAAAGCCAACCCGGCCCGTACCGAGGTGCGGTACAAGCTCGAAGTTGAGGATATCGAAAGTGCCGTACAGGCGCACATCCACATCGGCGCGCCCGGAACGAACGGACCCGTGGTCGCATTCCTTTTTGGACCGGTCCCCGGCGGCATTGACGTGGACGAGGAGCAGACCATCGCACAAGGCACACTCACCGCGGGCAATCTCGTCGGACCGCTGGCGGGGATGACCATCAACGACCTCCTCGTCGAGATGCAGCGCGGCAATGCCTACGTGAACGTCCACACGGTCGCAAACCCGGGCGGAGAGATCCGCGGCCAGATCGAAGCCGACTGACGAAGCGCTCGTGCGCCGGGTTCCCCGCAACCGACGCGGGGAACCCGGCACCACGACGCCCAGCCCCTGTCAGCGTCGGAGGCCACCGCTGGGAATGCCGTGGGCCGCGGTGAATTTTTCCGAGTACGTTGCCGCCACCTCGGTGGTATCGACATTGCCGGGCGGGTTCGCAAGCTGCCCGAGAACAAGTTCTCACGTAGCGCGATGAGACACCGGCACCTCTACCAGCGGTTTCGGCGGCACGCCCGGAGGGACTCGAACGCGTCCACGGGTGTCCTCAGACGTCCACACGACCCGGAACGAGAGGCTGAATGGCTCCCAACTTGGCTCCCAATGCCACCTGCTCCCGTCGCCTCATGGAATCGGGTCTCCCGCCCCGGCTCGCTGAGAACCGGATTCGGCGTGGATCAACGGTGCTCGATACGTGGGGAGAAGGATGGTCAGACCAAAGACCGTTTTCGCGCCGGGGAACGAAGCCCGGCTGGTTCCCGCTTCCCCCTCGCGTTGGCCTACCCGAGCGCTGGAATGATGTCACTCCCGTAGGCGTCCAGGCTCAGTTTTTCCGGTCCCTTCTCGGAGGCACTCGGAGTAATGCTGGACCCGACCCCGCAGGGTCGGGTCCAGCTGCCATCCAACCTCCGTCTAGGGCAGTTCGTTGACCCGGTCGGTGCTCGGAGGAGCGACCGGGCTGAACGTCCCGAGGTAGTTGACGAGCGCCAGGAGGTCGTTACCTCCGTCGAGCCGTGGCGCAGTGATCGTGGCGAACGTGGTGAAGTTGTCCCCGCCGTCGGCGAGGAAGTTGTTCACCGTGACGTTGTAGCTCGCCGCCGGGTTGAGGGCGACGCCGTTCAATTTCACGTTGCTCACCGTCACCGAGGTGCAGTCTCCCGCCACGATCGTCTTCGAGAGGTCATACGTGAACCCCTCGGAAACGCCCAGATGCAGGAACGGACGGCTCGACCCGAGCGGCTGACACTGCTCTTCGAGCACCAAGACGATCTGCGCCCCGGTCATCGGGTACGTCACCAGCGTGTTGCCGAACGGCTGGAACGTGAACGCCTCACCGAAGGTGACCACACCGTCCCCCTCCGGAGGCGTTTGCGACTGCGCGTAGGTCAGATCGGACCGCACCCCGCCGGGATTCATGAAGGCCACATCGGCGGAGTTCGACGACGTCGACCAGAGCTGGGCGTCGGCCACCAGGTTGCCGGCCGCCGACTCGACGCCACGATCCGATCCGGGCGGAGTCCCACCCCGGGTGATGTCCTCGGTGATCGTCCCGACCGGGGTGTTACCGGCCAGGTCGTAGAGCGGCTGCCACTTCTCGATGATGGCGGTCATCGCCGGGTCCGGAGTCAGGCCTTCCTGGATGACGGCGTGGTTTTGGGCCGTGCTCAGATCGCGACGAACGTCGTCGGTGCGCTTGTCGAGCACCAGGTCGAACTCCGAAACCACCCGGCCGTACGAGTAGGCGCTGGTGACCATCCTGGGCTGACCATCGGGAACGTCGAGCACGCAGTTGTAGGGCAGGTGGGTGTGCCCCGTGATCAACACGTCGATCTCGGGATCGAGCGCGTTGTTGATGGCCACGATCGGGCCGGATATGCCGACGCAGTCGTCGACCGCACCGGGCGGCGGCGTCTGCGAGCCCCCCTCGTGCAGTAGCACCACGATGGCCTCGACGCCCTGAGCCTTCAAGATCGGCACGAGGGCGTTGGCCGTCTCGGCTTCGTCGAGGAAGTCCCACCCCTGGATGCCGGCGGCGGCGACCAATGTGTCGGTCGCTTCGAGTGTCATGCCGATGAAGCCGACCTTCACGCTCTCGATCTTCTTGATCCAGTAGGGCGGAAGCGGGGTCTCACCATCCTCGTTGACCACGTTGGCAGCCAGCCACTGGAAATCGGCGCCAGGGTATGGCTCGGCCGGGAAGTAGCAGCCGTCGACCGGGTGACAACCACCGTTCTGCATGCGAAGCAGTTCCGTGACGCCTTCGTCGAACTCGTGGTTGCCGACACTCGACACGTCGAGGCCCATCGCGTTCAGCGACTCGACGGACGGTTCGTCGTGGAAGAGCCCGGAGAACGCCGGTGAGCCACCGATGAGGTCACCAGCAGCAACGGTGAGGCTGTACTTGTTGCCGGCCCGCAGCTCATTGAGCTTGGTCGACAGATACTCGGAACCACCAGCATCGAGGCCGTCGACAGCGCCGGGCACTGTCCCATCAAGGAGATGTCCGTGGTAGTCGTTGAACGCCAGCAACTGGACCTGGACGAGCTGGCCCGGCGGGTCAGGGTTGCCCGGCGGCTGATCGGGTTTCTTGGCGGACGCCGGATCGGCCGAAATGGCGAGCGAAGTCATGGCAAGCACGAAGGCGGCCACGAGAGCGAACAGGCGGCGGCGCCTGTCGGTTCGTAGACCGCCCGCCGTGTACGTGGCGGGTGCGGACATGGGGATCCTCCTCCCAAAGGTTCCAGGACCGGAAAAGCTCCGGGCCCTGGGACCATTTCTAGCACAATCTCGCGGAGAGCGGCGAGCGATCAGACGCCGAGCGGTCCAGCTCAATCCCGGCTTCGTGGCGTTTCGGCGAGCGCCACAGGGGACGGATGAGTGACGGCGGGCCTCCATCAACCACCTGACAAGGACCCCGTAGAGACGGAAGCGCCCCATGAGGAGTGCGTTCCCGTCGCAGCTCACGTCGCACGGCTCGAGGCCACGGCTGCTGGCAACTCTTCGCTGGGCCTCGACGGACTACGCAGCAGCGTGCGGCGCATGAGGCCAACGAAGGCAATCTGATTCCAGGCAAATCTTCACCATCGGCGCGTTTGCAACTTCCGGGCGCGAGGCGGCGGGCACCTTCCGGGCTATTCACCTCGGTCGGGTTCACCTACCGGCAGGCCCTGAACAATTACCGCCACGATCGT
Organism: Acidimicrobiia bacterium; assembly: GCA_029863625.1. GTDB lineage: Bacteria > Actinomycetota > Acidimicrobiia > Spongiisociales > UBA4744 > UBA4744. Next base: position 44,829 of record JAOTUY010000016.1, read on the forward strand.
CTCGGCGGAGTCGTCTCGGCCGTTGACTATTCGGAAGGGGGCGAAGGACGGATCACGAATTTGCCATGATTTGAAGGCTCTGGGCGCCATCGTTTCGGACCTTGACCTGCGTTATCGGTCGCCTACACGCAGTGATGAGTCGTTCGCTAGGCTGACGGGTGGGCTGGATTGCGAAGGGGAGCGTTTTGCTCGCGATGAGATCAGGTACCGCTGGTGTTCGGGTGTTCTTTGATGTTGCATCGACCGCTCAGATCCATCTGGCTGACAGTTCTTTTCCACGGTCCACGCTCATGCGGGGACCGTTTGTTTTGGGGTAATTGGGAGATTTCGACCGAGGAGGAAGATGTGAAACGCACACGACTTGCGCTGTTGCTGGTATTCGGAATGCTGGCGGCGTTGTTGCCCATGGGGGCTTTGCCGGCGGCGGCGGCGGGACCGCCGGTCTTCATCAACGAGATCCACTACGACAACGCCGGCACCGACGCCGGCGAAGCCGTCGAGATCGCCGGCCCGGCCGGCACGGACCTCACTGGCTGGTCGCTGGTGCTATACAACGGTGCCAACGGGTTGAGCTACACGACCACGGCGCTGTCCGGCATCATCCCCAACCAGCAGGCAGGCTATGGCACATTGTTCTTCCCCTACCCAGTGAACGGCCTCCAGAACGGCAGCCCCGACGGATTGGCGCTCGTTGATACTGGCAGTACGGTCGTGCAGTTCCTCAGCTATGAAGGAACCTTCACCGCCCTTGACGGGCCGGCCAACGGGATCCTCAGCACCGACATCGGCGTGTCCGAAGCGTCCGGCTCCGCGGCCGGCGACTCGCTGCAGCTCGGTGGCAGCGGCACCCAGGGCGGCGACTTCACGTGGGCCGCATCGCAGCCGAACACGTTCGGCGGCGTCAACACCGGCCAGACGTTCGGCGTCGTCACCGGACCGACCGATCCTGTCATCAACGAGTTCGTCGCCGACCACACGGGCGCCGATAGCCACGCGTTCGTCGAGGTCTTCGGCGACCCGTCAACCGACTACTCGACCTTCACTGTGCTCGAGATCGAAGGTGACAGTACCGGCGCCGGCGTCATCGATGCTGTCCTGCCCGTCGGTACCACCAACGCCGGTGGCTACTGGACCGACCCCGAGGACATGGAGAACGGGACGATCACCATCATGCTGGTGGAGAACTTCTTGGGCAGCGTGGGCACCGACCTCGACACCAACGACGACGGCACACTCGACTCGATGCCGTGGACGCAAATCGTCGACGATGTGGCGGTCAGCGACGGCAATGATGCGTCCGATCAGACCTACTCGTCGACCGTGCTGGCCCCGTTCTTCGACGGCGCCCCGTTCGGCGCCGGAGGCGCGTCGCGCATCCCCAACGGGACCGACACCGACACCACCGCCGACTGGACGCGGAACGACTTCGATGGCTTCGGCCTGCCCGGGTTCGCCGGATCCCCCCTGCTCGGCGAAGCCGAGAACACGCCCGGCGCCATCAACGTCGCCATCACCGTGCTCACCGATCCGATCGGCGTGTGCGGCGACCCGGCCACGCTGATCCACGACATCCAGGGAAGCGGGCTCTCCAGCACTGACGTTGGCAATATCCGCGAGATCGAGGGCGTCGTGGTCGGCGACTTCCAAGGAAGCGCCGGACTGAACGGCTTCAACGTGCAGGAGGAGGACGGTGACGCCGACGGCGACTCGCTGACCTCCGAGGGCATATTCGTGTTCGACCCTGCCGACGCCGTACCCCTGGACGTCGGTGACGTGGTGCGCGTGCGAGGGTCGGTCGCGGAGTTCAACGGTCTGACCGAGATCAGCAACGTGGCGGCGGTCATCGACTGCGACGCCACCGGCACGGCCTCGGCGTCGACGGTGACGCTGCCGGTAGCCACCGTCGACGACTTCGAGCCCACCGAGGGCATGTCCGTCACCTTCCCGCAGGCGCTGGTTATTGCGGAGTACTTCAACTTCGACCGGTTCGGGGAGATCGTGCTGACTTCCGAGCGGCACCTGACCCCGACGGCCGAGGTCGAACCCGGACCTGCCGCGATCGCGGGTGCCCAGGCATTCCTGTTGGACCGGATCACCCTCGATGACGGGCGGAGCAGCCAGAATCCGGATCCTGCCATTCATCCGAACGGCGGCGTGTTCGACCTGACCAACCTGTTCCGCGGGGGGGACACCGTCGCCAACGTCACCGGCGTGATGGACTATGCCTTCGGCTTGTACCGGATCCAGCCGACGGAGGGTGCCGACTACACCAATGCCAACCCGAGACCGACTAGCCCGGATGATGTGGGCGGAAGTCTGAAGGTTGCCACCTTCAACGTCCTGAACTACTTCACCACGCTGGACAACGGTGTCGACGACATCTGCGGTCCGGCGACAAACCAGGAATGCCGCGGCGCCGACAACGCCGACGAGTTCACACGGCAGCGTGACAAGATCATCGCCGCCATGGTGGCGATCGACGCCGACGTACTCGGTTTGATGGAGATCGAGAACCATCCCGCCGACGTGCCCACGGCTGACCTGGTGGCAGGTCTCAACGCCGCTCCGGCGCTGGGGACGTATGACTACATCGCTACCGGTGCGATCGGCACAGACGCCATCCGACAGGCAATCTTGTACAAGCCGGCCTCGGTGACGCCCCTCGGTTCATTCGCCATCCTCGACTCCGACGTCGACCCGGCGTTTAACGACCAGCGAAACCGGCCGATGGTGGTGCAGACATTCGTCGAGAACGCGACGGGAGCGGTGTTCACGGTTGGTGTCAACCACCTGAAGTCGAAGGGTTCGGCCTGCAACCCCGACGACCCCGACACCGGGGATGGCTCGGGCAACTGCAACGTCACCCGGACGAACGCAGCGCAGGCGATCGTCGACTTCATGGCCACCGACCCCACCGGCAGCGGCGACGGTGACTACCTGATCATCGGCGATCTCAACTCCTACGACAAGGAGGGTCCGATCGACGTCCTGTTGGCCGCAGGTCTCCGTGACCTGGTGTTCGACTACCAGGGCGAAGCCGCCTACTCGTACGTCTTCGACGGACAAACGGGCTATCTCGACTATCAGTTGGCCAACGCATCCCTGTCCCCCCAGGTGACGGGGGCGACGGTATGGCACATCAATGCCGATGAAGCCGACCTGATCGACTATGACACGTCGTTCAAGCAGGACGCCCAGGACGCCATCTACGCGCCCGATGCGTACCGATCGTCGGACCACGACCCGGTCGTGGTCGGGCTGGCGCTCAACACTGCGATGGGGCAGAAGGAGTCGGCCCAAGCCGACCTCGAGGCGCTGCTGCCTACCGGCAACAAGAACGACGACAAATTCGTCCAAAAGGCGATCGACCGGATCGATGAGAGCCTGAATCCGGCTTGGTGGATTGACTCGTCGACGCTGGATCCGAAGACAGGCAATTTCGTCTTCGACCGTGAGCATCAGGCGGTCCAGGAGCTGGAGAAGGTCGCCACGGTCGACGTCTCGACGGCCATCGACCCGATCCTCGAGGCAGACCGCCAGCTGGCGTTGAAGCAACTCATCGCTGCGATTCTCGGGGGCGGTAACGCCAGCCGAATCGTCCAGGCGCAGGGCAACATGGCGGACGCCGCCGCCAACGTGGCGGCCGGCGACTTCGCCAACGCGGTCCTCGACTACAAGAAGGCCTGGACCAACGCCGTCAAGGCGCAGTGATACATCGAGCAATTGGGTGGGGCGGGCCTCGGGCCCGCCCCATCCCGGGAAGAGAGACGACCATCCGTAAAAGGAGAGGGGTAGCACTATGAGACGGAGACGACTCTGGACACTTCTCGCCGTGGGTTCCATGTTGGCGGCCCTGCTGCCGCTGGCGCCGGCGGCGAGCGCCAAGTCGGCCAAGGCCGGCCCACCGCAAGAAGTGCGGTTCGCCACATTCAACGCCTCGCTCAACCGCTTCAACGCCGGCGACCTGGCCGCCGAGTTGTCGGCACCGGGGAGTGCGCAACCGGACGTTATCGCCGAGATCATCCAGCGGACCAGGCCCGACGTGTTGTTGATCAACGAGTTCGACTACGACGCCGGCAACGTCGCTCTCGACGGGTTCCAAACCAACTACCTGTCGGTGGCACATGGCAGCGCCGCGCCGATCGACTACCCCTACCGGTACACGGCGCCGTCCAACACCGGGATCCCCTCAGGGTTCGACCTCAACAACAATGGGAGTGTCGGCGGAGCGGACGACGCCTTCGGGTTCGGGTTCTTCCCCGGGCAGTACGGGCTGGCGGTGTTCTCGAAATACCCCATCGACTTCGCCAACGTCCGCACCTTCCAGAACTTCCTGTGGAAGGACATGCCGGGGGCCCTGCTGCCCGACGACCCGGATACGGCGGCGCCCGCCGACTGGTACTCACCGGCCGAGCTGGACGTGTTCCGCCTCTCGTCGAAGAGCCACTGGGATGTGCCCATCCAGATCGGCAAGGGGACGGTGCACTTCCTGGTCAGCCATCCGACGCCACCGGTGTTCGACGGGCCGGAGGATCGCAACGGCACCCGCAACTTTGACGAGATCCGATTCTGGGCGGACTACATCCACCCGGCACGCAGCGGCTACATCTACGACGACAACGGCAAAGCCGGCGGCTTGGCGGCCAATGCGCTGTTCGTCATCGCCGGCGATCAGAACTCGGATCCGTTGGACGGGGACAGCATCCCCGGCGCGATCCAGCAGTTGCTAAACCACCCCAAGGTGAACACCACGGTGACGCCGTCGAGCGAGGGCGCGATCGAGCAGGACGGGCTCCAGGGAGGCGCCAACCTCACACACCTGAGCGACCCGGTGTTCGACACGGCGGACTTCAGCGACTTCGCTCCCGGCAACCTGCGGGCGGACTACGTGCTGCCGCGGAAGAACATGAAGATCACCGACGCCGGGGTCTTCTGGCCGATGAGCACAGATCCGCTGTTCCCCCTAGTGGGCACGTTCCCGTTCCCCAGCTCGGACCACCGATTGGTTTGGATAGACGTCACGCTCTAGCAGGAGACGGACAAGACAAGAAGAGGGCCGAGAGGCCGGCGGGTCATCCCGCCGGCCTCTCCCCGCTGACAGGCATTGAGTAGTAGGAGACGCCGGCTTCCACATCGGCCCACCCTCTCCGAGAGATGGCTCTCGCAAAGCGGCCGGCTTCGCAGGCCCACCTGTGGCGTGGAATGTCTGGCTCGGGGTAGATCGCCGGTTCCAGAGCGCGGCCAGTCTGAGGGAAGTCGGCACAGCGAGAGGCCATCTAGTTCAGAGCGCCCGTGAAGTTCTACGGCTCGTCGGACGGGACTTGGCTCAGCCCGGCCCGCTGATTGATTGAGAAGGTCGTGATCTCCAACCAACGCCATGGTATGCACCGTGGCATTGGTGCTGTTCCAGGCCACCGTGGCAATCATGATTCTGCTGCGCGCCAATCTGGTGGCACCGCCCTATACGCTCACTACTTCTCGGCGTGAGCATTCAACGGGGTAAGCGGCGGCTGATGAAGTTCAACAGGAACACGAGTGCGAAGACCGCATAGGTGATCGTCACGCTCCAGGTGACCCAGCGGAACTTGTCGGGTGTCAACGGAACCAGAGCCAGTGTTACCGCCGATACCAGGGCGAAGAACGGCACCCGTCGATCCATCAGCTCAGTGCCCGAATTACGAGTGAGGTCACGGCTGCGATGATGCCGGCGCCGGGGATCGTGAAGATCCAGGCCCAGACGACCCTCCCTGCCACGCCCCAGCGCACCGCGCTGAATCGTCGGGAAGCACCGACCCCCACGATGGCACCGGTGATCGTATGGGTGGTCGAGACGGGAATGCCGTGCGCCGAAGCAAAGAATAGGGTCAGGGCCGCACCTGTTTCGGC
>JAOTUY010000131.1 GCA_029863625.1 Acidimicrobiia bacterium
GTCGTGTCCGCCCACCCCGCACCGCACCTTGACAACCAAACCAAGATCGCGAAAACCACCACTTGACACCATAGGAGCCTCAATCCCGATCACCACCACTACCTCCTGGCGAGGCCCACGTAACGAGCGCCGAGGTGCCCCTCTGGCGCTCCTGGCCAACTTGCTCGTTACTGCAACACATTTAGTGATCTAGGGCAGGAAAGTCAGGTCGGAGCTCGGGTCCAGTTGTTGGTGAGCGCGGCGATGGTGACGCCGGCCTCGGGCAGGTGATCGAGCTCGGCGGCGAACCGGATGGTGCCAGGCGTACACTGAGCACGGTCGAGAAAGGAAGACACGAGGTTGCGGCGATACGTGTGGCTCATTCCGATGGTGCTGGCGGTGGCGGCATGCGGCGACGGTTCTACTGCAACTACTGCGGTGCAGGCTGCTGGCGGTGGGCTATCCGGTGTTCACTTCGAGGTGCACGAGAACCCTGGCTGAGGGTGCTGCACACAGTGGGTCGGGTACCTACAAGATCGCGGAGCCGACGTGGATCTGATTGAGAATCCGCAGATGGTCGAGTTCAAACTGGAACACGACGTACCCAGCGGCGCCCAGTCCTGCCACACCGCGTTGGTTGAGGGATATGTGGTGGAAGGACACGTTCCGGCCGGTGCCATCGTCCGCCTCCTGGAGGACCGCCCTGTGGGAGTTGGGTTAGCTCTGCCCGGGATGCCGGCGGATGCACCAGGGATGACCGACGAGTCGGAGTCGTTCGAGTCACAACCTGTGGTACTCATCGGAAGTGACGGAGCCCTGACCCCTTTCGAGTACTAGTGGTTTGGCCAGGCAGGACTCGAACTCCGGATTGTCGCGTCGCCTCAGCCACTCTTCGCTACTCCCCGTGCGACCGTCTTCGCCAGCGGCGAACAACCCCTGGCCATTCTTGGCGTCTGGCGGTCGAAGCTGACCTGCTCGATCTCCACTGTCACCTCAGTACTAGGAAGATCTTGTGACGACCTTGTGGGCTTCGCAGCACCCGTTCCGTATGTGGCTAGCCGGCAAACAGACACTTCATTGTGAAATGCTGCCGAGCCAGCGCCCGGAGCGGTCGACAACAGGAACAGGCGCACCCTCTAGAACTGGTTGGAGGTCAGCGGCCGCATCGAGGGGATCGTCAATCAGCACGAAGACAGCTTCCTCAGCGACTGTCGCCACGTTCACGTCCGCGGGTGCTGAGTGCAGGGCGTCGTGGCGGACGATTCCAACAAGAAACCCATCGGCGACGACCGGCGCCGCAGGTGCGTCGCCGACGACCCTGCGAGCGTCCCGCGCATGCAGCCACGGCGACACGACCACCCCCGGCGTTGCTGTTACTTCTTGGAAACAGCGCGGCTCGGCGCTGCGCACCACGATAACGCCGCCAGGCGCCGCATGGCGCAACTTTTGGCCTGGTCCGAAGAATTGCCGCTGCACCCATGAACCACCCGGCGCGCCGATCACCAACAGGGTATCGGGTTCCAACATCTCCACCAGAGCCTCAGCGCTCCGAGCCCGCACCACGGACGGAGTCAGCCCAGGGACCCGATCTCCGATACGGTCCAGGACCTGTTGGCTCGCGGCGTCGTCGTCTCGGCTTCGTAACACCGTGATCGCTGCCGCCTTTTTGCCGATCGCTTCCGCGATCTTCCGGGCGACGCGGGCAGCGAGCAGCGAGTGAGGTCCACCGCCAACGGCGGCGACGACCGAACCAACAGTCTCTTGGTGGAAGTCGTGGGGAACCACGACGCTGACAAGGTCGAACGAAGTCAGCCGGGGCTGCACCAAGAGATCAGCGCGGGCCGTGATACACGCATCGCGGAGACTACTTTGGTGGACGACGAAGGTGTCGCCGTCTGAAAGCACTTGTCCCAGCTCCCAACACCCGGCGCCCGGCGCCGACACGACCGACCAACGGTCAGGCTCGGTCAGGGGCGGTCCCGCCTCCTCGCGATCGGGTAGCTCCCAGCTTGTCATGGTGGTGTCACCGCTATTGTCCATGGCCTCCCTCTCCGAACGAGGCAGTCGCCCAAAGAGACCGTCTCCACCCAGCACCCGATCAATCTGGGTCGCATGCCAAAACAATGCACGACATATATGACACGACATAACTATCAAATAGATGCAATGTTTGTCAAGGGATAGACCCACTCGCAAGCCGCGCAAGCCGGTGCTCGCTTGCCGCTATCTGGGAGATCGACCGTTCGTCCCGAGAAGCCACGCATAATCACGCCGACCTTGCCCCTGTAGTCGACATCGAGACCGAGAGATAACCGGCAGTTCTGTGCGGGGAGCCGTCACATAGGGTGTCGGCTCCCCGCTTTGTTCAGCGGCTGGCGCCGGCGACGAAGGTGGCGACGATGTAGGTGGCATGCCGATCGAGGGAGCGCCGGGCCCGGTCGTAGCGCATCGTGGTTCTCGGGTCGGCGTGTGACGCAGCTTCTTGGACGTCACGGAGGGCGACGCCGGCATCCAAGGCGGCGGTGATGAACGAGTGCCGCAGCGAATGCGGTGAGATTGTCTTGTCGATCCCGCCTCGACTCGCCAGCCGTTTCACGATCCTTGTTGCCGCGTGCCGGTCGAGACGTCTGGTGCCGTCATGGTTCAAGAAGATCGGACCCTCTTCGCGTTCGCCGACACACAGGTCGATGGCCCGAGCGGTGCGTGGCGCCAGTGGGATGGTGACGATCTTGCCACCCTTGCGGGTGATCGTCAGGGTGCGGTGCCCGCGCTCCAATCCGAGATGTTCGATGTCGGCGTTGAGGGCTTCACTGATCCTGAGCCCGTTCAACGCCAAGAGGCACGCCAACCCATGGTCGCGGCCGCCAGCCAGTCCGGCCTGGACCAAGAACATGCCAAGTTCGTTGCGATCCAACCCGGTGGCGTTCGATTCATAGTTCAACTTGGGGCGCCGCAGGTGCACCGCCGGCGACACCGGGATCAACTGTTCTTCGACGCAGTACCGGTAGAACCCGGCAATCGTCGACAACCGACGCCCCACCGTCGCCCGGGCCTTGCCGTCGTGTTCGAGACTCCGCGCAAACAACTCGATATGGGCCCGCTTCACCGCAAACACCCGCAGGTCGTGGCTGGTGCACCATCCCAGCCACTGGCGCAGATCCAAGCTGTGGCGTCACGGGTGGTGTCGCCGT
>JAOTUY010000132.1 GCA_029863625.1 Acidimicrobiia bacterium
ACACGTCGATCGTCGGATCCCACGGACAGGCTCCCAATTCGGCCCAGTCCCACTGGATCTCTTCTCCGGGTGGATGATCGATCACGACCGTGGCGCGGCCTTTCACCCCCGAACAGGCTTCACAATGCGGACGCAGCAGACGTTCCCGCAGCTTGCGGGTGAACGTCGGATAGCTGCGGTCATACCCCAACGCCTGAACTTCGTCGAACAGGGTCGTCGCCCACACCCCATGATCATCATCCAGGCGCTGGGCCACATACGCCTCGATGCGATCGAACGGATCCTCCCCGACGGCCGCACGCACCCCCGGCTGGCGATCACCGGTCAGATACGCCCGGATTGTCTTACGATCCCTTCCGGTGTGGCGGGCGATCTCCGCAATCGACCAGCCCCGCCCCCTCAACGCATGAATCTCCACGTCTTCCTCCTGTGTCAACATCAGGGGCGGGCTCCTCTCCTCGCCGGCAAGTCATCGCTGACAGCCAGCTTGGAGAGGGCCCCACCCGATAACGGGTATCTCTCAGGAGGTGGGGAATTTCAGTGAGCAGGTCTGGGGAGTTTCAATGAGCGTGGTCACCAGCACCGGACACACGTCATCACGGTGGTAGTGCAATGCAACTTCGCGGCCTTCGCTCTCTTGGTCCGTCTTGCTTCGTGCCAACGTGACTAGCAGTCCCTCAGGATGATCCTCGAGATTGCTGACATTGAGACCGACGAGCTCCGAACGTCTGAACGCGCCCCACCACCCAACAAGGAGCGCTGCGCGATCTCTAGCAGCCTTCGTCGTGTTCGGTAGGAGACTGATTGCGGTCCTCAGATCTTCCAAGTAGAGCGGCTGCGCCTGTTGGCGACGATAACTGTGTGTGCGGCGGATGCCGGCCAAAGTGGTCATCACCCGCGGGTGGTCGGTAGGGGAGGGTAAGTCTTTGCGGTGATGCCAATGCCGGATCGCGGAAAGGTGCCTTGCGAGCGTTGGGGGCTTTCGAGTGGTTGCCGAGTCAATGACATACAGATAGACGAGGTCTGGAGAGATGGGCTCAGCGAGGTTGTCGGGGTCGGCGTCTAGGACGATTCCAAGACCTTTGGCCCAAGTTGCGAACTGTTTCCAGTCTGAGCGGTAGCTCCGAAGCGTATTCGGTGACCGTGACGCTTGTTCGTAGATTGCCCCTTGGTTGACGAGTTCCTCGATCCGCTGCTGTGTCGAAGGGCTGATGATGGCGTCAGGTATCGAGATCGGTAAGGTTTCGACGGCGCACCTCCTTTGTAGGTGTTCCCGTGCCCCCGGCCGTTGCTGCGGCGCGGGGGCTTTCTTCGTTTCTTCGCAGTCAAGATGGCATTGATGTTGCGTCCGCGCTGCGTCCGCATTGCGTCCGCGCTGCGTCCGCATTGCGTCCGCAAGACTACCGCAAAGAGCCAACTACCGCCAACAACAACAGACATCGGATTTGCCCATCTACCTGGGCCTTTTGTGTGTCAAGCCAGGTCGGCGAATCGGGTTTAAGTTCCCTCGCACGGAAGAGGCCAGGGGTTCAAATCCCCTCACCTCCACCCAGGAAGACCCCAGTTCAAGGGGCTGTCGCATGAATCGATGGTTCTCGCGTTCTGTGGTGGGTTCGGCGATCATGTGCGTATGGTGAATGTGCGTTCTGTGGATCGGGATCAGTTGTTGTTGATGCCGCTGTCGTTGGCTGATTGGTTGCCGGCCGATCATCTGGCCTGGTTGATTGTTGATGTGGTCGCCGAGTTGGATCTGTCGGGCTTCTACCGGTCGTTGCGGGCTGATGGTCGTGGCGGCGCAGCCTATGACCCGGAGGTGATGCTCGGGGTGCTCTTGTATGCATATTGTGTGGGAGAACGCTCCAGCCGCCGGATCGAGCAACGTCTTTGTGGCGATGTGGCATTTCGGGTGATCGCAGCGAATCAGCAGCCGGACCATGCCACGTTGGCTCGGTTCCGTCGCCGCCACCAGGACGCCATTGCCGGTGTGTTCACCCAGGTGGTGGCGTTGTGTATCTCCGAGGGGTTGGTCCGGGCCGGTGTGGTGGCGATCGACGGCACCAAGATCGAAGCCGACGTGTCGGCCGGCTCGTCGGCGACTCGCCGCCAGATCGTCGATGAGATCTTGGACGAGGCCGAAGCGATCGACGCTGCCGAAGATCTCGAATATGGGGATCGGCGCGGAGACGAACTACCCGAGAAATGGGCGGATCGGAGTGACCGGAGGGCCCGGTTGCGTGAAGCGTTGCGGCAGCTCGATGCCGAAGGCCCGTCCGATGCCGAGTCGTATCAGGCGGCCCGGGATGCGAGGGAGGCCAAGTTGGGTCACAAGCTCTCTGGCCGGCCGGCAGACCCGAACTCGAAGTGGGCCAGCCCGGCTCGGACCCGCAGGATCAATGTCACTGATCCTGACAGCCGGGTAATCAAAGACGGTCGCCGGTTCATCCAGGGATACAACGCGCAGGCGGCCGTCAGCGAGGATCAGATCGTGGTCGCTGCCGAGGTCACCAACGCCGCTAGCGATTCGGTTGTCTTTGCACCGATGGTCGCCGCTGCACAAGGGAACCTCACCGACAACGGTGCCGACCCACCGGAGGTGTTCGTTGCCGACACCGGCTATTGGAGCATCCCGAATGCCACCTTAGATATCGACGCTGAGGTGTTGATCACCCCGATGCCCATGACCGGGAGCATCACCGACCCTGACGATCCCCGGCTCGCCCGACGCAGAGAAGTGATCGAACGTCTCGACCGTGCCGAGACCACCGTCACCGCAGCCGCTACCGAGCTGGGGGTATCCACCACCACCGTCCGTAAGCTGCTCAAGAATCATCGCAGTGGCCTCCCCGATTCGTTCCAGGTTCATCGCGATATGGTTGAACGTCTCGCCACCGACAACGGTGCAGCCGCCTACGCCAAACGCAAGACCACCGTCGAGACGGTTTTCGGGAACGTCAAAGCCAACCTCGGGTTCCGGCGCTTCACCCGCAGAGGACTCGACGCTACATCAAGCGAATGGCGGCTCATCTGCACCGTCCACAACCTGCTCAAGATCCACCGGCACCGACTCGCCACCACCTGAACCGGCGTCAACCATCCAGGCGCCTCCACCCCAACCCCCCGCCTAGGCTATCCATGCGACAGCCCCTTCAACTGGGGCTTTCTCGCGCT